>JAFIFA010000131.1 GCA_020832225.1 Balneolaceae bacterium
GCCCCAGCCGGTCCATGCTATCAAAAAAACGGCGGCGCTGCAGCTGATGGCGATCAACCTCCCCTTTCTGATAAAGCTCCCATAAATGGTGGTTCACCGTTCGGTAGGTCTCGATCCATTTTGTGTATGGTGCATCCTGCAGCTCTTGAAATGATTCGAATATCTCCTTTTGTGCCGCACTTTCTGCCGATGAGTGGTTGAGCAGCGTGTTATCGAGATCGAAATAGATATAGGCGGGCTTCGTCATGCCTTCTGTTTGGTTCAAAAGGCCGAAAAATAGGGGCAGGAGCGGTCAATTGAAACCGTTTTTGAAAGAAAAAAATAGTGAGAGGCGCTGTTCCACACCCCTCACTAACTGCTACGATAAAGCCTGTTCAAGGTCGTCAATAATATCTTCGGGCGATTCAATTCCCACCGAAAGCCTCACCAGACCATCGGTAATCCCTGCCTTCTGCCGGATCTCCGGCTTGACCACAGAGTGGGTCATCGACGCAGGGTGCTGAATAAGAGTATCTACCGTTCCAAGACTGACGGCAAGCGTGCAGAACTTCACACGATTCATCATCTCTACTCCGGCCTGCATGCCTCCGATCAGTTCGAAAGCAATCATCCCGCCATAGCCGTTCACCAGATGGCGATCGATAATTTCTGCATCGGGATGGCTTGGGTGACCCGGATACCAGTAACGGCTGATTTTAGGATGCGTGGAGAGATAGTCTGCCACCACCCTTGTATTTTCATTATGCTGCTTCATCCTGAGCGGGAACGTCTTCAAACCCATCAGTGTGAGCCATGCATCAAAGGGACCGGATACACCACCAAAATTCTTTCTGAATACAGGAAGTTCCGTTGCCTCAAAGAAACCCTTTTCTGCTGTTAGAGCTCCGCCAATAACCGTACCGTGCCCGTTCAGGTACTTCGTTGTGGAGTAAGCAACCAGATCCACCCCAAAATTGAGCGGACGGATATGATATGGTGTTGCAAAGGTGTTGTCTACCATTACGAGGGCCCCGTGACGATGAGCCATATCGGTAATGGCCTGCAGGTCGCAAACCCTCATCGTTGGATTTGCAATACTTTCAAGATAGACCAGCCCAACGTCGTCATGCTCTGAAAGAGCTTTTTGAACAGAGATCAGATCGTTTGGATCAATGTTCGTCACACGAATGTTAAACCGGGGAGCATCTTCCTGTAGAAACTGTGATGTGCATCCATAGAGAGCTTCCTGGGCAAGTACACGCTTGCCGGCAGCCAAAGCCATAATACCGGTTGTGATGGCAGCCATTCCGGAGCCAAAGAGCATCGCCTCGCCCTCATTTTCCATGTCGATGGTCTCCATCGCCGCAAGAGTGCGCTCAACCTGCTGAACGGTGGGGTTACCGAGCCTGGAGTAGCTGTGCGTGGCCCCTCCTGCTTCATGGGCAAAAAAGCGTCGACCTGCCTCAACATCCTTGAATTTGAATGTCGATGTCTGATAGAGCGGCATTGTATGAGACCCATACGGATCCATCTCAGGATGATCAGCCTGGGCACAGACGCTCTCCATCGAAACAGCTCTATTTTTCACTTTCATTCGTTTCATGCACTTTAATCTTCGTCATTTCTTTCTGAACAGCCAGGACAATACTGGTGTGAATTCTCTCCACACCGGGAATACGCGTTAACTTTTCACGCAAAAACTTTTCGTATGCCTTTGTGTTTTCAACTACCGCATGAAGCAGATAGTCATACTCACCGGTGGTGTTATAACAGGCCAGAATCTCCGGCACACCGGCAATATGTTTTGAAAACTCAACCATCTCACCCATTTGGTGGACGGATAACTTGATATTGCAGAGAACGGTGAGGCCCTGCCCCACTTTGTCTCTGTCAATCACGGCCGTGTAGCCCTTTATTACACCTTCCCGCTCCAATCGCTTAACCCGCTCCAGCGTTGGGGTTGTTGTCAACCCAACACGCTTGGCAAGTTCATTATTGGTGATACGGCCATTTTCCTGCAGATGCTCAAGGATCTGCCTGTCAATTTCATCCAACTTTACCATTCGGAGCAGAATTATTTAATGCGTTAGTAATATAAAAAAGTTTTTTGTCCTGCCAAGAGCGATTGGATTAGAATAATATATCGCCCGGAATTTATCCGCAGTCCTCTGAGGAGTAATGACTTATCAATTATTATAAATTAGAGGTATTCCACGCGATAAGGCACCTTACTTAGGGAAAGTTGCCCGTAATGCACTACTCTAACGACATCTGAAATGTATCATTTCGGGCTGATTTGCAGAAATGTTAACCCTGTATCAGAAAATGCCTGAATTCCTCGAAATCCGACCTCATTTCACGAAATACACCCTCTTTCTCAAGAACCTTCTTCAGCCTGTCAGGCACCGGAATCTTCTCACCCGTCTCATGTTCAACTACTTCCCTGAACTTTACCGGATGTGCGGTTCCAAGAATCACCCGCTCAGTTCTGCCTCCCCTGATTTGCGCATCCCGTTTCGCTGCCAGGTAGCCAACCGCCGTGTGGGGACAGAGCGTATACCCTATTGATTGATACACCTCCCTGATCGCCCTCCTCGTCTCCTCATCTGTATAGCTGTAGCCCGGAATCTCTCTCCGTAAACGATCCGCATCGCCCTCAAAAAGGTGCATCATCCGCACAAAATTACTGGGATCACCCACATCCATGGCATTGGAGATGGTCTGCACCGACGGCCCCGGCCTGAACTCCTCTCCCCCTAAAAAGCGAGGTACCACATCGTTGCTGTTTGTGGCAGCAACAATCCTCTCAAGGGGCACTCCCATCTCTTTCGCAATCAAACCGCCGGTAAGATTTCCAAAATTCCCGCTGGGAGTGATGAAGGAGGTTTTATTGGCTGAACCGATCCGGTTTGCGGCCCATCCATAGTAGAAAGACTGCGGAAGAAGTCGGGCGATATTAATCGAGTTGGCAGAGCTCAACCGCATCTTTTTGGCCAGCTCTTTATCAGAGAAAGCCTGTTTAACCAATCTCTGGCAGTCATCAAATACCCCATCAATCTCGATGGCTGTGATATTTTTTCCCAGGGTTGTCATCTGCTTCTGCTGCAGGGGGCTCACTTTTCCTTTCGGAAAGAGGACAACCACCTCTACACCAGGCACATCATAAAAACCGCCGGCAACGGCACTGCCCGTATCGCCCGAAGTAGCAACCAGAATGGTCACTTTCTCTCCGCGACTATTTGCGTCTTCCGCAAAGAGCCTCGCCATAAACCGGGCACCAAAATCCTTGAACGCAAGCGTAGGCCCATGGAAAAGCTCCAGAACATGGAAACCGGGCTCTATCTCACGAAGCTCCAGCGGAAAGTTGAACGCATCTTCTGCTACCGACCCCAGGGCTTCTTCCTTCAGTTCATCACCCAGATATGGCTTGGCCATCTCCAGCGCGATCTCTGCGAAGGATCTGTGTACCGGCTTTTTAAAGAATTGATC
This sequence comes from Balneolaceae bacterium, assembly GCA_020832225.1. Lineage (GTDB taxonomy): Bacteria > Bacteroidota > Rhodothermia > Balneolales > Balneolaceae > Rhodohalobacter. The sequence continues at coordinate 3,469 of JAFIFA010000131.1, forward strand.
ATCCATTTTCGGCATCCGGTCCGGCATGTAGAGTCCTCCATCGGGAGCCAACCCCTGCCTCATCGCTTCCATAAACGATACCGGTTCGGCTTTACCTGACGTACTGATGAATTTCATCGTTCCTCCTCTATCACAGCACCTTTTCTGTTGATCTCCGAAAGATGAAGGTCGAACTCCAGACCAATCTCCTTCAACACATCGCCCATCTTTTCTCCTGCGCGGTGGGCATCACTCTCTCCTCTGGTAAGCGCAAAGAGTGAGGGGCCCGATCCTGATATGGAGCAGCCCAGAGCGCCGGCCTCCATCGCACCCTTTTTCATTCCCTGAAAACCGGGAATCATTACCGAGCGCACCGGTTCAATAATTTCATCGTGCAGTGAGCGGCCAATCAGGCTGTAATCTTCCCGAAAGAGTCCCGCAACAAGTGCACCCATGTTGGCCCACTGTCTGATAGCCTTCTCCAGCAGCACCTCTTTTTTCAAGATCTGCCGGCTTCTGCGCGTCTGAATTTCGATATGGGGGTGTATTACCACGCAGTAGAGCTCCGGCGGAGATGGAAGCGGAATCACATCCGGTGGATTGTGCTCCTTCACCAGTACAAATCCACCAAGAAGCGCCGCCGCTACATTGTCTGCGTGCGGAGTTCCGCTGGCAGCGAGTTCGCCCTCTACAGCAAACGGGAGGAGCTCCATCTGGCTAAAGGGTTCCCCCAGAAGGTGGTTCACGGCCGCAACAGCTGCTGCGGAGCTTGCCGCACTCGACCCCAATCCGCTACCCAGCGGCATCTTCTTTTCGATTCTAAGCTCTATGCCGATATGCTCTTTTCCCGCCTTTTTCAGAAGGGAGAGAACGGAGAGACCGGCTGTATTTTTCTCTGTCTCATAGGGTAGTTTACCATCCTCACCGGTAATCGATACAATCCGAACGCCTGCCTTATCACTCAGGGTTGCCGACACGGAGTCTCCCGGTCCGTGAATGGCAAAACCGAGCACATCGAAGCCACATCCCACATTGGCTACCGTAGCCGGTGCAAACGCCTTTACAAACGTACGTTGACTTTTCCCCATCCTTTACGACCCCGAATTACTGGTTGCCTTGGTGTTGGTGACACGCAGAATATCCGCAATGATTCCGCCTGCAGTCACATTTGCCCCTGCACCCGGACCCTGTATCACCATTGGGTTTTCGTTGTAGTGGCGGGTATAGAGCGCAATGATATTATCGCTTCCTGAAAGATTATAAAAAGGGTGATCACTGCCAATCTGCTCCAGAGCAACCCTCGGTTTCCCATTTTCAAATTTGGCGATATAGCAGAGCTTCTTCCCCTCTTTGGCAGCCTCCTTTAGGAGTAGCTCAAATTCATGATCATATTCCGAAAGTTTATCAAAAAACTCCTCTACACTGCCCCCATTCCTCGCTCCTTTCGGCACCAGGTTCTGGATCTCAACATCCTCAAACTCCAGCTTGAAACCGGCCACTCTGGCAAGAATCAGCAGTTTTCTGCCCACATCAAACCCGTTGAGGTCTTCCCGCGGGTCCGGCTCCGTATACCCTTTCTCCCGGGCCTGCTTCACCACTTCACTGAACGGGGTTGAGCCATCATAGTTGTTAAAGATGTAGCTCAACGTACCGGAGAGAACCCCCTCAATCCGGTCTACCCTGTCGCCGGTGGTAACCATTTCATTCATGGTCCCGATCAGCGGAAGTCCGGCACCCACGTTGGTTTCGTAGCGAAAGGCACAGTTATGGCGGTCTGCCGTTTTCTGAAGACGATCAAACAGCTCCTGCGATGAGGAGTTCGCCTTCTTGTTGGGTGTAACGATTGAGATGCTTTTTGAGAGCACCTCCTCATACACTTTCTGAATATCGGTACTGGCTGTACAGTCGATAAAGATGGAGTTCGGAAGGTTCATCTCCGCCATCTGCTCAACAAAACCGGGAAGGTCCATATCATCCTCTCCTTTCTCCAATCTCTCTCTCCACTCCTTGAGGGAAATTCCGGCTTCATCAATGACCATCTTGCGGCTATTCGCCACACCCTTCAGGTTGATATCGATCTGATACTCTTTATAAAGGCTTTCAGACTGCTCGGTCAGAATGTCGAGCAGTGTTCCTCCAATGAGTCCAACCCCAACCATATAGAGGTTCACACTCTTCACTCCGGCCAGGAAAAATGCATCGTGTAGTGTATTGAGCGCTTTTTTCTCATTCTTCTTATCCACAACAAAGGAGATATTCCTCTCCGAAGAGCCCTGCGCTATCGCCACAATGTTGATTCCATTACGTCCAAGAGCATTGAATACCCTGCCGGCAATTCCGGGTATACGCCTCATATTGCCTCCCACAACGGCTACCACTGAGAGATCCCTTTCAATTTTGATCTCATCAATCAGATCTTCGTTCAGCTCTGTCCTGAACTCGTTTTGAATGGACAATCGGGCCACATCGGCCTGATGAGGCAGCACCGCAAGCGTTACCGTATGTTCAGATGAAGACTGCGTAATCAGAATGATGTTGATCCCCTCTCTGGCAAGGGCGGTAAACATTCTGGATGCCACACCGCTTATACCGATCATACCGCTTCCCTTAATCGTAATCAGCGAAATATTATCAATTGAAGAGATACCGCGGATCATGCCGGGTTTATAGTCTGCCTTATCCCTTATCATCGTGCCGGGCTGATCCGGGTTGAAAGTGTTTTTGATCACAATCAAAACACCCGATTTAAGCGCGGGCTGAATGGTTGGCGGATAGATCACCTTGGCCCCGAAATGGGAGAGCTCCATCGCCTCCTCGTAGGTGGCGTTGGCAACCGGAAAGGCACGCCTCACTTTTCGCGGATCGGCCGTCATAAGCCCATCCACATCGGTCCAGATCTCCACCCTCTCCGCATTCATTGCTGCACCAAAAAGAGAAGCCGTATAGTCGGATCCACCACGGCCGAGCGTCGTAGATTCATTGTTTTCTGTGGATGCAATAAAGCCGGTAGCTACAATCACCTTGCCGCGAGACTTATCGGCATAGGCCTTCAGGTTGGAGTAGGTCTCCGCAATTTTGACCCTGGCCGCCCCAAACTGGTTGTCTGTCTTGATAAGACGTCGGGTATCCGTAAATTGGGCCGGCACATGCCGGCTGCTCAGCGCTGCCGCAAGCACGAGTGCAGAGAAGCGTTCGCCAAACCCAACAATAAAATCGAGTGTTTTACGGGTTAGTTCACGAATCAGCGCCACTCCCTGCAGCACATCCTCAAGCTCGTTGAGAGTGAGTTTAAAACTGGTAATGACATCACTTTGATGCTTTGCCGGAACCAAAGCCCGAATCGCATCATAATGGCGCTCCTCAATCTCCCGAAGGTGATCTTTATAAGATAGATCTCCCTCCGAAGCGAGAGAAGACATAACCAGAAGCTGGTCAGTAACTCCGCGAAATGCAGAGACCACAACCGCCAATTCATCTTCCTCTTTTGATTTTGTGATAATGGAGATCACTTTCTCCAGTGCATCGGGGGTTCCGACGGAACTTCCTCCGAATTTCAATACCCTCATGGCAGACAGCTAGATTAACAATTAAGTAACCTTCAGTTTAGTTAATCGCCTCTCCCCCTTCAACAATAGATAGCATAGAAAGCCACTTTTTTATAGAAGCGCTTTCAATACTACATTGAAAGAGATAATTGGTATAATCCCTCGCTTTTTTGTTGATTTAGGGTTCTGCTATCTGATCATAAAAACAACTGCTGCACATGTCTTCAACCAATCGAAAAGTAGCCATTCTGGGCGCCGGCAACATAGGCTGTGCCATCGCCGATGGTCTCGAATCTTCCGGAACGTTTAAAGCATCAAACATAACCCTCACTCGCAGACGGCCCGAAAAGCTGCAATCCTTCCGGGAGAAAGGCTTTGTTGTTTCGGATAACAACATCGAGGCTGTTCACTCTTCCGACATTCTGCTGATCTGCGTGGAGCCGCATCAAGCCGACGAACTCCTCGAGGAGATAGGAAAAGAGGTCGATCCGGCCAAACAGCTGGTAATCTCCGTTGTATCCGGTGCAACTATCCGCGATCTCAAGAGGCATCTGCCAAATGGAACTCCCGTTTCCCGGGCTATGCCAAATACCGCTATCGCCATTCGGGAATCGATGACCTGCATCTGCTCCGACAGTAACGACAATGGTGTTATTGATGCTACAAGTGCCATTTTTGATACCGTGGGAATCACTAGAATCATCAGAGAAGAACAGATGACATCCGCAACGGCGCTCTGTGCGTGCGGAATAGCGTTCTTTCTGAGAGCGATCAGGGCTGCCTCTCAAGGTGGTATTGAGATCGGCTTCGACTCGGACGACAGCCTCGCCATGGCCGTTCAGACCGCAAAAGGGGCCGCATCACTTCTGAGTGAAACAACCAATCATCCCGAATTTGAGATCGATCGGGTAACGACACCAAAAGGCTGCACTATATCGGGGCTCAATCAGATGGAACATGGCGGGTTTAGCTCTGCAATGATTCGGGGTATACTCACATCGGCAGAGAAGGCTGAAAAGCTCTATTGAGTTCCCCCCCTTCTGCTAACCGGTCATATATCAAACTCATCATCCTCGAAACTTCCCATGCCCCCGAGCATGCTCCCAACCATATCGGAGTATGAGCGGGCGTTGTCAAGGTCATCCTTGCCGAGCTTGGAGTTTTGATGGAGTCCTTCTATCACGAGATCCATAAGTGGATAGAGTTCGGATTTCTCCTTGGCCGTCAATTTCTTCACAAACTCCTTGAGCCCTTTCACGCTCTCGAGTTTTTTTCTGTAGGTCGCCTCATCACTGAGGTCGGGCACCTCGAGGGTGTTTCCTTCTGAAAACCAGTTCAGAATCTCTTCGTACTCGCTCGTTTCATGCTCCGGCTTTTTCCGGTTGGGGTCCGGAAAATGGCTTTTGAATGTGTTGTTGATCGCTTTTCCAATGAGATGGATGGCAACGTTCACAGCCCCTTCCTGCTCACCTTCATAAACGAGCTCCATCTTTCCGGTAAGCGCCGGCACCATATGGTATAGATCGGTTATTCGGAGCGTCACCTCTTTTTCGCCGCTGGCCAGCGCACGTCTCTCAGCTGCAGAGATGACCTGCTCCATAGCGGTGATCGTCATACGGGCAGATACACCACTCTTTTGGTCGATATATTCACTCTCACGCGCCTCAAAGGCCACATACTCAAGGATATTTCTGTACGCTTCAGGGATATTTACCTGAACATCTCCGTTTCTCTGCGTCCATGCCTCCTGACGGGTAATTTCTGCCGCTACAGTCAGCTCGTTTGGATAGTGGGTGATGATCTGAGAGTCAATCCGGTCTTTCAGCGGTGTAATGATATTCCCCCTGTTGGTATAATCTTCCGGGTTGGCAGAAAAGGCCATCGACACATCCAGCGGAATCCGGATGTTAAACCCACGAATCTGAATATCCCGCTCCTGCATGATGTTCAGAAGTGCCACCTGAATTCTTGGCTGCAGATCTGGCAGTTCGTTAATCACAAAAATTCCGCGGTTTGTTCTGGGAATCAGTCCAAAGTTGATCACCTTCTCATCGGAAAGAGAGAGACGTTTGGATGCCGCTTTAATGGGGTCAATATCTCCGATCAGGTCGGCAACGGTGGTATCCGGGGTGGCCAGCTTCTCACCGTAGCGCTCATCACGGCCAATCCAGGCGATCGGGGTTTTATCACCCATTTCCGCAATTTTCGTCTTCGCATAGAGCGAAACCGGATTCAGCGGATCATCATTGATTTCGGAGCCATCTACAATCGGGACCTGCTCATCCAGAAAGCGCGTCAACATTCTGAGCATTCGCGTCTTGGCTTGTCCGCGTAGCCCCAGCAGGATTATATCGTGGCGTGCCAGGATGGAGTTCTGGATTTGAGGCACAACCGTCTTCTCGTAACCCAGAATTCCCGGGAAGAGTGGCTCACCCTCTCTCATCATGGCAATCATATTCTTTCTCATCTCTTCCTTTACGGTAAGAGATTCCCAACCGCTTTTTTTCAGCTCGCCGAGTGTCTTTATCTTGCTGCTCATAGCTCCTTTCAGATTTTGATTTGTGTAAGCACAACCCAAACTGGGCTCACTTCATTTCAAAACCGGCGGAACTCTCTTCAAAAACTTTGGTGATGGCACGAGCCTTGATTTCGGTCTCGCTCCACTCGCTCTTCGGATCAGAATCGCCGGTAATTGCACCCCCGGCCGGATAGACCAGCTCCTTACCATTCAGAATGGCTGTCCGAATTACCACATTCAGATCAAAATCCGCGTCCGGTGTAATATACCCGATAGCGCCGGAGTAGATCCCCCTGCGAAAAATCTCAAGCTCTTCAATCACCTCCATCACACGGATTTTGGGCGCACCCGTCATCGACCCCATAGGAAAACAGGCCCGGATGATATCAATAGGATCGGCATCGGGCGCCGCCTCTGCGGTAACAGATGAGATGAGTTGATGAACCGTTCCAAAACTCTGCACTTCGTAGAGCTTCTCAACCTTTACGCTTCCGGTTTTGGAGACTGCTGAGAGATCGTGACGTACCAGATCCACAATCATGAGATTCTCCGCACGATTCTTTTCGCTGAAGAGCTCCTCTCTTCGTTTCCGGTCCTCATTTGGATCATCTGAGCGGGCGGATGTCCCTTTTATCGGTTCTGATAGCAGGTGATTCCCCCTCTTTCTGAGAAACCGTTCTGGCGAAGAGCAGATCACCTCAACGTCATCGAGTTCCAGATAGGCGGCAAATGGTACGGGATTCACACCCCTCATCGATTCGAATAGATCAAACCCATCACCGTAAAACGTACCTCTCATGGGGTGAGCGTAATTCATTTCATAGAACTCCCCCTCCCTTATCATCTCCTGGATCTTCTCAATTTTACGGCAGTAGTCCACTTCTGTCTCTATCGGCCCGAACTCCTCAAGACTGAATTCAACACCAGACTCTTCCGTTGAGTGGGAAAGCGCCTTTTTCAGAAATGATTCATCACCCCTTATCAAATGTATGCGATCTTCCTCAATTTCAGCCAGAAAACCGGGCACCATAAAGAAGAGATCCGGCATGCCGGTCAGATCCCGGTTGTTGCTCGATAGTTTTTCGGAATGATTCTTCAGATCGTACCCCAGATAGCCAAAAAGCCAATCGCTATGCTTATGACGAAAATTTTTCAGCTCACTCCATGGATTTCCTTCATATTCAGAACAACTCCCCTCCTCATTGATCCGGATCGTATTTCCCCTGGCGGATATGGATGCTGCGGGAAGACCTGCCACGTAGGACTTTACCGATGAGGGGTGTTCCTTTAACTGTGACTCCAGACAGATCAACGAAGAGTCTTTTCGGGCACTTCGGAGTGCTTTGACCAGTTTTTTTATGGTGGGATGATTCATCTGTCAATGATATATCTTTTTTGAACATCAGTCTAATGGAATCGGTTGAACCGGCTGCTCATTCCCGATTCAGTTTTTTTCTTAGCTGATACTCTTTACCTTGATGCTGATTTAGCAAACCAAGAAACTATGTATAAATATCTGGCGAAACCTCTGCTGTTTCGGCTGCCCGCGGATTCCGCTCACGAACTGGCTGTCAAAACTGCTTCATCGATCAGTACCAAGTCGTGGCTCCTGAGCACCGCCGGTGCCGTCTACAACTATTCAGACCCTTCGCTCTGCCAGAAAATCTGGGGTCTCGAATTCCCCAACCCAATTGGCCTGGCAGCAGGGTTTGACAAGAATGGGACTATGGCTCCCCTTATGGAGAAACTCGGCTTTGGTTTTGTTGAGGTAGGTAGCATAACGGCTAATCCTTCCACCGGAAACCCGAAACCTCGATCTTTCCGGCTACCTTCAGACCGATCCCTGATCAATCGAATGGGACTGAACAACGATGGCGCGCCCACCATCTCACGAAGGCTTCAGAAAATGAAACTGGGTATTCCGCTTGGGGTGAACATTGCCAAAACTCACAACCCCGATATTGTTGGTGAGCTGGCACTGCAGGATTACAAGATTAATTTTGACCTGGTGAAGGATCATGCAGACTACATCACGCTCAACATCTCCTGCCCAAATACCAGTGAGGGCAAGACATTTGAAGAGCCGGAACCGCTCAACGACCTTCTGAGTCTGCTGGAAATCAGCAAGGATTCGAGCCTGCCACCGGTGCTGGTAAAGTTTTCTGTTGATGTGGAGCCGGATGTACTGGATGAACTACTCGACGTTTGCGAAAGCCACAACATCAGTGGCTATGTGGCTACCAACACATCATCGGGGAGAGACAATCTCACCACACCGCACAAAACGGTTAAGGAGATCGGACGCGGTGGTCTTAGCGGAAAAGCTATCGCGTCAAGAAGCACCGAAATTATCCGGAGAATTTTCGCAAAGACGAAAGGAGATAAAACCATCATTGGTGTGGGAGGTATCTCAACCGCTGAAGATGCTGTTGAGAAACTTAAGGCGGGGGCTGATCTGCTTCAGATCTACACCTCCATGATTTATGAAGGGCCCTCTGTGGTGAGGCGAATCAACAAAGATCTGGTTAAGTACATGAAGCAGAATGACCTCGAGCACATCTATCAAATAAGGTCCTGAGGCTCAGTTACCAAGATCAATTTCGAAGGTTAGGTGGCATACGGCGCGCCCGCCGTCCGGTTCCGGAGTAAACCGCAGTGTTTCGCCTATTGCCTGCTCAATCGCTTCAGGAACTCCGCTCCTGTCGATGGATCGAACCGGCTCATAGCTCAAAATTTCACCTTCCGCACCAATCTCTATTCGATAGGTAATGGCTCCTCTGAATTCCGCATCATGAGCCCACTGCGGGTAGTTTACTCCCGCAAAAAAGGCTTCGTAGCCTCCATTCATGTCGGGCACAAAGCCCATTTCACGGCACTCGGTCGGTTTCGGGGCAGGCTCTTCGGGGAATCGATCTTCGGGAAACGCCATAGTAGCAACAACCCGCGATGTATCGGCTGCCTGTGTTGACGGCGGCTTGATGGTTGTCAGCATGGCATCGGCTCTCGGTGCAACAGCGCTTTGTGGGTAGTCATCCACAATTCGATTCAGAAGATCTCTTGCTGAATCCCATAGTTCACCCTCAAAAGGAAACTCTGCACTCCTCTGCGGTGCAACAAACTCACCCTCAGCCAGGGTCTCCAGTTCCCTCCGCTCTTCATCCGAAAGCTCTCCCGCTACTTCTGCAAGCGTGACCCGCGCGCTGTCTCTGACTACCTCATGAATAATCCGGGCGGAGTCGGCAGCACTCTCCTCACGATTCCATTCGCGCAACTTCTGTCTGTGGCCGGGCTCTTCTCTTGCCGCATCGATAAAACTTCGTGTAGCTTCAAACAGAAGCAGCGGTCTCTGTCTCTCATTTGCCATCTCTTCGGCAAGCGCCACTAATTCGTTTGCTCTCTCAATTGCTCCCTTTTCGTCACCCAACTCGTGAAGCCTCATATAATTTTGTGATAGTGAGCCTCTTCCGCTACTTGCCGAGAGCGGCTGAGGCCTGCCCGTTCGCTCCATAATCCTGAAGGTATATTGAGATTCAGGAAACGAACCGGCGAGTTGTGTAGCCAGCCTGTCTGCCTCCTCATCCCTACCCTGGGTCAACTCCAGCTCTGCAAGAGAGTAGAGTGCCCTCTCCGTAATTCCCGGATTGAGCCCGCTCTCAATCACTTCGCTGAAGTAGTATCGTGCGCTGTCCGGCATTTCAAATGAGAGGAAAAAGAGATTGCCGAGCCTGTATTGATACCCTTCCCTCTCCATTCGCATATTGGTTCGGGCCTCTTCGGTCATCGGTATTTCACTCAAATCGAGCGCTGCAGCTGCGGCCGCTTCCGTCTCGCTGGCAGTTGCCTCTTCAACTTCCGTTTCACCGTCAGACAGAAAAATCTGATCGAACCGGCTCCCCGACACAGCCGACCTTCTTCGCCAGTTATCCTGAAGAGCACGATCGCCCCATACGGCCTGAAACTGAAGACTCGCATCGGTCAGCATTACGCGGTTTCGGATATTCAAAAACCCTTGTTCCCCGATCTGATCTGCGGCAACCACAGTATCTGCAGCGGCATCAGAGACCAGGAAGCGATCTTCTCTCTGCCTCTGCTCTTCCTGAAGCTCCTCCGCTTCCAACGCCAGGCGCTGCTGAATCTCCGCAATAGCTGCATCAAACTGATCCGGTTCAAGCCCGCCCAGATGGAGCAGGCTATCTCTATGGGTGATCTCACGTTTCAGGGAGGCATACTCCCCGAAAGAGTTGGCCATCTCGGAGATGTTCATTCGGTTTGGCAGAAGCGATCGATCTGCGCTCTGCGCAGAGGCCGAATCGAAATAGGCGGCAGCAAGCGGGAAGTTATCGAGATCGTCCCGATAAATTTCACCCAGACTGAAGTAGACCTTTGTTCGTGTAAGTTCAGAAGGAGGTTCAAAACGGTCGGAGATCAGACGGTTATAACGTTCAATAGCCCCATCGGTATCACCCCTAATCTGGTAGGTGTAGGCCGCTTCAAATCGCAGCTCTTCACGGTAATCAATAAAATTGTCGTTGCGAATCATTGAGCTGTAGAGTGAAAGGGCCCGGTCAAAATCGCCCACATTTCGCGCCATTTCAGCCTGTTTCTTCAGGGAGTGATATTGAATATCGAAGTCGGCTCTGGATTCGGATGAGATACGGAATGCGGCCAATGCCTGGGCATCAAATCCCTGCATTTCCAGAATCTGACCGTGAAGAAAATAGGCCCTCACTTTCATTTCGCGATCCTCGATACGGCCTGCAGAGAAGTGAAGATATTCGGACGCCGTTTGCAGATTGCCTAGCTCCGCATGAAACTGCGCAAGCAGGGCATATAGTTCAGCCTCCAGCGCCGGATCCCACTCGTCGATCATCGCAGATTCACTCTCCAGAAAGCGCACTCCCTGTGAATGATTTCCCATCTCAAGGTAGGTTCTCCCCTGCCATATCAGCGATTTTTTCAGGTTCTCGCCGGAACTGATCGCCTGCAGATCCTGAAAGGTCTCCAGTGCAGAGAAAAATTCAGAGCGATAGTAGTAAGATTGGCCAATCAGCAGAAGGGAGGGTTCAACGTATCGTGACTTCTCGTGATTTCGAAGGATCGATGCTCCACGCTCAATCGCCTCGGCAAACTGATCTGCCCCGCCCTGAGACGGAGATCGGTGGATTCTGAGAGGGACGTTAGGGTCGAGAGATAGCGTCTGAGCCCTGTTCAGCTCAAGACCCTCTGAGAAGTATTGCTGTGCATTATAAAATGTGTTGTAGTAGGCTGTGAAATTGTACCATCCCTGCTTGACAGGTGTGACACATCCGGCCAAGGCCAGCAGAAGAAAAAGCGGAGCTATTTTCAGAAGTTTAATCACAGTTCATACAACGGAGGCAACTCAATTTACGTATTGTCCGGTTGGGGCTCTTCGATGGTGCTCACCTTGATCATATTGGTGCGTCCACGCTGAGCAAGCGGCATTCCCGTGGCAATAATCACCCGGTCGCCCTTATCAACCAGCCCGTTTTCAACCATATAGTTTTCCATAAGCTTTACACTCTTGTCTGTATCGAAGAGTTCCCGAAGTCTTACCGAGCGTACGCCCCATACCAGGTTAAGCTGTCGGCGAACAATACGGCTCTCTGTAAATGCCACTATTGGAACTTCCGGCCGGAACTTGGCAATCCGGCGGGCAGTGTTACCAGAGTGTGTGATTGTTGAAATGGCGCGCGCATCCACATTTTCCGCCATCATCACACAGGAGTAGGCTAGCGACTCGATCACCTGCTTCTCTTTCCAGTCCGGTTTCCGGTACTCAAGGCTGTTGTAGATCTTCGCATTCTCTTCCACAGAACGGATGATTTTTGCCATCGTCTTCACCGCTTCCGTCGGGTACTGGCCGGCTGCGGTCTCTCCCGAAAGCATAACTGCATCGGTACCGTCAATTACCGCATTGGCAACATCAGAGCTCTCCGCACGGGTGGCACGCGGGTTGTTGATCATGGAATCGAGCATCTGAGTGGCGGTGATTACCGGTTTCCCGGCTACACGACAGCGATCAATAATCTTTTTCTGAACCAGGGGTACCTGCTCACTGGGAATCTCGATACCCAGATCGCCTCTCGCCACCATAATTCCATCCGCCTCCTCAATAATCTCATCGATATTATCTACTGCTTCCGGTTTTTCGATCTTGGCGATGATCCCTGCATTGCTGTTAGCAGCCCGAACCCTGGAAACCACCTCCTGAATATCCCTGGCGTTTCTCACAAAAGACATCGCTACAAAATCGACGCCCACAGTGAGTCCGAACTCCAGATCTTCGATATCCTTCTCCGTGAGTGAAGACATCGAAATATCTACATCGGGCAGGTTCACACCCTTTCTTGATTTCAGAAGTCCGCCCACAATCACTTTGGCGATCAGATCCACCCCCTCCTTTTTTACGATGCGCAGCTCCAGAAGGCCGTCATCGATCAGAATCTGGTTGCCCTCTTTGGAATCTTCGGCCAGATTGGGATAGTCGATTGGAATGAGTTTACTTGTACCCTCCACACTCTGCGTGGTGATCTTCACCATGTCTCCCTCGGTGAGAATCTGTGCGTCATCTTTCATCTGCCCAACCCGGATTTTCGGGCCCTGCAGGTCCATCAGAACAGGTATAGAGTACTGATATTTTTTAGCGACACCCCTCACATAACCGATTGTTCGTTTGTGAACTTCGTGGGAACCGTGAGAGAAATTAATCCGGACTACATTCATTCCCGCCCTGAATAGTCCCTCTATTCCTTCGGGTGTGTTACTGCTTGGGCCTAATGTACATACAATTTTCGTCCGTCTTGAGCCGCTTAACATAAAGATGTGGTTGTATAAGAGTTTTTTTTTGAATAGATAACAGTATGTCTACAAATGTAAGCAATTATCTATCGATTCTGATGTTATAAATAATGTCCTTCCGGAAATGTTATCGGAAATTTTTTGATTATATGAGCCAAAGATAACCTTATGAACCCGTATCTGAAACAGTTTCTCCTTCCCTCCCTGGCACTGATCTGCATCATTGTTACCGGTTGTGCAAGATCGGCTAATCCCGATGTGGAGAGGGGTTCACTGTTTCAATTCCGGGATGGTTACCCCGAAATCCGTACTTCATCCATCGGTCTTTTGAGTGAGACTGATGAGCCACAGATCAACATCACAACTGATATTGTACTGGGAAGCCTCATATACACAACGCATGAGGATGACAAGAGGATTGCCCAGATCTCACTGGAAGTCAGAATCCTTGAAAAAGATGGTGATTTCACCAAAACCGTTCGAAAAGATTTTGAAATCGAGCATGAGTTTGAAGGCAGCTATGTAAGCCAGGAGGTATTTACTCACGAGGAGATTCTGAAAGCTCAGCCAGGTGAATTTGAGGTGATTGTCACCGTATTGGACCAAACATCGGGACGCGCTTCATCCCGGGAATCGTCTGCTTCAATACCCGATCCTGAAAATCCTGAAATTGCCGTAACTACCGTCAGGCTGCTTGGTAAGAATGTGAGCGACGTCCCCACACCGTTTTTTCCCATCACCACATATACGGTTCCCTCCCGTCTCGATAGCCTGAAATTTGAATTTCAGGTAACAAATAACGATATGGAGGATCCGCTAACCATCAGGAGCAGGCTGCTGAAGTACAATGCTGACAGATCGGCTGCGCGCCCTATGAATTTCAACAACTACAGTCCATCTTCTCTCCCCTATGTTGGTGTGGATATGCGGCGCCCCGATGAGATTGACTCCAGCACCAGGCGCCTGGATGAACCGGGAAGTGTATTGATTGAGTTCAAATACGATCTTTTTACCAAAGGTACATACAGATTTGAAGTGGAGATTGAAAACCCTAATGGAGAATCGCTCTACCGTGCCAGGGATTTCTCTGTAATGAGTGAAAATTATCCGAATATTCTGACTCCACGGGAAATGGCTGAGCCATTAATTTACCTGATGGATCGCCGAGACCACGAAAGAATGATGGAAATTGAGGATCCGGATGAGCTGAAGGAGGCCGTTGACCGTTTTTGGCTCTCCAATGTCAGAAATATGAATCAGGCGCGCTCGGTAATAAATCTATTCTATGAGAGGGTTGAACAGGCAAACAAGCAGTTCACCAACTTCAAAGAGGGTTGGAAAACCGATCTTGGCATGATTTATATCCTGTTTGGTCCGCCATGGTATGTGGATCGTTACCTCAACACCATGCAGTGGTCATATTCTTACGATCGAACTGATCCCCGCTACAACTTCACATTTGAGCGCCCAAAACTGAGAAATGAATTCTTTCCGTTCGACAACTATCTGCTACAGCGCAATCAGGGCTACTTCAATGTTCAGTACAGACAGATGCAGCTTTGGTTGAGCGGCAGTATTCTCACAACACGCCTCTGACACGATTATTGAGACTAAAATTTCCACTATTCACTACTTCTGACTAACAGAGCAATTTTTTTGCATCTTCATTAGGGATTTACTGAATTTATGTTAGCTTATCGGGACTAAAACCGGAATGACAAAGAAACATACATGTCTGAGACAAAAAAGGTGCTGATCGTTGAAGATGATCTGATCCTGAATCTTCTCTACGAGAGCTACATGGAAAAACTCGGATTTGAAACCGAGGGTGAACTGGTTTACGGTAAAACTGCGATCGAGACGGCAAAAAAAGTGAAGCCGGACCTGATATTAATGGACATATCGCTTGAAGGGGATATGGATGGTATCCAGGCGATGACGGAGATCAGAAAGTTCTCTGATGTCCCCGTTATCTACATTACCGGTAACTCCGACAAGGCTCATCACGAACGGGCAAAGTTGACCAACTACACCGACTATCTGATCAAGCCGATCGAATTCAACGAACTTAAAGCCAGCCTGATAAAGGCAAAAATTATTAAGTCCTGACAGCACACCGGGCTTTTCCACTCTTATGGGTTTAAACGGGGTCCGGTGGCGCAATCCCCAATACAACAACATCAAACCTGATTAAGAGATGGCATACTCCATACAAACTCGCCTGATTCTTCTTTTCCTGCTGTTCTCCTTTGCCGCATGCGGTACAACTGAAACCGCCCAGCAGGAGACCGTCGAAACCGAATACCCTACTGTAGACCAGATTGAGCGACCGCTACCCTATGCGCCAGACGTCCCTATGGCGTTTCAGCGCGCTATTGAGAGGGAGACGAGATCGGCTGATGGTACGCCGGGTGAGTCCTACTGGCAAAATATGGCCGTCTATTCGCTAACTGCTGAGATCGACCCCGAAACACACACGCTCTACGGCAGTTCGGAGGTGCGATATATCAATAACTCCCCCAACAGACTTGAAGTGATCGTAGTGGAGCTGGCGCAAAATCTCCACAAGGAAGGAACTCCCAAGAAAGACCTGACGGAGATCACCGGAGGTAAAACGATCAGCCATGTTTCGGCTGCCGGATCAGAGCTGAATGAGATTACGATTATGGATCGCTGGACTCAGCGAAGTGCGGGCTACATTATAGAAGGCACAACCATGTACCTTTTCCCTGAGGAGGAGCTGCGCTCCGGTGAAGAGCTGGAGCTTGAATTCGAATGGTCGTTTTCAGTACCTCAGGAAGGGGCTTCAGGCAGAATGGGCCGAAGCCGCGACAACCTTTACTTCATCGGCTACTGGTACCCCCACATTGCCGTCTATGATGATGTTTACGGCTGGATGGACGATCCGTTTGTGGGAAATGCAGAATTCTACCACGGATTTGCAGAGTATGACCTTACGGTAA
Organism: Balneolaceae bacterium; assembly: GCA_020832225.1. Taxonomy (GTDB): domain Bacteria; phylum Bacteroidota; class Rhodothermia; order Balneolales; family Balneolaceae; genus Rhodohalobacter. Next base: position 19,293 of record JAFIFA010000131.1, read on the forward strand.
CCATGCCTGGCGATTGGATTGTGATGGGCACGGGCGAATTTCTCAATCCAGAAGATGCCCTGGCAGAGGATTACCTGGAGCGATACAACCGGGCGGCAGAGAGCGATGAGACGATGATGATAGCCGACTTCGATGAGCTCGACCAGGTAACCAGACGTGACGAGAGCGGAAATGTAACCTGGCGATTTCATTCCGAAAAAGTCCGGGATGTAGCTTTTTCAGCAACGAAAGCGTCGCGCTGGGAGTCTTCTCGTACCCCTGTAGGCGACTTAACCGGAGATGGAGAGACCGATTATACGCGAATTCACACCTTCTACCGCGAAACTGCACCTCTTTGGAGTGAGCAGACGGAATATGCCCGCCACTCCATCACGTTCCTGTCTGACTATATGAATACCCCCTATCCATGGCCTCACATGACCTCGGTTGAAGGGGCTGAGATTATCGGTGGAGGAATGGAGTTTCCAATGATCACAATCATCGGAGACTATAACAATGCCGGAGCGGTGAGACTCTACGGAGTAACCGCGCATGAGCTGGCACACATGTGGTACCCTATGATTGTAAGCACCAACGAGCGACGCTATACATGGATCGATGAGGGATATACCAGCTTCCATACCAACGAAGCCAACATCGACTTTTATGGTGACCGGTTCGATCATAACGACGTTTTTGATGGCTACCTCAGAATTGCCGGCACGGACCTTGAGGGCGAAATGATGCGCTGGTCAGACTTTCACTACCCGGGCCCGGCATTTGGTGTAGCATCCTACCCTAAACCGGCCTCCGTACTAATTGCACTTCGCGGTGTACTTGGCGAAGATCTTTTCATGGAAGCGCATCACGAACTCATTGAGCGGTGGGCATACAAGCACCCCTACCCGTGGGATATCTTCAGCACCATTGAGAATGTTGCAGGTATGGATCTCTCCTGGTTCTGGCGGGCGTGGTACTACGAAACATGGACACTCAACCAGTCTGTTGCCGACGTATATGAAGATGGTAATGAAACCGTTATCAGAATCGAAGATCTTGGAGATGTCCCGATGCCCGTACTTTTGGAGATCACATTGGAAGATGGATCAACACTATCTGAACGAATCGAAGCCGATCACTGGCTGAAAGGATTTCGAACCAAGGATCTGCGGCTTGAACTCCCCTCCCCTGTTGTTAAAGTGGAGATCGACCCGGACAATCACTTCCCAGATATAGATACGCGTAATCTAATCTGGGAGCGGGACTAACCGGTTTTACAATTAACCGCTTGTCCGTAGATGTTTTACTGCATCTTTGTTAGCGACTCTTTAATCAACCATTATGTAAAATTGTATTACATTATTGGATACTCTTTACAGTTGTCGCTTTTTTGTCGGACATTATAAGATGTAAAAATCTTTTGAGTATATGCCTCTACTAAAAAAACTTAAACAGCAGAACGCTCTCCGGTGGTTTTTTCTTGGCCTCGGTATTGTTGCCGTTCTTGCACTTACAACCTTGAACATCTACTCGCTCTATGCGCTGCGGGAGTCAACCATTGAGGCTGCCAAAGACAGCAAAAAGAACCAGTTGGATGAGTTCACCAATCAGGTTCGCTATAAATTTATCAGCCCTTTTCTGGAGATCAGAAAACTGAATATGGGTCGTCTTGATAATAGCTGGAATCTGACAGGTAATTTTCCCGACAGGTACTCTCAGGTTCTTGCAGAAGCGATGGAGGATTCCCTCTTCAACGACCTCTATTACATTCCCAAGAACGAGGATGCCTGCATGAGTGATGATCACCACATCTACCACTTTGATCCTCAAACCCGAACGTTTGTTGTTGCAAATGATGTCGCGCAGGCTACTTGTGATGGTTTCGGCCTTTCGATCTCCAGAACCCAAGTTGCTCTTAATGAGTACAGGTTCAACAATAAAGTGACCTTTGATGCACACCGAAGCATGACGATTGCCTTGATCAACACAAGGGATCGCTCTGTTGTGGGCCACCTCAACTTTACAATTGATTACGACCATCTGGTACACTCTTTTCTGAACCGTGAGATAAAAGAAAAGTTTGGCCCCACAGATCGATCCGGACTCGTGGTGTGGCTAAGAGACTGGATGCAGGATGATATATTGATCGGCAGCGATGACGCCTATGAGTACAATCGGGATATTTATCAGATCGATATTCGTCAACGCTTTCCTAACATGCTGGATAACTGGGTGCTACAGGCTTCTTTTCTCGAATCTCCAACTGTTGCCGCATCCAACGCATCTTTGACCAGAAATTTGATAGTTCTCGGATCGGCCGTAATTGTTCTTTTCGGTGCTCTCGTTTTCATGTTCATCAATGCTCAACGCGAAAGAGAGCTGGCTCAGAGACAGGCCGGCTTTTTGGCCAACATCACCCACGAACTGAAAACTCCGCTTGCAGTGATGCAGGCAGCCGGTGAGAACATTGCGGACGGCAGGGTTACAGAAGGTTCAAGGCTACGCAACTACGGTAATCACATCTATGATGAAGCTGTACGCCTGCGAAAAATGATTGAGAAGCTGCTGGATGTTGCCAAAGTGGATGCAGGGCAGAGCCTGGTTGAACAAGCTCCACACTATCTGGAAACAATCGCTGAAAGCTGCTACAACAACAGCAGGGAATTTGTAGAGTCTAAAGGATTTGAATTTAAGTTCACCACAGAGAACAACATTCCAATGGTGATGGTCGATTCAGATCAGATAGAAACGGTACTGAATAATCTGATTGAAAATTCCGTAAAGTATAGTTCAAAAGAGAAATTCATCCACCTCCACGTTAAAAGAGCTAAAAACAGTGTAGAAGTCTCTGTTACCGATAAGGGTGATGGAATCCCTGCCAAGGCTCAAAAACTGATTTTCAACAAGTTCTACCGGGTCGAAAACAGTCTCACTGCAAAAACTAAAGGACACGGATTGGGCCTGTCGATCGTTAAGAATCTGATCGAAATGAACGGTGGAAATGTCCGGATTAAAAGCAAAGTTGGACAGGGTTCGACCTTTACCATAAGCTTCCCCGCACTGCTTAAAGATGCACCTGTTGCACAAAGTGAACCACAGAAATCGGAAAAACCGATCGAAAAACCTAAAGATGTAGAAGAGTATGTCTGATAACACAAAAAAGATCATCATTGTAGAAGACGAACCAAGCCTGGTTTTTACCCTTCAGGATACACTTGAAACCGAAGGGTATGAAGTAACCGTGGTTACAGATGGTGATGAGGCGATCGACAAAGTAAAAGAGGTCGATCCCGACCTGATGTTATTGGACCTCATGCTTCCCGGAAGAAGTGGCTATGACATCTGCAAAGATGTTCGGGATCTCAAATATACTTTCCCCATCATTATGCTTACTGCCCGCGATCAGGAGATTGATAAAGTTGCCGGCCTTAATATCGGTGCCGACGACTATATGACCAAGCCCTTCGGCGTTAAAGAGCTGTTGGCACGTATTAAAGCCAGGCTCCGACGTGCGAATGCCTATTCCAAAAGCGGACCTGTTGAAGTACTCAAGCTGGGTGATGTACGCATCGACCTCAGGGAATCCAAGGTTGAAAAGCCGGATGGCGTGGAACATGAACTCTCCACACGTGAAGTGGAGCTGATTCAGTATCTCGTCTCCAAATCCAACCAACCGATCTCAAGAGACGATCTTCTTGAAAACGTTTGGCGATACGAGCACAGCACCAACACCCGTACGGTTGATGTTCACGTTTCAAAATTGAGAGCTAAGATTGAGGTTCACCCCGATGAACCCCGCTATCTGGTAACGCTACACGGTGTAGGTTATATGCTAAGAATTAACTGATCCCCGTTTTCTGAATTTGAAGGACATAAAAAAACCCGCATTGGAGATCCCAACCGCGGGTTTTTTAATTAAGTGGTCGTAACTAACCAGGCACTTCTTCATTTTTAGCAACAGCCTCAACAAAATCCGGGAAGTTTTTGAGCTGGCTTTCGAGCAGCCCCTGCAACACGTCATTTGAGAGCCCGTCCTCCTCGTCAAAAGTATCATTCACGCGCTGAATGAACATCCGCTCAGGATATACGTATGCTTTTCTGTATTTGAGAAGCTGCTCAAACTGTTCTACAGGGCGTAAAGCGCCAAAAGCACCAGCCGCCTCGCCAATCAGGCTTACGGGCTTCAGCTCCAAAGCGTCCGGAAACGGGAGGTAGTCAAAAAATAGCTTAAGAATTCCCGGAAAACCGCCATTGTACTCCGGAATCACAAACAGAAATCCATCTGCCTTCAGCAGCTCACTGTTAAATTCCTTAACCGAATTGGGTGTATTGCCATACTTCCCTCCATGAAGATCGGCAAGAGGATAATCGCGAAGGGAAAAGATTTTTGTGTCGGCATACTCGCTTAATTTAGACTCGACATACTTGGATACTTTAAGGGCATTTGATCCGGGTCGGTCTGTAGCAGAAATAATGTGTATCAGGCTCATCTCAATATTTAGATTAATGTTGGTTCATTTAACTGTTATAAACAGCTCAATTTCGGGAATCATTCATTCCTAAACTCTCAAGTTTAGTGACCAATGATCAATTTGCACACCATATTTGATTGCCGAAACCGCTTCCAAATCAATATGGAAAGAGATTTTTGATTTAAAAAAAGCGCTTTTCTGATTCAGAAACTTAAATTAGGTTCGCCGATACACTTAAATACCTTACTTTATTTGATATAAATTAGACAGGCCGTTATCATAGTAGTGGATTTTGAAGAACTCATGTTATGGTAGACATCGAGCAATAGCTCCAATACTTAGCTCACCTGGATTTGAAACTCCGGGTGAGCATTTTTTTTACCCTTCAGTTATTTATTCTCCACGTCTCTTTATCTCCTCAAGACGTTTCCACATTTTTGGTTCTCTCCCCTCACTTCCGGGGGCATACCAGCTTGTCTCTTTCAGTTCATTCGGCAGATACTGCTGATTAACCCAACCACCGGGATAGTCATGTGGATAGAGGTAGTTTTCTGATGCATTATCCCGATCCAGGTATCGGGAGGCCAGCTTGTTTGCTGTTTTATCCTTCAGGTGGGATGGCACCTCCTTAATCCCCTCTTTCTTGATCCGGTTGTTCACCTCAAAAATAGCCTTGGTGGTATTGCTCTTTGGGCAAAGAGAGAGAAAGATTGCAGCATGTGAAAGAAAATAGAACCCCTCGGGCATCCCTGTTTTGAGAAACGATTCGTGGCACGATGTAACCACTGTAATTGCGTAGGGGTCGGCCATGCCTACATCCTCCGATGCAAAGATCAGCAGCCGGCGGAAGATAAAATTCGGATCTTCACCCCCTTCCAGCATTGCTGTGAGCCAGTAGAGTGACGCATCTGTGTCTGAGCCCCTCAGAGACTTGATCATAGCGGATGCGTAGTGGTAATGCTCATCACCGGTTCGATCGTACCGTACAGAGCGTTTCTGAATGGAGGCCTTTGCGATCTCGAGCGTGATCACCACTTTCCCATTCTCACTTTTCGGAGTCGAGAGAGCGGCAACCTCAAGCGCATTCAGCGCGTTCCGAACATCGCCGCCGGCATACTCGGCCAGGTGGTCTTTCGCCTCATCCTTTAGCTCAATCTCCATAAAGCCAAGCCCGCGCTCCTCATCTTCAAGGGCACGATCGAGCATTAAAATGACATCCTCTTTTGTGAGTGGAAAAAGCTCAAAGAGCTGGCATCGGGATAACAGCGGGTTCACCAGCGAGTAGAAGGGGTTTTCGGTAGTGGCACCAACCAGTGTAATCACTCCCGATTCAAGATGGGGAAGCAGTGCGTCCTGCTGAGCTTTGTTCCAGCGGTGTATCTCATCCACGAAGAGAATGGTTTTCATGCCGTTCGCTTTTTTTCGCTGCTCAGCACGAGCCACAACCGTCCGAAGCTCTTTCACTCCATCAAGTACCGCATTCACAATTTCGAAACGGGCTTCAATTTCGCGGGAAATTACGTGAGCCAGCGTGGTTTTACCGGAGCTTGGTGGTCCATAAAAGATCAGTGAACCGATCACACCACTCTCGATCATTCTTCCCAACATCTCCCCTTCACCAACAAGGTGTGGCTGACCCGCAAACTCCTCGAGGGAAACCGGCCTCATTCGGGTCGCAAGAGGCTGGTTGCTGCTACCGGACTTTGCCGATTTGCTGTTTGATCCTGAGTCTTCTTCAAATAGATCCATAGTGGGTATATCGGTTTCGGATTGAGACAGATGGAGTTAAAAACGTTAGTCTCTGCTAATTTTCTTGATTCTCCACAAAAATCTGATTATTCATTATTCAGAAGGGAGAATAGTCTGAGGGTGTTTAGCTATCCGTAAAAGATATTACAATACGGGGAGGAGTCATACCAGCAGATTAGAGGATACCATGTAGAGAAATCCTTACTTAACATTAATAAAAACAGGGAGCATAACATGCTTGTAAAAGATATACTGAACCGCAAAGGCAGCGAAGTTTACAGCGTTCACCCTCAGGAATCGGTCTATGACGCCATAAAAAAAATGTCTGACCTGAACATTGGCGCACTTCTGGTGATGGAAGAGAATGAATTGACAGGTATCATTTCTGAACGGGACTATCGAAATAAGATCATCCTGATGGGGCGTACATCCTCTACCACACCCGTAAAAGATATCATGGTTTCAGAGGTGATCGTGGTAAACAGCTCAGACAATATTGAAACCTGTATGCAACTCATGTCAAGAGAAAAAATACGTCACTTGCCAGTTGTAGACTCCGGCCGTGTAATCGGGGTTGTATCGATTGGTGACGTTCTTAAGTCTTTGATTGATGAGCAGGAGGTAGAGATCAACTCACTCCGAACCTACATCTCAGGCGACTATCCCGCCTGACCCGTTCTTAAATTCAATCAGAGCGGCAGATTGTCGTGTTTCTTTTTAGGTACGGTATCGGCCTTGTTCTGTGAAACTTCCAGGGCCCGAATCAGCTTCTTCCGCGTTTCGGATGGCAGAATCACATCATCGATAAAGCCCCTGGCGGCTGCCTTGTAAGGGTGTGCAAACTCTTCGCTATACTGCGCCTCAAGCTCCTTCTGTTTTGCCTCCGGGTCGTCAGCTTTCGAAATCTCCCTTCTGAAGATGATTTCAACCGCACCCTTTGTGCCCATTACTGCGATCTCCGCAGTTGGCCAAGCCACGTTATAGTCGGCACGGATATGCTTGGAGTTCATTACATCGTATGCGCCACCATACGCTTTACGTGTAATTACCGTCATTTTTGGAACAGTGGCCTCACAGAACGCATAGAGCAGCTTGGCTCCATGTTTGATGATTCCGCCCCACTCCTGGTCCGTACCCGGTAAGAATCCCGGCACATCTTCAAACACCACCAGTGGAATGTTAAACGCGTCACAAAAACGAACAAACCGCGCTCCCTTGAGCGAGGCGTCAATATCCAAAACACCGGCAAGTGAGAGTGGCTGGTTGGCTACAATACCGACTGATCGTCCATCCAGACGGGCAAACCCCACCACGATGTTGTCAGCATACTGTTCGTGCACTTCATAGAAAGAGTCTTTATCCACCACACCCCCAATTACATCCTTAATGTCGTATGGCTTGTTGGGGTTGAGCGGCACCAGATTGTCAAGGGCGTCTGCCTTGCTTCGATCCGGCTCTGCGGAAGCCTGCCGGGGCGTTTTCTCCTCACAGTTCTGCGGAATGTAGCTGATCAGTTCTCGAATATCCTTCAGACATGTGGCGTCATTCTCAGCAGCAAAGTGCGCTACACCCGATCGGGAACCATGAGCTGATGCACCGCCCAGCTCCTCAGAAGTAACCTCTTCATGCGTCACCGTTTTTACCACATTTGGCCCGGTCACAAACATGTAGCTGGTGTTCTTAACCATATAGACAAAGTCGGTGAGAGCGGGGCTGTATACCGCACCACCTGCGCACGGTCCCATTACCGCAGAGATTTGCGGCACAACACCGGAAGCCATCGAATTTCTCCAGAAAACCTCTGCGTATCCGCCCAGGGAGCTTACACCCTCCTGGATTCGAGCACCACCCGAGTCGTTCAGGCCAATTACGGGAACACCATTTTTCATGGCGAGATCCATAATCTTACAGATCTTTTCGGCATGAGTTTCTGAGAGAGAGCCGCCAAAGACCGTAAAATCCTGGCTAAAAACATAGACGGGGCGTCCCTCAATTTTTCCAAATCCGGTAACCACACCATCGCCCGGAACCAGCTTCTTATCCAGGCCGAAAGCGGTACTTCGGTGTGTTACGAATGTATCGATCTCTTCGAATGAATCTTTGTCTAAAAGCAGAGCGATCCGTTCGCGGGCTGTCAGCTTCCCTTTATCGTGCTGCTTTTTGATTCGAGCCGCGCCGCCCCCTTTTTTTGCTTCTTCCCTGAGCTTTAAGAGTTGTTCCGCCTTTTTGTTATGAGACATTCCTGAAGATTTATTTCGATTTAAATTCGAGGAAAAAGGTATGAAGTCTGTCGGTAAAATCAACAGCTACTTCATCAAATACATCCACGTCGCGCGGTTCAAAGATATCGGATGCGATAAAGGCGGATGCTTTTTTCCAGTTTTCAAACCGGCTGATCTCCTCCAATACCTGCATATACTCCTTACTGTTGCCTGAAAAGATGTTTTTCACAAACCGTGCCTCTTCAGCCTCCATCCAGTCGATCAGACGCTCTGCCTGGCTGGTATCGTCTTTTACCTGCTCATCCTCAACATCAGTTGTGCCAAATAGCTCGGATAGAGTACGGGAGTCATCATCCTCTTCATCAGAGTCGTCATCCAGCTCAGACCGCATCATGGATCCGTTTGGAACCTCATCATTTTCGTCATCTTTTACCTTGCTGAGATCTTCCCGGTCGAGAAAAGCGCGCCACATCGGCACCTCTTCATCATCGGTTGTTTCATTGTAGAGCTCGATTGAGTCCACTTCATCTTAATCTTCCGGCTTATCGGTTTCAGAAAGCACCGGTTCATCTTCATCTTTCGACACGCCGCCAATACTCTGCCATTTTTTGAGCAGGTCGTTATCAAACTCCAGCCGGCCCTCTTCTTTTTCATTAGACTTCTCTTGCTGAAGCTTCATCTCCTTATAGATCGATGGCTCCTCAGATTCATTCTCCTCTTCTTCATCTGAAATTTCATCTTCTGCACCCGCAAATCGGGAGAAGATCGGCCGCTCCTCATCCTCATTGGAATCTTCTTCATCCCTGATCAAAGGTGAAGACTCTTCGGGAACATTGACAGTTTCCTCTTCTCTCGGCAGCCTATGCTGTTCCTCATCGTCATCATCAAATCTTTTTTTCTGAAATGCAGCAAGAATGGAATCTTCAGGCGACTCTTCAGGCTTCTTCTTCACCGGCTCATCGATCTTCTTCTCCTCTTTGCCGGGAGATGGCTCAACCTCTTTCGCTTCACTTTTAATTTCCGAGGTAATGCTTCTGTCCGGCTTCTTTTCAACTTTGGGTAAACTTTTCTGTTGTCGTTTCAACGTGCTCGCCGGTGCTGCAATAATTTCAATCATCTCTGTGCGGTCTACACTGCCGTCATGCCGATCGAAGCGTTCAGCCAGATCGATCTCACCTTTATCCTCAAAGTAGATTCTGAGAAGTTCGGTATCCACTGAGGGTCCGGCAAGCTGAAAGAGGGAGTCGAGTTCTTTAGCCCAGTCCAGAGAGTTATTCCCCTCCATCAGGCGCTCGTCTACCTTGGTGATGATCTCCCTGCACTCTTCAACCGAGAGGCTTTTCCTCTCTTTCTTCTCCATGTAGCGAACCAGAGCAGCAGCCAGTTTTCGACCGATAGTGATGTAGCGAACACGCTTCTTCAAAAGATCAACCGTCAACTCTTTATCGACACCAAAAAGGGTATCAGGAATTGAAACCCTCGGCTTAACGGCCAGTTCAAGGGTATCTGCCACCGCTGTTTCCAATAGCGAACGCGCATAGACAGCCGGCATACGAACCTCCGCCTTGATCGCCTCCAGAAAATTCTTCCAGGCAAAACGAACAGCCTGTTCATCCATCGATGCCCACTCCGTATCGGGTGGAGTCAGTGATTCACTAAGATTTTGATTCATCTCAATGATCACCCTGTCTGTTATAAATTCGGGTATTTCAAGAACCTGAAGATCTTCAGGTGTGTAAAACTCTCTGCCGGGGGGCAGCTTTTCGGCGAGCCGGTCTGTGATGTTGCGGATTATTCGCTCCATGGATGCCATCTGTTTATCTGTTAGGGAGAGCAGCAGTCAGTATGTTTAACAAAAGCGGTCTCTGATCATTTCATCTGAACCTTAAATTTACGCTAAAATTTGAAAAGATCTTTTATCTTGAACGGCTGAAAAACTACCTTATGATTATGATTCAATTATCGATTCAATCTCTTGGTAAACGGTACGGAAATCAGCCTGTATTTGATAATCTTTCCTACCGGTGCAGTTCCACCATTCTGGGAATAGCCGGTAAAAATGGGTCCGGCAAATCAACCTTCCTGAAGTGCTGCACGGGGTTGATCAAACCTTCATCCGGAACCGTAGTCTGGACCGAGAACGGAGAATCCAGAACACCATCTCAGATTAAACGCAGGGTCGGTTTTGCCGCTCCATACATTCAACTCTATGAGGAACTCTCCGTCAATGAGAACTTACAGTTTTTAAATGATCTTCAAAAGAGCCCTATGCCCATTTCCGGGCTGCCTGAACTCCTCGAGAGATTCCAGGCCGGACACCTTTCAGACAAGTTATACGGCAAGCTTTCAACCGGACAGAAACAGAGGGTGAAACTGGCAGCAGCCGTACTTAAGAAACCGTCTGTACTGGTACTTGATGAACCTGGCTCAAACCTGGACGATGCAGGTCGCGAAATGGTGAAAGCCCTCACCGAGCAGTGCCGCAATGAAAATCAGATGGTGCTACTGGCATCAAACCTGTCGGGTGAACTTGACCTCTGCGATGAAATCTTAGACCTTAACAGCCAAAACGGATAGACCCCATGATATCACCCGAAGACAGAAAACTGGCCGAACAACTCCTCAATCACAGCGTGCAACTTCAAAAGGGAGAAAATGTGATGCTCCAGCTGATCGGGCTAAACGGAATCGGGTTGATCCGCGCCCTGGTAGAGGCTGTTCGCAAGCGGGAAGCAAACCCCTTTATTAAGATTGAAGACCCTGAGATCAACCGGATTCTTCTTGAGAATGGCGACGAATCGTTCTGGAGCAGACAGGCTGATACCGATCAGCTGCCGCTTATGAAGCTGATGGATGCATTTATTGGAATCCGCGCCGCCGAGAATATCTATGAAAACTCCGGGGTTTCGAAAGCACAAAACAAGGCCTATTCACAGAAATTTCTGAATCCCGTTCACTTTGAAGAGCGTGTAAACAATACAAAATGGGCTGTATTAAGGTATCCATCCGCCGCATTTGCCATGAACGCCAAAATGCCGACAGAGACCTTCCGGAAGTTCTACTACGACGCCTGCCTCTTCGACTACAACAAGCTGGAAGAGGCGATGAAGCCTCTCGAAAAGCTGCTGCGAAAGACCGACATCATTGAACTGAAGGGTGAGGGAACCGACATCCGTTTCTCGGTGAAGGGTCAGAACTGGATACCCTGCTACGGTAGACGAAATATCCCCGATGGAGAACTCTTCTCCTCCCCGGTCATTGACTCGGTAAACGGTCATATCACCTATGCGCCTTCGGTCTATCAGGGCAAGCCGTTTGAATTTGTGAAGCTCATTGTAAAAGATGGTGTGGTAACCGATTTTGATTCATCGAACAACTCTGCGCTTGAAGAGATCCTTGAAACCGATGATGGCGCCCGGCGTTTCGGTGAGTTCAGCTTTGGCCTGAACCCAATCATCAAGGAGCCGATGTATGACATTCTGTTTGATGAGAAGATCTACGGATCGAACCACCTTACGCTGGGTAAAGACTATGAAATTGCCCCGAATGGCAATAGCAGCAATATCCACTGGGATTTGGTCTGTATCGGCGCTGATGTCTATTTCGACGGAGAGCTTGTCAGAAAGGGTCGTGAGTTCGTTAAAGATGAGCTCAAGGGGCTCAATCCCCGGAATCTGAAAGACTAATCTCGCTTCAAGAATACCATTTAGATAGCGGAATTGACCGTCTCAGCAGTTCGTGAGCTCACTCGTCTTCACTCGGGTATTGATTGCCGAATTGATCACCCCAAGCATTACAACTAGAATGAGGAAGAGGAACGTGGTTTCGGTTAGCGGCGAAAAAACGTAGAAAAGGAATGCAGCCGCAAATAACATGTAAAGAAGGTTTGCCGCAAACTTCCATGAAAAAAAGAAGAGCGATGGAATTGCGTACTCGCCCCGCACAATCCCTGAAATTTTATGCGCGGTGAATCCAATCCAGGCGAGAGCTAAAATAATTATCGAAAATGACATGACAACTGTTTGATTGATATCAAGACTGAAGACTACCACTTCATTGAATTATAGTAAACCGGCATTACACTCTCCATTAGATTTTGGCAGGTATTGATAAATAGCACCTCGCTAACCAGAACAATCACTAAGGTTGATTTGAGTCATCGTGTGATAATTGGTAGATAGAAGATGGATGATGGTGGATGGATTTTGTAATTATCACCTGAATCCGTGATCTCACGATTCAGAGTTGTTCTTTAACGTACTTATTTCGTGATTGAGTTGCCAGAACATCCTTTTGCACTGTTTTTTTGGCTCGGATCCAACTCTGTACTGCAATGCAGTCGAAATTTGCACGATTT
>JAFIFA010000151.1 GCA_020832225.1 Balneolaceae bacterium
CAGTTGATCTAAAATGCCGAGTTGAAATCGCTGATCCATAAAGAATAATGCCTTATTTAGTAGGGTCTGGTGATGATTCCCTTGAAATCTACAATTTATTAACCAAAACCTCGAAAATTGGGGGTTCTGCAAAGGCCTCTAATAATCTCTTGTTTTAGTTTTGGGCGCCTTTTTTTAAAAATATATAGCTAATATAATCAATAATTTAAATCAAATTATACGGCGAATATTGATATTAAATTTCTGTTAAGTTAGCTTACAAGGTCGAGCGGATATCACGACGGCAAGGCTATTCATTAATAATTGTAAAAGTAATACGCTTGATATTGTATGAATTGGCCAAGTCATTGTATACCGTTCTAAGCATAAATCAAAACAGCATAACGAGGTCGTATATGTTCAAAAAGTTACTATTAACTTTGTTACTGTGTGTATTGACAGTTCCGTTTGCCATGGCGCAATCCGGTACACTGACAGGCACAGTAACTGATCAAAGAACCGATGAACGTCTGCCGGGAGTAAATATCCTTCTGCAGGAGTTGGCACGTGGAGCCGCTACCACAATTGACGGCGAATACACCATTCAGAATATCCCGTACGGGACATACAGAATGCGTGTTACATTTATTGGTTACAGAACCATTACACGGGAAATTGAAATTGATTCAGCTACCAAGACTCTTGACATCCAGATGCGTGAGGATTTGGTTGGACTGGACGAGGTAGTAGTAACCGGACAGGGTTCCGGTGTTGAACGAAGAAGGCTGTCGACCAATGTTGGATCGATCGATGCCCGGCAGATTGAAAGACTGCCAACTGTTCAGCTCGATCAGCTGCTTCAGTCAAATATTCCAAGTTCACAAGTACGAGCAAGTTCAGGTACACCCGGAGCCGCATCACTTATTCGTGGTCGTGGCGTTAGTTCGGCACTCTCTTCTACAACACCGGTAATTTACATTGATGGCGTTCGTGTTGACAACACAACAGGCTCTGCACTCTCCACTGGAACAGGTGGAGCTCAAAGTTCTGCCATTGCCGATATCCCAATTGAGAATATCGAGCGAATTGAGGTGGTAAGTGGTGGTGCTGCAACAACCCAGTTTGGATCTGATGCTGCTAACGGTGTTATCCAGATCTTCACCAAGCAGGGTGTACAGGGTCGTTCAGACTTTAGCTTCCAATCTTCAATTGGTGCGATGACAGCTACTAAAGACTACCTTCGTTATGATGCAACAGGCGATATTCTTTTCGAGCCAGGCCTCATGCAGGAATACCGACTTTCAGGATCAGGTGGTACTGACCGATTCACCTACAGCTTCTCAGGTTCTATGAGACAGGATGATGGTGTACTTCGTGCAGGTGGTGACAGTCAGGTTCGACATAACCTTCGCGCATCCTTTAATGCAGCTGTAACAGACAACATTCGTTATAACGCTTCATTCGGTTTCACGAGTTCTGAATACTCCCGTGCCATAAGTGCGAATTTTAGCGGTAGTATTTTTGACATTGAATCAGGTGGTTTTGGCAACCCTGAGGACTGGGATCAAGAGACATTTGATTTCTACGATGATTTCATCAATACATATGTAGGTCTTCAGGATATTACTGAAGATGTAAAGCGTTTTCAGACAAGCCATGCCATGAACTTTAATCTTCCGAATAACTTCACAGCCAGAGCGGTTGTTGGACTCGATTACAGAAGCAGTGGTCAGCGTTTTGTTGAAACCAACGCTTATCTGATTGCCCGTGGCTTTGAGCCGGAAGGCACAGTTGATCAGGGTTTCATGAGTGAGCAAGACAGAGACTTCCTTGGTCTTACAATGGAAGCAAGTGCCCAGCATGAAGCAGATTGGAATGATTTCTCTTTTGTTACAAACGTTGGTGCTCAGCTCTTTAGAAATGATGAACTGCAGCTCCGCACCACTTCATCCGGACTTCCTGATGGTTCACTCATCATCGGTTCCGGTGCAGAAACCACAGGTTCCAACTTCCGGCGTACGGTTGTGAACTACGGTCTATATGCGCTTGAAAACATCGGCTACAGAGACCGCTACTTCCTTGAGCTTGGATTGCGTGCCGATCAGAATACGGCATTTGGTGAAGATGTTGGAATTCAGTGGTATCCGAAGTTTGGTCTTATTTACAATATCTATGACGAGGCATTCTTTCAGGATCTATTTTCACAAAACACTATTTCTACACTTCGCTTCCGTGCGAGTCTTGGATGGGCCGGTAACTTCCCAACTCCATTTTCGAACGAAGTACTCGCTAGCGTAGGTGCGTTTCAGGGTGCTCCAACTATTGACTTTGGAACACCTGGTGATTCAGGTCTGAAACCTGAGAGGACACGTACATGGGAAGTTGGTTCAGATATCTCTTTCTACAATGACAGGTATAACTTTGAAGTAAGTTACTATCAGTCCAGAACGGAAGATGCTCTCTTCAGCGCACCTTTCGCACGTTCCGTAGGTTTGGGTACAGCACTTCAGAACCTTGGTGTTATAGAGAACAAAGGCTGGGAGATTGCCGGACGTTTTAACGTCTACTCCACTCGAGATGCAAATGTATCTCTCAGGGCATCATTCAACACCCTCGACAACGTAGTTGTTGATAATGGAGGTAGTGCTCCATTCTCGTTGGGTGGCTTTGCATTCCTTGGATCATTCGTAGACGAAGGAAAGCCTGTTGGCTATTTCCGTGGCGGACAGCCAATTTTTGCAGAAGATGGAACATTGCAAGAAGTTCTGCCAAACCAGGATCTGGGAAGCCCGCTGCCGGATTACTTTGGTAATCTTGGTCTGAATGCAGACTGGAGAAACCTTTCACTAACTGTTACTGCCGACTGGCAGCTCGGAGCACAGGCGGTATGGCCTGATGAAGTGCTCAGATGGGCATCTGGTCTCGGTGATGACAGAGTTCCGGAAAATGCTGTAGCACCGGGTGGTTTCTTCGATCTTGCTGCTGTATGGGTTGAAGATGCGGATTATCTGAAAGTTCGGTTGATTTCATTGAACTACAATATTCCAACAAGATTCTATGACGGTTTGGTCAGAAGAGTTTCAGTAGGAGCTACTGCTACAAATCCGTTTAACTTTGTCTCATCGAATTTTGACCCTGAAGTAACTGGTGCAAATATCGCGTCCGGTCAGGGTGGTGTTGGTGTTGGTGGGTTCTCTTACCGAACACTTTCAGCTTCGAGACAATTTTTCGGAACCGTACGGATCGATTTTTAATCGACTGATCAACCAAAAAATTTCAAAGATAATCTTGTCACTATGAAAAAGTATCTATTAATAATACTTGCAGCATCGTTTGTGTATGTAGGTTGCGATCTGGTTGACGGCACAAATGTCCGTAACCCGAACCTAACACTTGAAGATGCGAGAGGTCAGGCCAACTCAGCTTCGGCGTGGTTGAATGGCGTTACAGCGAGGCAGTCTATTCTTTATAATAACTTCCTCACAACTGCCGAGCTTGCGACCGATAACTACGTGAACCGTGCTACATTCTTTAATCAGAATGTAGGTAATGGAACAATTCGTGACTCCGATACCGACATTGAAAACACCAACTTTCAGATTGCACGTTTGCGTGAGCAGGCCAAATATGGAGTTGAAGTTGTGATCCCGGAAAATGACCCGAATCAAGCAGGCACAGCTATTGAGGCAGAGTTCTACTTCTTCTGGGGGTGGTCACACCTGATTGCGGGAGAGAACTTTGTTTCTCTGCCGGGCGAGCCTGAAGGACCAGCCCTGTCACCTGAAGCTCATCTCGAGGAGGCCGTCAGGCTTTTCGGAGTGGCTAACGGCATCAATCCGGATATCAGCTATGATGCAGCATTAGCCCGTGCCCACTATGCATTGGGCAATCAGGCAGAAGCGGTAAGCTTTGCACAAGCAGTTCTTGATGCAGATCCTGATTTTGTCCGCTATGCTGAATATGACGGAGTTAATGGTCCAACCAACACATTCCAGAATGCCGTATACGATCGTCAGAGTTTTAACGATCTGCAGCCGCTTCCAAGACTCGACTTTCTGGATCCAAAGTATGGTGACCTTGGTGGCACAAATCAATCACCTATTGCCGTACTGAAAGCTGAGGAAGCCTATCTGATCATTGCCGAGGCAGAACTTGCCGATGGTAATCAGGCTGGTGCTTCCCTGACTCTTCTTGATCTTCATGAACTGGTTGAAAGCCGGCCGGTGCGTGAATTCAATGAAACGGAAGAGGGTAGAATTGGAGCTGCCGGTACAATTCAAAGACCAAATACATCGGAATACGTTGTGGCAGCAAGTGCAGACGACCCGTTTGTTGAAGGTCTTGTGCTCGACAGAACTGCAAGCACCCCAGTACCAACACTATCAGGAACGTCTGTTACTGAGCAACAACTGATTGATCTGGCAACAGCTTCAGAAGAAGATGCTCTGACAACGCTCTACCTGATGAGGCAGGAGATCTTCTTTGGTGAAGGTCGTAGAATGGCTGATCTGGGAATCCGGTGGCCTGTATCTGAAGTTGAAGCTCTCAACAATGAGAACATAACAGATGCAGATCGAACCAGGTTTATTCCATCATACATTCCTTCGAACTACGGCGAAATGAATAGCTTCTCTGACTCCAGAGTTGTAGATGGTGAGTTTGATGACAGCATCACCACCTATGAGGTTGTGATTCTTCATAACATGAACCGCATCATTGCAACACAGCGTGGCAATAAGTTCAACTAAGTAGTAGTATCTGCAAAATCCACTATTACAAAAAAGCCTGCTCATTTGAGCAGGCTTTTTTTGTTTAAAGCACTGTCTGTAAGATTTATAATGAACTATTGTTTCTTCCGGATCAATCAGATGGGAAGCTCAGACTTTCATGAAGTGGACTGGACAGGTTGAGGGGCCGGAGAAATAATACCTCCCAGATCTAATTCTCAACACTGAAGTAGTGTGCTTTTCGTATTGGTTCTGAATCTTCTGCGCTGAACTCAATAACCATTCTCATTTCGCCTTTTGGTAGCTCCAGAAGGTTAAATTCAAACCAGTTCTGAGATCTTCGATCAGGATGGGTAAAATCAACAGTTGCAGATAATCTGTCATCTACGGCTCTCCATCGACCCCAAAAGTTTCTTCGCTCAAAACGATATGAGACGGTGTATTCATCTATACTATTGCTGAAAACTTCAAAGTACACCCCCGCCTCATCATTGCTTCTGAACAGCTTATCGTGATTGGGCCGAATTACAGCTCTTCCTTCACCATCAGGATTGTATGTGCCAAAAATCACATCACTAATAGAAAAGTGATCGTTACTGCTAAATGTATGGTCCTCCTTTTCCAGCTTAACCAGACCGGTGGAAGCAATAATTTGAAGTTTATCGTCTTCTCTTTGATTAAAAAGTTCAACCGAATAGAGAGTAAATAATGAGTCGGCTGCTGCCTTTTCAATTGAAAAAAGGGATGAGTCTCCCGTTTCATTCATTTTCAGCCGCTCTGATCGTAACTGATTCCAGCCTGAATCAAAATCCTGAATTGTAATTACTCCCGTGAAATTAAGTTCAGGGAGAGCATCTTCTACTTCATGTCGATTCTTTACTGAATAGTAGAGGTCCGGATTACCCTCTTCATCAAAAAAGTGATAGAGTTTATAATTACTCAGGATCTGATTACTGCGATTCAGCAGGTTACTGTGAAATTCGGGCGCGCTATAGTCCCTGAGTTGAAAGTTTCTCTCCTCTTTATTTATATAGCGGCCCCCAATCGATTCTGCCACATAATCAAACGAAAAGCGTCCTCCTGGTGGGTTTAGAGTAAGTATTTCAGATGTAATGTCTTCATACAGATTGCTAAAATAGGGGTGATAGACAGCGAGGCGTTCAAGTAGTCCATACTGTATCATAAATGCGGTTGTGGATCGCCTCAGGGTATTACCACCAATACGAGCTTGTTGATCCTGTACTCCGAAAGCTGACGAGTCGCTGGGGGATAAGTTAGATTCTCCGGAAAATAGTGACTGACCGGTATTGAAGTTTGAGCCGCTAAAGTGATTCCCGGAGGTGGGAATCATGCTGATGATACTATTTCTAAGCCCAAAACGGCCCATTCCCTGTTCCCGGCCGAATATAAACAGCAATTCGTCATCCGTCTGTTCATTATAGCTCCAGAGGTGAAAGTCGATCAGTGCGTTCGACTGCACGTTATAGACCTCACCGGTTGCGGGGTCCTGAATTTCATTAAGCGGAATCTGTTCTCTGATCATTCTATGGGGCTCGCCAAAGCGCACAAAAATCAATCCCCGGTCATCTGTTCCGTAAACTGTATTGGAAGCGAGAGTAAAGTTCTCTTTTGCATATTGAATACGGACAAAATGCTCGATCAACCGTTCATTTACGGGTGTGGATGGGTAAGGATTTTGTTGAATCCAATATCCGGCTATTACTTCCTGAAGGTCATCAGATTCATTGCTTATTAGTGCTTTTATCTCTTCAGATTCTTCCTCACTAAGAAGAGGGAGCAGTTCATTCGCTTCAATATGCAACAGGTCAGAATGTTCAGAAAAGGTGCTGTTTTTCAGAGCCACAAGGTATGCCTGGCTCACCGCCCCATAGAAATCGACAGCATTATATTTTGCAGCAACTCTGATCGCCTTGAAGCCTGCTTCGGGCAGAGGATCGTTTCCATCACTGAAAGGCTGTAGAAGAACCCGTATGGCTAATTCCCAATTATCTTCCTTAAGCAGGTGCTCTGCAAGTTCAATATTTGTAGGTGAAGCGGGTTTATGCTCTTTCGGATTCTCTGTCTGAACAGCGGTTGATAACGAAACCAGGAATATTAAAAGGAAAGGGTACATAAGCGCGGTGGCTTCAGGATGAAAAGCATGCCGGTATCATCCGGGCAAAGAATGAGCAACCGGTTAACAATTCCTAGGACGATATTTAACAAAAATTATTGTCATTTGGAATTATTTCAACCACAAACGTCACAAAAAAAGCCGCAAAAATAATCAAAAAGAAATAGTACGAATCTCAGCAGGGTACCCTTCAGATGTCTTAATAGTAGCTACTGTACTGTCTGATCGAGTAAAATTGAGTACTCCACGCACTTGAATAAGTGCCGGATTCAGAATGTGGTAAGTATTTTTATCACTTTCAGATCCGGATTGCTCTCTGTTTAATCTTTGCAGCCTTCCTCCAAGTAGCATAGCTACTGTAATTCCGGGAATCGGTTCTTTTAACTCAGATGTTTCATCTGTAACTACGGCGGAGGATGGAATTGCATATTCAAGGCTATCCAACTCTTCGAAACGATCAACATGGGTAAATCTGACTCCGTCTATTTCAATCCAGTCACCGGCTTCAAGTGACTGCACGTTCGAGTAATTGATTTGGGTAAATCCCTTTTCTTGAACATCTCCGGGTTTGCAAGATATAAATGCCAGAAAGAGAATGATTAGGATTGAATTTGATAATAAACGGTAATGCAGGCAAGCCATGAATTTTAAATAAGTTAAATTGTGTAATAAGCGAGGTTTTACAGCTGGGTATTTACCGGGCAGCTTTAGTTTACAAGCTGTTACAGAACTGAAGTAACGAATAAATTTTTATAACTCTAATCAGTGCAATGTATTAAGAGACCCGGTTCTTGCCTTAAATATAGTTGTATTAAGATGTTTGAAAAAAAAGATTTTGAAATTATAAACCTATAAAGTTAGATTGCGCACCACGTAAAGGATGTGATGGGTTGTCAAAATAAGGGCAAGTTTACAAATGTTAATTTATAAATGGCTTGTGACGCAAGTCAATATAAATAAGCATATGGTGCTTCTTTTCTGACAAGCCTTTCACTTAACCAAAACAACATAAGAGGTCATATATGTTAAATAGGGCTTACTCAAACCGAGTCTAAATTTCATAAAAACAGTAGCAAGAAGGGTAATTTTGAAGCAATTTATG
>JAFIFA010000155.1 GCA_020832225.1 Balneolaceae bacterium
CTGGGGTTGTCGTACTGATTTGGGTAGTAGGAGTTTGGAATCTCTTCGCTCAGGCGTTTCGCAACCGAGTAGTAGCTGCGCGGATCTTCAGGTTCAACATTGGTGGGGCAAACCTTTACTTCGGCACCGAGCGCTCTCAGAAGGTCGATCTTCTCCTGACTCTGCTTATCGGTGGTTGTAAAGATGCATTTGTAACCGCGAACGGCCGCAACCAGGGCCAGTCCCATTCCGGTGTTTCCTGACGTCCCTTCTATGATGGTGCCGCCGGGCTTGATCAATCCCTTCTTCTCGGCGTCATCGATCATCTGACGGGCGATACGGTCTTTAATACTCTGTCCGGGATTCAGATACTCTACCTTTGCGGCAATAGTGGGGTTTAGTCCCTCCGTCACGCGGTTCAGGCGTACCAAGGGGGTATTTCCAATAGCTTCTACAATTGAATTATGAATCATAAGTGGTTTATCTCAGTGAAGTTCTTACTTTTGGCTCGAATATAGTAATTTTTGCACCTTCTGTTTAAGGAATCACCAATCCCGGAACTCTCCACCGGCACACTTTCGAATGAAATACTCATCTACTTTCAGCCTGCTAATCGTTTTTCTTTTTCAAGCCTTTATGGTGGAAAAGTCGGCAGCCTTCAGTGCCTATGGTGAAGAACCCGAAGTGAGAGTTCTGCTCTTCGATCGTGAGCGCCCCACAGGGCTCCGGCTCAACACGGTTCACGATGAGATCGTGATTCGTACTGAAGAGAAAGAGTTGCGCCTCAGCCCGGCAGATGGTTTTGTCTCGATCTACTTTCGCACCGACAATATGGTGATTCGACACGGGAATCAGAACATTGTGACAACCCGGGCGGAGATTGCCAACCCGGAAGGTGTGGTTCAGATCTACACGGCCAAAACCGGCAACCGGCTCTACCGGGGCGACCTCCAAATAGAAACCGGCACCGGACTCAGAAATCCCAGAATCATAAACACGGTCTCTCTTGAAGAGTACACATCCTCTGTTGTTGGGGGTGAGATGAACTTTCGCGAGCCTGAAGCGCTAAAGGCGCAGGCGGTTGTTTCTCGCACCTATGCACTCTGGAGTATTGAGCGTAGCCCGTATGGCGACTTTGACCTGCTCGACAGCGAACAAAATCAGGTTTACAAAGGAATTCTTCCATCACGGCCCGACTATGAGGAAGCTGCGCGCGCAACCCGCGGAGAGGTACTCACCTGGGGAGGTGAGCTTATACTTGCCGCTTTCTTCAGTACCTGCGGCGGCTCAACAAGTCATAACCATGATGTTTGGGATGGCGACTCCCTTCCCTACCTGAGACAGGCTCAGGATCAGGGTGCCTGTTCAATCTCCCCACACTACAACTGGGAGTTCGAGATAGAGGAAACGGATCTTCGCGATTTGATACGATCCCGTTACGGATATCGCTACAGCGATTTTGAAACGGAAAAAGATGGCGCCGGTCGAGTAACAACCATCCGTTTTGAGAACGGCAGCGAACGCAATCTGGAGTTCAGCGGCAATGAGTTCAGGCTACTGGTAAACAGCCGGTTCGGTTCGCCCGGACTGAGAAGCACACGTTTTGAACCGCGAACAGAGAGTGGAACCATCCATTTTACCGGCAATGGACTGGGTCATGGCGTGGGGATGTGCCAGTGGGGTGCCAAGGGTTTTGCAAAATCGGGCTGGAGTTATCGGGATATTTTGTCGTTTTACTTTAGTGGCGTGAAAATTGTAAATTCAGACAACAAAGAAATCAATCCATTACTCCCTTCCAGATAGAGATATGTTTTTACACCAGGACAAACCAAAAGACTACGATTGCGGCTACAACATGGACCTGATGATTGCAGCCATTCCCAGAATTGATGATCAGGATGAGAGAATCCGCTATGCAAAGCGTGTTGTGGGCCTCATCAAACAGAGCCACCCCAACTGGGTAGACAATAAAGGGCAAAGTAAACTGGCATGGGATTATTTTTTCGAACTAGCTGAGTTTGATCCGGTTGAATACGGAATCACCAACCCGTTTCTGACCGGGGAGACCGACGACGCTCGCTAATAGCTGATCATTCTGATTTTCCCCCTATCCAATTGCTTATCAAACAGTGAAGCGTATTGCGGGACAATAAGATATCACACAACCGGATAGTTGACTTTGCTGAACTTTCAATTTATATTGAAAGTATTGAAAGTTTAGCCGATAAACGGTTATGAGCACATACTTCTCAGAAAATATCATCCCTACAGAGTTTATCGAAGCTCTTGAGTCGCCAAGATTTACGGAATTCCTCCGTGAAACCGGGTCCTCATCAGCCTCTCTGTTGACCGTTACCCTGCCGATCGCGCCAATTGATCCGCTTGCCGCACTTGAGCTCAATCCCGACTATGAAGAGAAGTTTTATTGGGATCACCCAAAAAACGGACTTGCGATCTCTGCTGCGGGTAAGGTAAGGGAGCTGAAGGCAACCGGTTCTGACCGGTTTGGGCAAATTTCTGCCCAAACAATTGAGTTAAAAGATCAGTTAGATGCCTACACGGCCATTCAGCACTCGATGGCGGGGCCCATATTTCTGGGTGGCTACTCTTTTTCTGATCACAACGTAGGCCGAATCTGGAAAAAATTTGGAGCAGGCCGTTTTGTGTTGCCGGAATGGATGGTTGTTCGTGATGGAAACCTCCATCTGCTCACCCTTACGATCGATAAGTCTGCCTGCGACATTGATGAGATCTATGAAGAGATCATAAGCCGAATCACGCAATTTATCACCCTCTCTGCCCAAACGGAAGGCATTGCCTCGGAACCTCTGGTCCAGGATACGGTACTCTGTACATTACAATCGCCGGATGACAAGGCGAACTGGATGAAGCGCGTGGATCGGGCAAAAGAGCTTATTAACAAAGGAGAGTTTGACAAGATCGTAATTGCACGGTCTGTGACGGTAGAGTCTCGAAATAAACCGGAATTCACAGTGATGTCGCACCAGCTCCGGCAGAAATACCCGGAGTGTTTCAATTTCATGGTTCAAAAAGATAGCGATACCGCTTTTATTGGCGCCACTCCGGAGCGGCTTGCGTCATTCAGGAACGGTACATTTAAAACCGAGGGTCTGGCCGGAAGCACCTCACGCGGAAGAAGCGCGCTGGAAGATGCTTCACTAGCCCAAAACCTGATGCAGAGCAGTAAAGACCGGGACGAACATGAGTTTGTGGTGAAAGCGATTCACGACAACCTGAGCAAGTTCAGCTACCGCATTGAACATCCCGATCAGCCCGGTATCAAAAAACTGAAGAATGTTCAGCATCTCTTTACCCCGATCTCAGCATCGATCAAAGAGGGCATTCAAATTCACGACCTGATCAGCGAGATGCACCCAACCCCTGCCGTTGGTGGTTTCCCAAGAGACAGTGCCGTCTCCCATATCAATGAGATTGAGCAGCTTGAGCGGGGCTGGTATGCTGCACCTGTAGGGTGGTTTAACCTGAACGGCTGTGGCGAATTTGCCGTAGCCATCCGCAGCGCGCTCCTTCACGAGAACAGAGCCACACTCTATGCCGGTTGCGGTATTGTATCCGACTCCGATCCCGAGACGGAGTGGAATGAAACGCTGCTCAAGTTCCTGCCGATGATGGACTCCCTGAACCGCGTTCAGCCCCATGAGTGACCACCTCAACTGGTGCTCTGAGCTGATTCGCTCTCTCTATGAACAGGGCGTCAGACACACCATCATATCGCCTGGATCCAGATCAACACCGCTTACGATTGCAGCTGCAATCCATCCGGGTCTCCGAAAAAGAGTTGTTCTGGATGAACGCTCCGCCGCCTTTATTGCACTCGGTATTGGAAAGGCAACAGGCGCTCCTGCCCTTCTGATCTGCACATCGGGTACTGCAGCCTCCAATTACCTGCCCGCTGTCACCGAAGCAAAAGAGAGTGGGGTTCCGATGATTCTCTTAACAGCCGATCGGCCGCCACATCTTCGCGGAATCGGCAGTTCACAAACGATCAATCAGATTGGGCTCTATGGAGATCAGGCGATCTTTTTCCATGAAGCGGGTGAACCAAACAGCGAAGAGGCCGATCTGCGCCGCCTCCGATATCTCGGGAAGCAGGCGGTAGACGCATCCATCCGTAAAGGAGGTGCCTCGCATATCAATCTGCCGTTCCGAAAACCCCTTGAACCCGGTGAGGAGTCGATTAAAATACAGCAGGAGCTGAACCGGAAGCAGATTGAAGCGATAAGACCGGATATGGTTAATACCCGGCCTTCTGCTCAGCGAACTGTGCAGCTTAGGGATGACCTCTCCCGTTTAATCCGGAATTCGGAGCGACCACTCATTATTGCAG
Source organism: Balneolaceae bacterium (assembly GCA_020832225.1). GTDB lineage: Bacteria > Bacteroidota > Rhodothermia > Balneolales > Balneolaceae > Rhodohalobacter. The sequence continues at coordinate 4,349 of JAFIFA010000155.1, forward strand.
GACCTGCCAATCCACATCAGCGGCTCGATCGACTCACACTTTCGCTGGCCAAAGAACTTAATGCGCCGATCGTACCGGAACCCGGAAGTGGAATAGAGTTGAGTAAATACACTGTTACCCGCTATGAACAGTTTCTCAGAAAAGATGATACCCGAAAGCAGCTTAAACCCGATCTCATTATCCGTACCGGAGATCAACCGTTTACCAAGTCGGTATTGACGGCGATCGAATCGTGGAAAGAGCTCCCTGTTATTCATTTTACGGGCCGTGATGCCGTTCAGGATCACGCAATGAATGTGACCGAACAGATTTTGATCCATCCCCAAGATCATTTCGAAATTCCTCAGCCCGGCTCTAAGCGAACGGATGAATGGCTCCAGCTCTGGAGTGATATCGATCTCAATTGTGAAAAGCAGCTCGAATCTACGCTGGAGAGCTCTGCAACGATGTCCGATCCGCATGTTTTCAGACAGCTCGGAGCTGTAATTCCGGAGAATTGGAATGTGATGCTCTCGAACTCACTCATTCCGCGCGATATGGCGATGATTGGCAAGCAGCACGCAGCTACTTTTGTAAACCGCGGGGCGGCAGGTATCGACGGAATTACATCTACAGCGATTGGAGTGCGTCAGGCCACTGAAGCCCCCACACTCTGCATTACCGGTGATCTCGCATTTCTGCATGATGCAGGGTCACTCCTCACCATAAACAACGGTGAGCCGGAGGCCCCACTTGTGATTTTGGTCATAAATAATGGCGGTGGCACTATATTTCGGATGCTGCCGGTCTTTGAACAGAAAGATTTATACAGAGACTATTTTGAAACGCCACAACAGGCTGACATTTCACTGTTGGCCCGCTCTTATGGAATCAACTATCAAAAGATAGACAGACTTTCTGAGCTGAAAAGCCTGAATCTCAAGGGGATTACCGAGCCTCAGGTCATTGAGATCATAACCGATCCCGATGAGAGCATGCGAATCCGAAAAGAGCTCTGGAATGGCTGAACTACAGTTTTATACGGATGATATGGTTCTTCATGGGGAGATTCACTCCTCCCGGAGCGGATTGCCCTGGCTGCTGATGCTACACGGGTTTATGGGTTCAGGACAACTATTCAGCCATCTTATCCCGAAACTGTCTGAATTCTGCAATCCTATTACGATCGATCTTGCAGGTCATGGTGAAAGCGATGCCCCGGAAGATGAAAAAGCGTTCCTTGCAGAGCGTCAGGTTGAACAGATCCGCTCCGTCATTGAACGGATCTCCCCAGAGCACCTATTTGCGTATGGCTACAGCATGGGTGGACGACTCCTCTTTCAGCTGATCACCAAACACCCTGAGCTGTTTCGGGGAGCCATTGTTGAGAGCTCTCACTGTGGAATCACCGACGCAATTTTACGAAATGAACGTCGTGATGCCGATTTCCGACGCGCAGAGGCAATTGAGGAGAACTTCACAGAGTTTATTGAAAACTGGGGAGAGCTTCCTCTCTTTGCGGCAACTCCGGAGATTCACAAAAAACGATACCTCGATCTGATGCGCAGGCAGTCGCCCGGAGCGATGGCCAACTCTCTGAGAATGTTTGGTGCCGGCATCATGCCCCCCGTTTGCAGGGAGTTGCGCACTCTGCCAATGCCTCTCTATCTTGTAGCAGGCGAACGGGATCTGAAATATGCGGATCGAATGGCTGAAATGGCAGCGATCTGCCCCAAGGCTGAGTTCCGGCTCGTGAAAGATGCCGGACACAGAATTCACACTGACCAACCTGACGAACTTACTGAACTGATTCAAACCTTCATTAATAATCATCATGTCTGACTGGAAAACCGTTACCGAGTATGAAGATATCACCTACAGAAAGCGTGATGGCGTTGCCCGTATCGCCTTTAACCGTCCTGAGGTCCGAAATGCTTTCAGACCCAAGACACTTTCAGAGCTGGAAGAGGCGCTGATTGACGCCCGCGAAGACACCTCCATTGGTGTAATCCTGCTCTCAGGTGAAGGCCCTGCCGCTGATGGAGGCCACGCCTTCTGCTCTGGAGGCGATCAGAAAGTGAGGGGACCCAAAGGGTACCAGGGAGATGACGGGGTTCAGCGCCTAAACGTACTCGACATTCAGCGATTGATCCGTTTTATGAGCAAGGTTGTGATCTGCGTGGTTCCCGGCTGGGCCGTTGGCGGCGGACACAGCCTGCATGTGGTTTGTGATCTCACCCTGGCAAGCAAAGAGCACGCCATCTTCAAGCAGACCGATGCCGATGTGGCCAGCTTTGATGGTGGATTCGGTTCAGCGCTTCTTGCCCGTCAGGTTGGTCAGAAACGGGGCCGTGAGATTTTCTTTTTGGGACGCAACTATTCAGCTCAGGAAGCTTACGATATGGGTATGGTTAATGCTGTAGTCCCGCATGATGAGCTCGAAGAAACCGCTTTTGAGTGGGCACAAGAGATCCTTGCTAAAAGCCCAACAGCCATCCGCATGATCAAATTTGCTTTCAACCTGGTGGACGATGGCATGGTAGGACAGCAGGTCTTCTCCGGTGAAGCCACCCGCCTGGCCTACATGACCGACGAGGCAAAAGAGGGTCGTGATGCATTCCTCGAAAAGAGAAAGCCGGATTATACGAGGTTTCCCTGGTTGAGTTTGTAGGACTCACCCGGACTCACCCCCTTTCCCCCTCTCTTCTGCAACTGAATCGACCGCTGAACGCGGTCTCTCAGTTTTGAAAAGAGGGGGAACTCCTTGGCTTGAATTTTCTGGAGAATTTCTTTTCATTTTTAGATCTGAAATAGATTGTGTGATTTAAAGAGAGAGAGAGAGATAAAACAGGAGGGGAATGTATTGCAAAAGAGGCATTACTCAACTAGCCAGAGAATTAAGAAAAAGATCAACTCCGGCAGAGAAGCTTTTGTGGAATGAGCTTCGAGACAGGCGGTTTCAAGACATCAAATTTATCCGTCAGTATCCAATTATCTATGAAGTTGACAGAGGTCAATCCCGCCCGGTTTTTTATACCAGACTTCTATGCCCATGAATTCAGATTGGCTATTGAACTTGATGGCAAAATCCATGACCTGCAAAAAATGTATGATCAGGAAAGGGACTCAATTCTCATCCAAAATCAAATATCAGTAATCCGATTTAAAAATGAAGAAGTACTGCGGATGGATTTACTGAAGAGACGTTTGCTTGAGAAAGTAAATCAGTTGAGGAGTACCCCCTCTTTGCGAACGGAGTGAGCAGAGAGTTATACCGTTTAATTTCAACTTACATTTTCGTAAACTTTATCTTGAGGAGCAGTTGGTGAACCCGTACATTCTTCCACCGTTGAAGACTGGGAGGCCGATTGCTCCTTCT
>JAFIFA010000156.1 GCA_020832225.1 Balneolaceae bacterium
TAATCAGGGAGGGCCGGGTCAGACAGAGTTTGGCTCTTGGTTGGGTATGTATACCCGGCCGTTTAGAGGAGCGGAGCCGGTCATCCAGAGCGTCAGCGAAGGATATTGAACGCCCCGTTTTTGATTTAATGGGACTCTCAATTATAGCCCATTCCCCCACAGATCCTTCTCTCCGTTCGCTCTGCTCACTCCATTTCCCGATAAAAAGCATCGGGACAGGCAGGATGACGAGCTCTATTATAGTAAACGGCCGGGTTTATGCCGAAAACCAAGAACCAAACCCCGTCCCACCCGGCTACATCGTACCGCCCGAACCTTCAACCTTCAACCTTCAACCCGTAAGCCGCAACCCGCAACCAGGAAGACGCTGCCAGAACCTCCGCTTCGCTCCGGATGCTAGCAGGTCTTAACAAACAACCTTCAACATTCAACCCGCAACCATTATACCCAAACCAGACGCTGCAAGGTGCTTCGCACGCTTGCAGGTCTTAACCAGTAACCAACAACTAAAATATCCCTTTCAGAAAACTTTTAAATCGTCGATAAAACTGAGTATATTTTAAACTTATACAAAAACGACAGTAATACCCTTTTAAAGCACAGGAATGAGCGATTCGAACAGGCCGGAAGATGGTGCCGGCAGACAAGAGAAGAAGGATGCAGGTGTGCATTATGTTCCCGTTGAGGCCGGTCACTATGGCCGCTATGAGGAGGACGACGAGATCAGCCTGATCGATCTGGTGAGAACCCTCTGGGAAGGGAAGCGACTCATCATTCTCTCAATCATCTTTTTTGGCTTTATCGGGCTCTTCAATTACCTCTTCTCCGCCCGTGAATATGTCTCCGACGCCATTATGATTCAGGAACAGCGTCAGGCTAATATTGGAGGCAATCAGTTGCTGCAACAGTTTGGAGGAGGGTCTGTTACTGATCCTCGTCAGGAGGGGATACCGACAAGTATGTATCCCGATATTATACAGAGTGCCGATTTTCTGCTTGGAGTAGCCAATCATGAGGTGGAGTTCAGTTCCCTCAACAACAAGATGACTCCGATCGACTATTTTAGTGACGTCTATCAAGCCCCGCTTACGGAACGTACGGCCGATTTCCTTGTGGACTACACCATTAAACTTCCGATAACCCTCTATAGAGGTGTGCGCGGACTCTTTAGCCGTGATGCAGCGGAAATTGTTACGGAGGAGGGTGAGATAGAACAGGTGGATATCCGGTTCCTTAGCTTGAGTGGCGCAGAAAGACGGGCGATCAGGGAGATTCGGAACCGCATGGAGATCGATATGAGCGGTGGCCTCATTACTTTTTCAATGCAGATGCCCGATCCGGCTGCTGCAGCGGAACTGAACCATTTTATTATTGAACGTCTGCAGTCTTATGTGGTCAACTACCGGATCAGTAAATATCGGGAGAACCTGAGGTTTGTGGAGAAACAGAAGGACGACGCGCGTCAGCGTTATGAGGAGGCGCAGCTTGAACTGGCCCGATTCAACGACCGCAACGTGACGATCACAACCAATGTGGCAAGAACCCAGCAGGAAGATCTGCAGAACCGCCGCAACATTACCTATAATGTCTACAACAACCTCGCCCAGGAGCTTGAACAGGCCCGAACCCGCCTCCAGGAAGAGACCCCGGTCTTCAACATCCTCCAGAAACCAAGCCTCCCCCACAACGTCCAGAGTCGCTCAGAGCTGATTCTAATTTTAACGATCTTTGTTGGCGGCGTTTTTGGCGTGTTTTTAGTGTTTGGGGTTAATGCGTGGAGGGTGATTAGGGAACAGATTGTAGCGAAATAATAGGATCGGTAACTGATAGTTTGTTTCAAGTTGAATGTTACATGTTGAAAGTTGGTGCATTAAAGTTATTATCGACCTTCACAATTTATTCTGATGAAGCCTTCAACCTTTAACCTTCAACCTTCAACCTTTAACTAACTATGTCAACCGCAAAACGATTTGAGGATCTTGAAATTTGGCAGAAATCCAGAGAGTTAGTGAATCAGGTTTACTTACTCTCGAACAGAGATCGATTTTCGAGGGATTTTGGACTGAAAGACCAATTGCGCAGAGCATCTGTAAGTGTGATGAATAATGTTAGTGAAGGATTTGAATCTCATACGGTAAAGCTCTTTATCAATTATCTTGGAAGGGCAAAAGCATCCTGTGGAGAAACCCGGTCAATGCTCTATGTTGCATTGGATCAGAAGTACATAGAACAAAAAGAATTTGAAACACTCTATAATGATTGTTCAACAATTTCAGGGAAAATCATGCGACTTATTCAATATCTCGAAACTGTTGCTTCGAATGATAGAGTGAGAGATATCGAAGTTAAATATGATGTAGGTTAAAGGTTGCAAGTTGAAAGTTACAGGTTAACCAAGAAAGTTAATTCTAGCCCAAACCTTCAACCTTCAACCTTCAACCTTCAACCTTCAACCTTCAACCTAAACCCCGCCCATGCTCGACTCCCTAAAAAAAATCTACCGTCTCTTCCCCCGTAAAGACCGGGTGAAGCTGGGGATTCTCTTTTTTATGATGCTGGTGGCCGCAGGGCTGGAGGTGTTGGGAATCGGGATGATACCAATTTTTGTGATTGCGGTGTCTGATCCCGAAAATCTGATGCAGTACCCGGTATTAGGTGACCTGTTGCTGGCTGCCGATATCACAACAGCTGAGGAGCTGGTGGTTTGGGGGGCAATTCTTCTGATTGCCGTCTATGTGGTGAAAAATGTCTACCTCAGCTTCTTTATCTATCTAAAAAAGAAATTCATCACCAATCGGGGTGTGGCGCTGGAGAATCGACTTTTTAAGGCCTACATGGCTTCACCATATACCTTCTACATCTCCCGGAATTCTGCAGAGCTGCTGCGTAACGTTACCTCAGAGACGAAAAAAGTGGTGGAGGGGACCATGCTCCCATTTATGGAGGTGGCGCTCAATATTGTGATGTTTGTCGTAATCCTCGGTGCCCTACTTGTGATTGAGCCGTTGATTACGGTAGTGACGATCTTCTTTCTTGGTATAGCGGGCGGACTCTTTCTAAAATACACTCGGGTAAAGAGCCGTGAATATGGACGGGACGACCGCCGTGCACGTAAGCAGAAGAACAAGTCGGTACTTCAGGGTCTTGGCGGACTGAAAGCGACCCGTGTGCTGAATCGAGAGCAGCTCTTTCTTAATGAGTATGCACATTGGGCAGAGCGGAGCAAAATCGCCAACATCTATAAGTATGTTGTTAAGATGGTGCCCAAATTTATGATCGAGACCCTGGCGGTAACGGGTATTTTAATCATAGCACTCATTCTGGTCTGGGAGGGGAGAGCTATTGCCGCTATTATCCCGATTCTCGCTCTTTTTGGGGCCGCCACCGTGCGCCTGATGCCGGTCTTTAACCAGGTAATTTCACAGACCACCACAATTCAGTATAACGCCCCCTCTGTGGATGCGGTCTATGACGATATGGTCTATCTCGAGAAGGAGTACGTAAATGTAAGAAAAGAGATTCTCAGCAAAAAAGTAGAGAAGCTGGAGCTGAAGAGTGCGATCACACTCGATGGTGTAAGCTATAGCTACCCGGGTCAGGATGGATTTGCAGTGAATGATGTTTCGCTTGATATTGAACAAGGCAGTGCTGTTGCATTTGTCGGTGAATCGGGGGCCGGTAAAACATCCATCGCTGATATTATACTGGGTCTGCTGGAGCCACAGAAAGGAAGAATTCTCGCTGATGGTATCGATATCGAATCCAATATTAGGGGCTGGCAGCAGAACATCGGCTATATCCCGCAACAAATCTTTCTGCTTGACGACAGCGTCCGCAGAAATATCGCGTTTGGAATCCCCGATGAGCTGATCGATGATAACAAAGTCCTGAAAGCGGTAGAGGCTGCCCAGCTCGGTGAACTACTGGAGCGCCTGCCCAAGGGAATAAACACTCGTGTAGGTGAGCGCGGTGTGCTTCTCTCAGGTGGACAGCAACAGCGAATCGGTATCGCCAGGGCGCTATATGACAATCCTCAGGTACTCATCATGGACGAGGCAACCTCAGCTCTCGATAACATTACAGAGAAGTATGTGATTGAGGCGATTGAGAAACTGCGAGGTAATAGAACGATTATCATGATTGCCCATCGTCTTACCACCGTTGAAAAGTGCGATACAATCTGCTTAATGAAAGGGGGGCAAATAGTTGAAAAGGGGCGGTTCGAGGAATTACTAAAAAATAGTTACGAATTTAGGAAAATGAGTCTAATAGATTACTAGAGGCCTTTGCAGAACCCCCAATTTTCGAGGTTTTGGTTAATAAATTGTAGATTTCAAGGGAATCATCACCAGACCCTACTAAATAAGGCATTATTCTTTATGGATCAGCGATTTCAACTCGGCATTTTAGATCAACTG
>JAFIFA010000170.1 GCA_020832225.1 Balneolaceae bacterium
GAATATTACATGGGTAATGTCAGGGACACAGGGGGTCTTAAGAGCAGGGTAGTTGAATTACGGTTTGTACCATTAAAGGCATCTTCTATTTTTAAAAACCTTCCCACTGCGCCTCGACAAATCCCGTTCCATTTCATAAACCGTATCTCGGCGCGTGGTGGCGGTGCCACCATTTATCCCGGAGCGTTGCTCCGGGCTGGTTTTTGGGCAAAACTTGATGATTCCCCTTTGCTTTCTCTGCGACCGAAACGGTTAAAAATGCCCCGGAAGTAGATTCAACTCGTAACGCAAAACTATAGGAGACGCTGGCAGGATCCTCCCTTTCGGTCGGACGCTTTCAGGTCTTAACTAAATCTCCGTTTCGTGGTTGTCAACTGTCTACTGTCCATTGCTGCGTGCATTTGCGCAGTCCCGACCCATCGGGGTTAATTTTTTGTTTCAACGTCACGCAACCCGCAACCCGCTCCTCACGACTCAAGGCTCAAGACTCACGTCTCAATTCACTTCTTCTGCTCAGCTTCAATCTGTTTCAGGCGAAAGATCTGCTCATCGTAATGTGTTTTTCTGCCCGGATTCGCCTTCCTCAGCTTTTTGTAGGTTTCAATAGCCGCACTGTAGTTGTTCTGCTTTTCGTGAATACCGGCAAGCGTTTCCGTAACGATATCATCTACGGAGCTGCTCGCCTCGCTTAAATCGGGTTCCTGACCTTCCGGGCCGTCAAGTTTTGGTTTGATTCTGTGCGACTCTACCGAGGAGAGTTTGGTGATTAGTGTATCCAGATCCTGAATGGGGTGACCTCTGTCGTTGCTGAATGGTTGCTGTACTGATTTTCTGCCGGGTGTAGCCTCCGGTTCCCATGCTGCAAATGTGCGCGGATGTGTGAGCAGATAGTGCAGTCGCTCCATGAGCCGGCTCCCCGGAGCCATTACTTTGGCACTCATGGCACACTGAATGGCGCGTTTTTGATTTCCCTGTCGATGGTGCAGCCATGCCAGAAAAAAATAGCCTACAGCCCCCGGGTTTCGTTTTTCCACATGGTTTTCGAGCCTGCCCAGAGCAGCTTCAGGGTCAGTATCAAACTGCTCGATGTAACCCTGGAGGGATTGAGGTATCTGATGGCTTTCTAATTGCATGGCTCAATGGTATGAAATGGTGTAGTGATTTACCAGTCACTAACCGCATCGTTAAACATATTTCTGGCGATCTGCTGCAGTGCCTCTTCCGCGGCTTCAATTTCACCGTCAACGGGGTTTTCCAAAACATCATAAGTGGCACTTCCGGTGAAGGTTTTGTCCCATAGTGGTTCATCATCCTTTGCAAACTGGAAGAGTGCCCGAACGGTTATCTGAACCTCATTCAGGTTCGCCTGCTCATCTCCTCTTACGCTGAAAGGGCGATTCACATACCGCTGTATCGCTCCCTCCACCCAGGCGTCGGCATCATCCTGCTCATTGTTCAACGAAAGCCGGCTCTGGTTGACAAACCGCTCCACCAGTGCGCGGTTGATTCGATCGCTGAGGTCACCGAGCCCGCTTTGAGAGCGATCGGGAAAAAATGGAATGTAGATACTACGAACATCGGAGGGAATCGATGTTCCGGTAAAACTGTACGTGATACAGCCTGATAGCAGAAGAAGCGCTGCAACGGGTATCCATAAAAGATGTTTACTGAAGGCCATATTGGTCAAGCTTTCTGTAGAGTGTTCGCTCGCTAACGCCCAGTGCATCTGAAGCTTTGCGGCGATTGCCTTCATAACGTTTCAAAGCCTGTTCTATGAGAAACTTTTCTGCTTCTTCTATAGATGGGATCTCTTTGCCGTCAAAAAAGTCCTGCATTTCGTTAATCTCTTCAGCCGGTTCATCATCATCATTACTCTTATTTCCGGGTTGGTTGATGCCCAGGGAGTAGGAGTCGAACTGCCCCTGAAGGTGGCTCGATATATCATTAGGATCGATATCACGAGGAACCGGGCTTGGCAGCGCCTTCACATCCTTGTCGGCAAAGGAGGAGTAGAGAAATTTGGCCAGCATCTTTTTGAGATCGCTGATGTCGGTCTGCATTTCCAGCAGCGCCCTGTAGATAATTCCGGATTCGGCATTTGGGGGTTCCTTATCAAAACTGAACTCATCCTCATTCTGCTCTTTTCGGGAGAGAATAGGGAGGTTATCGGTAGATCCCAAGTGTTGCCTTCCTTTCAGATATTTCTGAAGCCGGTCTTTGTCAATGAATTGAGATTTTTCAAGGACAACGAGCTGTTCGGCCACATTTTTTAGCTCTCTCACATTGCCCGGCCATCGGTATGAGGTAAGAAGTTCTTTCGCTTCATCCGAAAAACCCTGGAAAACAGAGTCATACTTTGAGGAGAACTCTGTTACAAACTGACGAAAAATTGGGATGATATCCTCTTTTCGGTCACGAAGTGGCGGCAGCTTGATCTTAACGGTGTCGAGACGGTAGTAGAGATCTTCCCGGAATTCCCCCTCCTGAACCAGCTCCCATAGATCTTTATTTGTAGCGGCAACAACACGGACATCGGTCTTCATCAGCTTGCTTGAGCCCACCCGGAAATATTCACCGCTCTCAAGTACACGAAGCAGTTTCACCTGGATGTTTTTCGGGGTATCGCCGATCTCATCCAGAAAGATGGTTCCGTTATCCGCTTTCTCGAAATATCCTTTTCGGGCTTCATGAGCACCTGTAAAAGCTCCCTTTTCATGTCCGAAGAGTTCACTTTCGATGATTCCCTCCGGAATAGCCCCGCAATTCACAATCACCAGATCGTTGCGTTTCCGCTTGCTCAGGGAGTGAATGGCACGTGCCGTTACATCTTTTCCAACACCACTCTCACCCTGAAGGAGTACGGTCATATCGGTCTCTGAGACCTGCATGATCTTGTCCACAACCTGCCTGATTGCAGAGGACTCTCCTGTAATTCCAAAACGTTCCTGAAGTGCTTCCCGGTCCATAGTCTGTTATTCGGTTAGAACTGGCAAAGGTAAGAAAGTTCTTAATATTGACATAGAAACGATTTGAGATAGTGGGAGAAATAGTCGTGAGTCTTGAGTCGTGAGGTGCGTGGTGCATAGAGCGGATCGCGGGGCGTTAACCACAATGGGCGCGAAGGTTGAACAAAGAGCGCAAGAGGAATTATTTGTGATCTTGCGTCCATTGTGCTTTGAGCTTCATTCTTTCAACTTTTTTACCACAGCGGACGCTGAGTAGGCGCGAAGGACGCAGAGTAATTATAGCCAAATCCTTTTTCGCTTCAGACTTCCGGCTTCCCTCTTCCGGCTTCAAACTAGCTCCCAACGATTCAACAGTTCAACAATTCAACAAACCACCCCTTTGAGCTTTGAGCTTCCAGCTTCCATATACCCCTTACCTCATGGGGCATAAGTGTTTCGGGTAAAAATCAAACTCTTTCGGCAAAATTCGCTTTACATTTAGGTAGATAGGTGCGTGATTATACTCTTAAATCAAAAAACTGATAACCTGCTCACTCTATGAAACAACCGCCTGAAAAGATCAGGAATAAGCTAACCAGTCATTTTAGAACCATCTACGGTGAAGAGAAGGTAGAAGATTGCCTGAACCGTACGGCTGAACTGATCGAAACCTATCAGCTTAAACCTGCAGAGAAGATCTCATTTAAGGATGTATGGACCCATCAAGATCAGATTTTGATTACCTACGGCGATATGGTTCAGCCCGCCCAGGGTGAGCCCGTTTCAAGGCTCAGCAAACAGCACCGCTTTCTGAAACGAAAGGTGAAAGGCCTGATCAATACCATTCACATTCTTCCTTTCTTTCCCAGTACATCAGACGATGGCTTCTCCGTGGTAGACTACAAGCGGGTAGACTCCCGCCTTGGCGGATGGGAAGATATTGAGGCGATGAGCGAAGATTTTCGTTTGATGGGAGATCTGGTGATGAACCACGTGAGCCGGTACAGCGATTGGTTTCAGAAGTATCTGAAGCAGGAGGAGCCATATAAGGATTACTTTATTGAGGTGGATCCGTCAACCGACCTCTCCGGGGTTACCCGCCCGAGAAGCTCACCGATTATTACACCGGTGCACACGGAGGAAGGGGAGAAGTTCGTATGGTGCACCTTTAGCGACGATCAGGTCGATGTCAACTTTGCCAACCTCGATGTACTGTTTGAATATCTCGACATCTTCCTCTTCTATCTGAGTGAGGGGATCACCGTTATTCGCCTTGATGCGGTTGCCTTTATCTGGAAAGAGATCGGGACCAACTGTATTCACCTGAAAGAGACGCATGAGATAGTGAAACTCTTCAGAACTATTGTGGATCACTACGCACCGGAGACCACCATCATCACCGAGACCAATGTGCCTCACAAGGAAAATATCAGCTATTTTGGCGATGGAGATGAGACGCACATGGTCTATCAGTTCAGTCTGCCGCCGTTGCTGCTTCACGCAATTCTGACCGAGAATTCAGAATATCTTACCAGATGGACCGCATCGCTGAACGACCTGCCCGAGAACTGTACCTACTTCAACTTTACGGCTTCGCACGACGGTATTGGAGTGCGGCCGCTCGAAGGGCTTGTGCCCCAGGAAGAGTTCGACAGCTTGGTTAGCGGCATCAGGAAAAAGGGTGGGTTTGTGTCAGAGAAGCAGAATCCGGACGGCACTCTCAGTCCTTACGAGCTGAACATCACCTATTTCGACGCATTTGGCTCGCCCAATGGAAAACAGTCGCTGCAGGAGAAGATGTTCATCTGCTCGCAGATTATCATGATGAGTCTGCAGGGGGTTCCCGGTATCTACTTCCATAACCTTACCGCAACAAGGAATAATCTGAGAGGCGTCTCCACAACGGGCCGGTACAGAACCATCAACCGAAAGAAGTGGTACTACGATGAGCTGATGGAGGAGCTTAGCGATCCGGATACCAATACATCAAGAATCTTCAGCAGGATGAAGCAGCTCATAACCAAACGCTGGCACCACCCCGCATTTCATCCGTTTGGAGGGCAGAAGGTGTATGAGATGGGTAGCAGTCACTACTGCATCGAGCGGTGGGACCCTGAAAAGACAGAGCGCGTATTGGTAATTGCCAACCTCACAAACGAGAAGAGAACATCCCCGGTGGGAGAAGAACTTCCTCTCGATGCAGATAAGGCGTATGATGACATCATCTCCGGCAAGACGGTGATCCGTAATGGCCAGATTGAGCTCGGAGCATATCAGGTGGCATGGATCAAAATATGATATAGCTCTGGCCGGAACTCAAAAGAGAGACTTCGTACTCTCAGTGTCTTCTCCGTGCTTCAGTGGCAAATAAAAGATTAAAGAGCCGGTATAATCAAAATATCTTCCAGCTGAATGAACTCAGTGAAGATGATATCCGGCTCAAGCCCGGCACACCGTTCATCATCCTTACGCCATTTTAGCGAACGCTTGTCTCCGGCAAAGAGAGCCGTTTTCATGCCCAGTTTATTGGCGGGCCAGATATCTTTCAGCATGTCATTACCGGCATAGAGCATATTTTCCGGTTTGAGATCCTTATCCACGTTGGCCGCTTTTTCGAGAAAGAGCTCGTAGAAGCGGGTATCGGGTTTCTTCATCCGCTCCTCGAATGACCAGTGCAGCAGACTCGGATCAAAACCAAGCGTTTCCATATTGGCACCTGAAAGTGCCTCAAGAACGATCGGAGTGTAGAACTGTGAATTGGAGATGATTCCCATTTGAAAGCCGCGCTCCTTAAATGTTTTGAGAGTCCCGACAGCACCCGGAACGGGCCAAACCGGATTCATACGTGCTTCAAACTCAACGGAAATCCGATCCTGAAGCTCATCACTAACCGGCCCTTCGATCAAACCCTCTTTTTCCAAAAGGTTCAGAACGTTCCCCCAGATTTTGCGGATATCGGGCTCCGGTGTATCCATCCCGGCCTTTCTGAGTTTATCCATCTCAACATCAACCACATCCTGGTAGTATTTGAGGCTTTGCTTGCCGGCTTTGGGATCTTTAATTGATATTCCGGCCCCGGTTAAAGCTTCCCTCATCAGTCCGGCATCAGACTTTCCATCATCAATGCCGATATCTCCAACTCCTGAGAGAAAGAGGGTGCCGTAAAAATCGAATAGAACAGCTTTGATCCCCTCCAGATCCTGAAGTTTTGGCTCCGTTCCGGTTGGCTGAGGCTCCATAGGGGAGGAGAGCTCTTTAAAACGTTCGTGAAGATCGGTGAATTCGCGGTTCACTTGGCTCATTTTCCAAATTTCTTTCTGTACTCTTCAATTTCTATCATGGGTGGACGCTCCTCCTCCACAATCTCAATCAGGTTCTGTTCATACTGATCCCGCGTTACCTGAAACTGACGAAGGATGGTTTCGTGATCCGCCTTCTCCAGAATGCCGAGCGCCTTAGCCCGCTTTATAAATGTCTGGAGTATCCCGAACGACATTTTGCCGAGCGAGATGGTCGGTTTATTTTCGTGAACCCGTTTGTCGAGATCGGTCTGCGCAAACGCTTCAAGTCCGAACTGATGATGAACATCGATCAGGTGGGATGTCTCCACGCCATACCCAATCGGAAAAGCGATCTGCTCCAACACCTCACGTCGCACCGCATACTCACCGGAAAGCGGCTGTATGATGGTGGTAAGCTCGGGGAAGAAGAGTGAAAAGAGAGGCCGCACCAGAATTTCCGTTACCCGTCCGCCACCGGATGCCCTCACATTGCCGGAGAAGGCGAGAGGCCGGTCGTAGAACGCCTTTACATACTTCACCTCTTCACGGTAGATCAGTGGCGCCACAAGCCCATATACAAAGCGTGGGTGGATGTTGGTGATGTCCGCATCCACATAGACGATAATATCGCCCTTCAGCTGATAGATCGCCTTCCAGAGATTCTCCCCCTTGCCTTTTTTGGGCTCCAGGTTTGGGAGGATGTCGGAAGAGAGGTAGGTGTCGGCACCGTAGTTTTTTGCTACTTTCAGGGTGTCATCCTCAGAACCGGAGTCGATCACCGCAATCTCGTCGATCAGTGGATAGCGGTTCATCAGTTCCGATTTGAAGATGATGATCTCCTTTCCGATCGTTTTCTCCTCATTCAGCGTGGGAAGGCATAGTGAGATGGTCAGACCCAGTTTCTCTTTGGTCTCCACCAGCTTTTTCAGATCCCAGAACTGGGAGTGGTGGTAGGTGTTGTTGTCGATCCATTCCTGCAGATTATTCACAATGTCCTCCGTCAATAGCGGTTATAAGTCCGATGAGCTGAGCAAGTCCTTTGTAGATCGGCTCGATCTGAATGGTTTCGTCTGTTTTGTGGATTCGGTCGCCCTT
>JAFIFA010000135.1 GCA_020832225.1 Balneolaceae bacterium
AGTGACACTCCACTCGGGGTGTCGATCTTTCCGGTTTTTCGTCTCGATAACTACACCAAATTACGGGGTTCCAACTCCAACCTGCTATGGAGAGGTCGCGCCGGTGAACTTGCCGAAAATCTCTGGAGAGATCTGAAAGCGGGAGCCTACTTCTCAACGCGCGACGTCACCGAAACCTTCTCACTCTTCGGAGGAGCGCTGATCGGACCGGGATCACTACCGATAGAGAGTGCAGCAGGTGCCATCTCCCCCAACAGAATCAACAACCTGGATCGTGACCTGTTTTTGATTACCGAATACCGTGGGCTCCCTTTTATCGAGCGAAGCTGGTCGCCAACCATCTCCCTTGAACTCTATAACCTGAAACGGAACGTAAGTGATGGTATCGCCATAGAGGAGTTCCCCTGTACATCCTGCCTGCCCGAAGATCGCTTCATCGATATCCGCTACTCCATATGGGAGGCGTCACTTTTTCTCAGAAGCAAGCTAAACCGATGGAGCCTCCTGGAACTTGGGGCCTCCTACTCCCCCTACACCGTTTCAACCGATGGTTTCTTCTCTAATGAGTTTGATGAGTTTATTCCAGGCTCCACCTCCCAATATTTCAGGGGTAGCCGTTTTTCGGCTTCTTATGTTGCCAGTCTGATTGAGCCGACTCGTCACTCCGACATTGCGCCACATGGCATAAGGGGAAGGTTCACCTACGCCTGGGAGCCATCCAGGTTTCTTCGTGAGTTTGAGGTTAGCGACGGCGTACTCTCCCCGGTCTACTCATCCGATCAAAACCACTCTGTGGAACTGGATGCCCTGATCGGCTTCCCACTTACTAATTCATTAACCGGACAGGTGAACTCAAGGGGTTTTCTATATCTGAACCGACCTGATGACTTCTTCTACCTCGATTACATAGGCGGACTAACCGGCATGAGGTCTTAACCCTACTTTGCGATCGGCGGTGAACGAACAGCCTACGCCAGGGCATCCATTCTGGCCCCAATCAAACAGAACATCAACCGCCAGATCGGACGTTATACACTGGATAAGGTCTATGCCAATATCTTTGCAGAGGCAGGGAATGGCTGGGGTGGACCCCTTGGAACAGGAGATCAGATCAAGACCGGAACCGGTGCTGAAATCAGGTTCGCTTTCAATAGTGATTACCTCTTCCCGATGAAATTTTTCCTGAACGGAGCTTATGGATTCAACCGCTATAACGTTAACTTGCCGGCACAGTTCATCACAACTGAAGGTGGAAGCAGGGTCTCCTACGGTCGGGAGCTTCTTATCTATTTTGGCTTAACTTTTGATTTTGACCTTCAATGATTCGAGGCATCTTAACAGCACTCATTCTATTTCTGATCGGTACAGACTCCGTTGTTGCATTTCAGACCGGAAGTGTTGTTGTGATTGACCGAACTGAAGTGATTGACGAACTGCAGCGAGAAAATTTCCTGCCATCCATGCCCCTCCGAATAAGTGATGGTGAACGTGGATTTATGCCTCCGATTAGCAATCATGCCGGTTACTCCTTCGCGGCATCCGCTATCGTACCCGGACTTGGTCAGGCTGCAAATGAGAACTGGGTTCGTGCCGGCCTCTTTCTCGCCGTTGAGGCTGCAGCAATCTATTTTATGGTCGACTACACCAATCGGGGTCGCAGAGGTGAGCGAAGTTACGAGGCTTGGGCAGATCAAAACTGGAGTGTTGTGCAGTATGCCAACTGGCTGATTGAGTATCATGAGGTGCACGCTATCGACAACCCCTACCTCGATCAGCTCAGGGAAAATCTGAACGGAGCTGAAGCACAGTTCGATACCGATACAGACTGGAGTGTGGTGGACCTCGCCGTACTCAGACGGGCAGAGAGAAATACTCCCTACATAACGACAGATGATCTCGGGGCAAACAACTTCTCGCACGTTCTGCCCGATTACGGAAGCCAGCAGTACTACGAGCTTATTGCCAAATATTATCAATATCAGGCCGGATGGAGCGACTACAACCGTTTTCACAACGATCTCGGCCATACCGGAAATCTGTTCAACAGGCGTTTTCTCATCGACCGAAACGGAGAGTTTGCCAGTCCCTTTTTCTGGGAAGGCGTGGAACGGTCTCAACTTTTCAATGATCAGTACCGTACGGGAAGAAACTTTCTTTCGTTACTCATAGTAAACCATATGGCCTCAGCCTTCGATGCCTACTTTACGGTTCGACTGAGACAGAACAGAATAAGTGCCACACCGGGCGCAACACCAGACAGGTATCTCACCATGAGATATCTTTTCTAACAACGACAAGAAGTTTATATTTTCTGATGATATGAAAACCCTTAAGAGAATTTTCACCAGCAAAGCCCTTTATGCCACCATTGGAGGCTTTATTGCAGTAGGCGCCATCTTCGCACTCCTAATGGATTTCGTGATTATGCCGAAATACACCAACTACAATCACGGTGTAACGGTACCAGATGTAACCAAACTATCACTCGATGAAGCAGAGGAGCTTCTGGATAGCTACGGCTTGCGCCATGAGATCCTCGATCGCAGATCGAATACGGCTTATCCAGCCAACTATATCATCGATCAATCTCCCTCGGCCAGCCGACTTGTAAAACCAAACCGAAAGATCTATCTAACGGTTAACACGGCTGAAACACCCACGACGGTTGTTCCGGACGTGGTTAGCATGCATATTCGAAATGCGGCAATACAGCTCGAACAACATGGCCTTAATGTGGGCAGTAGAAGTTACGAAACCAACCGTTTCAGAAATACCATTCTCCGGCAGTCGGTAGCTCCCGGCGATACCGTTGCCCGTGGCACAACCGTAAATCTCGTGATCAGCGACGGACTTGGAACGCGTGAAGTGGATGTGCCTCAGGTTGTTGGGTTGAGCCTCTCTGAAGCCCAAAACGAAATTATGAGGGCAGGGCTCCGCGTTGGTGAGATTCGTTTCCAGGCCAGCCGCGATACCGTTCCAAATACCGTTCTCTCTATGAGTCCCGATCAGGAAAAACTGACCGAGGGCGAAACAATCCGCCTCGTTGTTTCAGAGCGTTTTGATGCACGGGAAGAGGTGGAATCGGGCGCCATTATCGACGACACCCTCTCTACACAACAGCCAGACACCCTTCAAATTGACAACCAGGAAGACTAAACCAACTCCATGAATTTCAACCTCCCTCTGCTGGCACCATCTATACTGGCTGCCGACTTTTCTAAACTTGGCGAAGAACTAAAAACCTGTTCTGATGCCGGCATCAACTGGTTTCACTGTGATATTATGGATGGCCACTTTGTGCCAAACATCAGCTACGGACCCGGAATTGTAGGAGCAGTACGAAGCACGCTGCCAGATGCTTTTCTGGATGTACATCTTATGATTGAGAACCCCGATCAATATCTTGAGGACTACGCAGACGCCGGTGCCGACCTGATTTCGGTTCACTATGAGGCGTGCCCTCATCTGCACCGTACCATTCAGTCGATCGGACAGTTAGGCTGTATGAGCGGCGTTGTAATCAATCCCGCAACACCAGTATCGATATTGAAATCGATCTTACCGGATGTTGATCTGGTTTTGCTCATGAGCGTTAATCCGGGTTTCGGTGGACAGAAATTTATCGAGTCGAGCTACGATAAAGTGCGTGAACTGGCTGTGATGCGCGAAGAGGCCGGTCTCTCCTTTCTGATCGAAATCGATGGTGGAGTTGGCAATAAGAACATCAAAAAGCTTAGCCAGGCCGGTGTTGATGTTCACGTAGCAGGAAGCAGTGTCTTCAAATCAGGAGATATCCCTGCTGCCATAAGAGAGCTTGAAAAGCTTGCTCTTTCCGGCACCGAAAAAGTGGCCTGAAACCGTTATCTTTCCTTTCAATCCTAATCGGTAAACTAAAAACTTACACCTATCGAATCTGAAAAGCAGCTTTCCGAAGAGACCCTCTTTATCGAAGATATTGAACCGGTCATCATTCTCGGATTTTCCGATGAACATCTGAAAGAACTTGATAACGCCTTCCCGTCAACAAAAATCACGGCTCGTGGTAATCGTGTAAAAATCATGGGACCGACTGGTGAAGTGGTAATCATCAAAGAGATTCTCTCCGAAATGATCTCCGTGGCAAGGAAAAATGGAGAGATCACTCCGGGTGATGTAACCACACTTCTTGCACTCGCAGAACGAGCGGGTTCGTCAGGAAAGGATAAGCGCCCCATCAGTCTTTCAGAAGATGTTGGTGATGTGATACTTCACACCCATACCGGTGATGCCGTCTCAGCCAAGACCCCCGGCCAGCAGGCGATCGTAAAAGCATCACAAAATAACGACATTCTATTTGCCATTGGCCCTGCGGGAACGGGTAAAACCTATACCTCCGTAGCACTGGCCGTTAAGGCATTGAAAGAGCGCCGTGTCAAGAAGATTATCCTTGCCAGACCGGCTGTTGAGGCGGGTGAAAACCTGGGTTTTCTTCCCGGCGACCTTAAAGAGAAGATCGATCCCTACCTCCGCCCTCTCTATGATGCGCTGGAAGAGATGATTGAGTATGAGAAACTTGAATACCACCTCGCTAAAAACACGATTGAGATCGCCCCTCTTGCCTATATGCGGGGACGTACACTCAACAACGCGTTTGTGATCCTCGATGAGGCGCAAAATGCCACGAATACCCAGATGAAGATGTTTCTGACCCGTATCGGATTCAACAGCCGGGCGATCATCACAGGTGACATTACACAAACCGACCTGCCAAAGAAACAGCAGTCGGGGCTGATATCCATTCAGAATATTCTCAAGAACATTGATGGCATCTCTTTTGTTTATCTGGATCAGAAAGATGTGGTGAGACACAAACTGGTCCGCGATATTATTGACGCATACGACAGATTTGAGTCGAAAAATAAGTAACCTCCGTCACAGGCACCTTACCAAACAATGAGCAACGTAACCGTTAAGCCACTGTATGAAGGTACATTCTCTGTGGGCCTCGACAAGCAGTTCAACCGGATAGGCAAAGCTGATCCACCCAAAAAAGGAGGCCTCAAGCTCTCCATTCAGCCATTTCTAATCTCAGAAGGAAAAAGAAACATCCTTTTTGATACCGGAATTGGAGATCTTTTTGGCGGAGACACATCCATCGATACCATTTTGACAAATCTGGATGAACACGGGGTGTCAAACCTGGATGTTACCGATATCTTTTTGAGCCATCTTCACTTTGATCATATGGCCGGTCTTGCAAATCGTGCTAACGGATATTGGGAGCTCACTTTTCCCGAAGCGGATGTTTGGGTAAACCAAAAAGCGTGGACAAAACTCGAAGAGAATATTGATGAACATGGTGAAGATAAAGCTGAGTTCTTCTACTTCCTCGACAGCCATGCCAATATCCGTTTCACCGATGAACAGAGTAATCCAATCGAACATGTGCGGGTGGAGACTATAGGCGGTCACACCGAATTTCATCAGGCGCTTTTTTATGAAAACGGTGAAAATCGCTATGTTATGTCTGGGGATGTTATTGGTACCCGTGGTGCCATCAACAGAAGTTACGCAGCAAAATATGATTTTGACCCCAAAACGAGCATGAGTGAAAGGGATCGTCTTCAGAAACTTGCATTTGAAGAAGGATACGTGATGATGGCATACCACGAAACCGACACACCACTCTTTCGGCTCACCAGTTACGACAAAAAGAAAGGTTTCCAGATACAAAGCGAGGATTAATGGACCTGCCAGACTATATCGATGATATCCGCTCTTTTTTAATTGAGCGTGAATTTCCGGCAAAAGTGGACTCTGTAGTAATTCTTGGCTCCGGCCTTGGCGACTTTGCCTCTGTCATCGATGAGCCGTTCTCCATCCCCTACTCAGAAATTCCCCACTTTCCCCACTCTTCTGTTCAGGGCCACTCCGGTGAGCTTTTCACTGGCAGTGTTGCCGGAAAGGCGGTGATCGCCTTTTCAGGCCGATTTCACCACTATGAGGGATATGAGTTCCATCAAACTGTACTCCCTGTTCACATCGCAAAAGCGTTCGATGCAAGTAAGCTGATCGTTTCCAACGCGGCCGGTGCAATCAACACCCGGTTTAAGGTTGGTGACCTGATGGTAATCGACGATATATTCCGTCCATTTCACTCTATAGCCGCTCAACCCTCAGCACGATTCAGATATAATCACTATGAGGTTGCTGAGAAGATTCGAAAAATTGCCGCCGATATTCAACTCGATGTGCAGCGCGGTACCTATATCTATGTAAAAGGGCCCAACTATGAATCGAAGGCCGAAATAAGGGCGTTCCGAACTCTTGGTGCCGATGTGGTGGGGATGAGTACCGCTCCTGAACTTGCCGAAGCTGCACGTCTGGAGCTGCCTGCCGCAGCGATCTCACTGGTTACCAATATGGCTGCCGGTGTTATAAAGCGAAAACTGGATCACAGTGAAGTGAAAGAGGCGGCAGAAGCGCGAAAGGATGACTTTGCCCGATTTGTAACGGAGATTATCAGGAAACTGTAAAGCTGAGTTCGATTAATAATCTGACAATTGAAGCTCTGAAAACCGCCTCCTTTTCATGAGCCTGCCCCGATGTTTTGAAGAAGTCGAACCTTCTGAATGCGTCCGCGAATACAGGGCTGCTTTTTAAAAATGAAACGTTCATTTTTTAATCTATTGCCAGGATTAAAGTACAGTGAACCACCAACCACCCCCACTTAAAAAAGGAGGGGAGATTCCTATTCCAAAATTCAGAGTTGAACTCAAATCATCTATTCTATCGCACAACCTGAAATGCGATCAGACCTGTCAAAATTGCGATCAGAAAACTGAGCAGCGTCCCTATCAGAATATATTCGGTGAGCTTTCGGTCTTTGGCGCGGGTAAGATCACCGAAGCGGAACACAGACTTTGCGGCAATCAGAAATCCGACCACCTGCATTACTCCGGCCAAAATGGCAATATAGGCAAAGAGTCGCTCCAGGATCCCAATATACTCGCCTGCCCCCTTCAGCGAACCGTTTTGATCGGTATCAATATCGCTACTCCACTGCCCCATCACTTTCTGCATAATGATCGATGCCGGCTTGGTCAGGAAAAGAGCACCGGCCAATACGATCCATAGTTCACCGGCTGTATCGGGTATCGGCCCTCCATCAAAGAAATAAATATAGACCAACCCGATAACGAACAGGTGAACCAGCTGATCCACCCCAAACCAGAACGGTTCACTCTCCTTTTTTTGGAGCGTCAGTTTCATTCCGTCGATAATCAGGTGGGATATAGCGATGATCAGTGCCGGAAACCAAACAGAGAGATCAAAAAATATGAGGAGTATCAGCAGAAAGTGGGCTACAGCGTGCAGATAGAGAAAAGGCGATCTCCATTTCAAGTTCTGTTTCTGCTCCACCTGCTTCTTCGACTGCAGGAAAAAGTCGCCCGCAAGATGAGCTATGATCAGTTTTGCCAGTTCCATCTTCTGCCTTTTAGGTTATGAGCCGGTAATTTTCTCAATCCGCTCACTATAATACTTTTCAAATTCAATAATTTCATGAATTGATCCCCGCCTGATCCGATCACTCACAGAAGACTGGGCAATACCGAGCCGCTCTGCAATTTCAATCTGGGTGATGGATGGTTCAGAAAAAAGCAGTTCGGCTGTGGCCGCACTACTCTCCGTCCATGAATTCATAATAACCAGGGAGAGTCTCATCATCATATTGATCTCCCTGTTCAGATCTTCCCACGGACTCCTGAAGCCCATGTGGATCTTCTGCCCCTTCAGTTCATCCAACAGACGTCCGGAATAGATAAACGCCTCATCACTGCTTTCGTTAACCGCTACCTTTCCATCTCCACTGCCAAGGCCAAGAGCCAGCCTTACATCCATTCCGCTGATTCCTATCTTCCTGATCGTTGCCTTAATCAAAATTGCAGCCTTGAGCGCTTCCCGGTTTTCAACCTGCAGCTGAAAACTATCTCCCCTGTAGATCTCCCATTGAGACGGTCTCCGGCCATACCTGCTGAAGAGTTTTTTCAAAGGCTTCTGCCAAATATCCGGATCACCGGCTTTTTTGGATGCTACGATATCCCCTGTGATGGCTGTGTACATACCATATTATCGACCTTTAAAGCAATAAAGTCAAATTATCGATTATATAGTCGATATTTAACTATTATCGTCTTTAGAAACGATAATAAAGCACCCCTTAGCAACTGTAGCTGCGCAGATACTCCCTAAGCTTCACTTTTTTGCGGGTACTGTCGCTGGTCATATATCTCAGTTTTCCGAAAACAGGCCGCTCCTGCCAGGCCCGGTCAAAACGCCCAAAGCACCAGAATATACCCGAGTAGCTGTTTGGATCACGGCCATCCAGCGCATAGGTGTTGTTGAGGTCGATGAGATATTGAAGAGCGGTTTCCGGATCGGGAGTCCACTCAATCACTTTTTTACCCCAGAGCATTCGAAGATAGTTATGAATGATCCCCTCCTCCCGGAGCTGAGTTTGAGCCGCATTCCAGATATCGTCGTGGGTTTGCGATGCGGCAAGTTCATCATAGCTGTAGTCCCACTCGCGCGGGTCATCTCTGTGCTGATCCAGCGTTTTCTGAACCCAGTCTGGCAGACTGTCGAGCCGGTCATAATCGTCGCGGTGATGCGCGAAATGGAATCCGACCTCCCTCCAGGTGATCACCTCATCCAGGAAACTGTCAATATTGGGGTTCCCGTTAAAGAAGCCACCTGTCGCCCCCTTGTTGAAGGTGATCTTATCGAGTGCCCACCCTTCCGGCTGATGCTCCAGCACGGCTTTCACAATTTCATACTCAGAAATCTTTCCAAAATGGAGCCATGGGCTCAATCCACTGGTTTTATCGAGATCGGGGTCGTTGCGTTTCTCATCATACTCAAGCAGACCGTCACGAATAAAGTGGCCCAATTTGCCCAATGCCGCCGCACGGGTTCCGTTCTTCTCCACGGGGCCAACCTCGTGGTTAATATCCAGCCCCTCAATAAACCGGCTGATGTTGTTCAGGGATTCAGCGGGATCGGGAAAATCGTCGGGCAGCAGATTGTTGAGGTCCAGCTTAGAGTTCACCTCGAGTTGATCCAGCGGATGATTTGCCGGCGGATTGGTGAACGCCTCCACAAAGTGCTTCTGCATGATCTTCCGGAAGAAGTAGGCGCTGTAGGGATCTTTCTCAGTGAGGCCCAGCGGGATTAGTCCATTGCTGTCTACAGTGGTATATGGCAGATTCAGCTCATCGGGATAGCGGCTGTTTCGCTCCTTCATGATAAAGACCGGATACTCATCCGTAATGAGTTCCGCAGCATTTGAGGCCAGCTTCTTCAACAGCCGGTCAAACTCACCCGGTTTTCGTTCGGTAAAAGAGACGTAGTTCAGATTTTGGGATTCTGCATAGTCGAGATGCTCTTTCATCCCCTGCATCATAAAGGTGTGGGAACGATCGGTAGCCCAGGGGTAATCGCATGAGAAAGCTTCCAGAATAAGAAGGGGTTTCCCCAGTTCATTAGCCCTTTCTACGGCGTACTCTAATGCGAAATTGTAGTGAAACCGCCGGTTGATCTGCATCCAGTAGAGAACATACTTTCCCGCGGGATTCGGTTCCAGATCGTTTCTCTTAAATATCCTGTCGCTGTTGAATTTTTTCATGCTACATCCAACACTGTTGAGCGCACTTCAATTCCGTAGAGATGAGTGTGATGATCAAAAAAGCGTACTGGTTTCTGTGTTCTTCAGTTCCTCAAAGAGGTTGTCATATCTGTAGATCATCCGGCTCCAGTCGAGATGTTTGTTGATATTCTGAAGTGATGCTTTGGGGAGCGGCTTGGTCTCTCCCATCAATAAATCTTTCATGATCCTGAATAGATCATCTTCCGTTTCATAAAGCACGGGCGAATGGAGCAGTGGCTTATGCAGACCTTCCGGTATCAGTTCCGGATAGTGAAGCTGATTTGGCACAAGGGGGTGGCAACCGCAATAGATAGCCTCCATAATGGCCACGCAGAAAAATTCATAGGTAGCCGTTGAGACAACGATATCCCCGGAATGGAGTAGTTTGCTATAGCTTTCCACATCCTCCACATAGCCAAAGTGTGTGATGTGATCACCAAACCGTTTCCAGGCACGTTCAAACTCCTGCGGTTTTTGATGCTGCGAATCGCCGGCCAAAATGAGATCAAACTCAAGATCGATATCGTTAAGGCGGTTCAGGACCTTGAAAAACATGGCCGGGTTGCGGTCGAACTGCCAGCGTTGGTTCCACACAATCACAGGACGTTCATTCTTCTCCCTGGTATCGGGGTGTTGATCAAATACCTTCAGGTTTAGCCCGGGGTAGAGAACCATGCTTTTCTCCCTTATCTGCTCAACGGTATTGTAGCTTCTGTCGTCAGGAAAGTTGTCGAGAAATAGCGGCAGTGCACGAAGCAGTTCCTCCAGATGAAAGTGGGATGAAAAGATCAGCTTATCTGCCGAGAGCATACTTAAATAGTTGATGTAGCAGTAGGTCAGATCACGATCCACACCCTCCGGCATCGGCTGAGTAAGCTGATTCTCATGCATCACCATGATTTTGGGTGTGTGGGCAAACCTGGGATTGGTCAACGCAAGAAAAGCGGGGAGGTTGGTCATACTGCTGATCAGGAGCAGGTCAATATCCTCCTTCACGTGGCTGGTCATCTCGGCCAGTTTTACCGAATCACCATGCATTCGCCATTTCCAGCCCTTGTAGTTCAGCTTGATCGGGATAATGTTATGCTCCGAATTCTCCTTCAGCCCTTTTAAAAAAGCCTTGTGCGATCCGCTGTAAAATGGTTCTACTGCAAGAATATTCAATGTTCGATAATTTGATTCGGGAAATCCTGAAATAAGGGAGTATGAGGGTCAGAATCAAATGGAAGAGTATTTCATTTCAATCCCTTAATCAAAAAGAAAAACCCTTCCCGGTTTGCGTAATATTGAATCACGTGCCGGAAAGGGTTTTAAAATGTTGCGGCGATGGTGCCGCCGGTTTCGCTTTTCTACTTCACGAAGAGCATTTCGCGATAGACAGGCAGAGGCCAGTAATCATCAGCGGTGTAGCGCTCGAGGAAGTCAACAGAATCCCGAACCTTGTTCATAGCCGGAATCAGTTTCTGCTGATACTCCTTGCACTGCTCGCTTAAATCTTCAGCTTTCATCTTGTCCTGAACTTTTTTCAGGTTCTCAAGAGCTTTGCCGAGATCGTTGAGGGCACTGTTCACGGTCTTCAGCATCACGGTGCTGCCACTGTTCTTGAGGCCAAGCTCTTTGGTCTCTTTAACAGCAGTTGCCAGTTCATTGATATAGCGGACAGCAGCCGGATAGACCATTGTCTTGGCAATCGCTTCCGTTGTGTCGATCTCGATATTGAGGTTGGTTACATACTGCTCGCTCCAGATTTCAAGGCGCGAATGAACTTCACGCTCACTCAGGATGCTATATTTTTCGAAGAGTTTGATATTTTTCTCATTCACAAGCTCAGGGAGGGCGTCAGCAGTGGTTTTCATATTGAGAAGCCCACGCTTTTTCGCCTCTTTCTGCCAGTCATCCGAGTAGCCATCACCGTTAAACACGATCTTGTGAGTCTCATTCAGAGTGTCGACAAGAACCTCTTTGAGTGATGTTTCCAAATCCTGCTTCTTAACCTTTTTCTCAAGGCTGGTGCAGAGGTCATCAATTGCTTCTGCAACGATGGTGTTCAGAACAACAATCGGGAATGATACAGACTGGCTTGAACCAACTGCTCTGAACTCAAACTTGTTGCCGGTAAAAGCAAAAGGTGATGTTCGGTTACGATCGCCCGCATGCTTTGGAAGCGTTGGCAGAACCGGAGTACCCAGTCCGAGAAGCCCACTCTTCATCGATTTCTTCAGACCGCCATTCAGCAGCTGCTTGATGATATCCTCAAGCTGCTCGCCAATGTAGGCAGAGATAATTGCCGGTGGTGCTTCATTAGCGCCCAGACGATGATCGTTGCTCGCGCTGGCAATTGCAATTCGGAGCAGATCCTGATGCTTGTAGACACCTCTCAGCACAGCTGAAAAGAAAAAGAGGAACTGCATATTCTCATGGGGACTGTCGCCCGGCTCAAGCAGGTTTTGACCCTCTTTTGTACTAAGCGACCAGTTAAGGTGCTTTCCGCTACCATTCAGTCCATCAAACGGTTTTTCGTGCAACAGGCACTCAAAACCATATTTCTTGGCAATCTTTTTCAAAATGATCATCATCAGCTGCTGATGATCGGCTGCGATGTTGCAGTTTTCAAAGATCGGTGCCACTTCAAACTGACCGGGAGCCACTTCATTGTGTCGGGTTTTAACCGGAATTCCAACCCTGTAGAGCTCTCTCTCTGCTTCAAGCATAAAGGAGAGTACACGATCGGGGATAGACCCAAAATAGTGATCGTCGAGCTCCTGACCACGTGGTGGCTTGGCACCTACGAGTGTTCGGCCCGATGTCATCAGGTCTGGCCTACGGTAGAAAAACTCCTGATCGATAAGGAAATATTCCTGCTCACAACCTACAGTGGAAGTTACTCGCTTGCTCTCAACACCAAACAGAGAGAGGGCACGCTTGGTCTGCTTGTCCAGCGCCTCAACCGATCTGAGAAGAGGTGTTTTATGGTCCAGGGCCTCTCCTGTCCATGATGCAAAAGCGGTAGGAATACAGAGATACTTGCCGTTCTGATTCTCAATCAGAAAGACCGGCGATGTAGGATCCCATGCAGTATAGCCACGGGCCTCAAAAGTAGCACGCAATCCGCCACTCGGAAAGCTGGATGCATCCGGCTCACCCTGAATCAGGTCTTTTCCGGAAAATTCAGAAACAGCACCGCCGCCCTGGTTTGGGGTTATAAAACTGTCATGCTTCTCAGCAGTAGCGCCTGTTAGAGGCTGAAACCAGTGAGTAAAGTGAGTAGCGCCCAGTTCCATGGCCCACTCCTTCATTGCAAGTGCTACGGCGTCTGCTACGGAGAGGTTGAGCTGCTTGCCATCCTCAATCGTACTTTTCATCTCATTCCAAACGACCTTCGGCAGGCGCTCTCTCAAACCTTCGAGAGTCAACGTATACTCTCCGAAGACTTCGGTGATATTCATCTGTTTGAATTCGCCATTGATTGCCGCAGGTGCCCAGTTTCGGGCAGCGGCCAGTGTATCGTATCTGGGTGTTGTTTGTGACATCGGTTGTTAGAAAAATTTGGATTCCGGTTTAAAGCCGTCTCAAAGATATCAGAGTTTGTCTTTAATTAAAAGATTTAATCAAAAAAATTATCAGATATTAATTTTATTATGCTTTTATCTATTTTGATTTAATAATTAAAGTTAAAAGCGCTACCAACTTACCTCCCGCTAAATCATTTATACCAAAACAGGAAACTGACTGAACTTTTTTAGGGATACCTTCTTTCATTATCTTCCACGACTTCAACACGAACCCCAACAGACCCTTACCAATCTTTTGAAAAGCTCTCAAACCATGCATTGGATACAAGCCGCGAGGCCTCAAACCTTAGCCGCTGCTTTAGTTCCCATAATGGTAGGTGCTTCAATCGCAGCAGAGAACCAATTATTCAGATGGGACACCACGTTTGTCGCTCTCTTTTGTGCTTTTGCTATCCAGATTGGCACCAACTTTGCCAACGACTACTTTGATCACGTAAAAGGTGCTGATACACCGGACCGAATTGGATTCGAACGAGCAACAGCGATGGGCTACATCTCACCCGGTGCGATGCTGAATGCCACCATCCTCACAATGGGTATCGCCTTTCTCGCAGGACTTTATCTCGTCTGGATTGGTGGGTGGGTGATCCTGGTGATCGGCATCCTCTCCCTCCTTTTTGGCGTTCTCTACACGGGCGGCCCCTACCCGCTTGGATATAATGGACTAGGTGATATTTTCGTCTTTATCTTTTTCGGAATCGTTGCCGTGATGGGCACCTACTACGTCAATGCCCTGGAGTGGAGCGCCTACTCATTTTGGGCATCTCTTCCCGTTGGTGCACTTTGCGTAAATATATTGGTGGTCAACAATCTGAGAGATGTGGATCAGGATCGCATCGCTGGCAAAAGGACGCTTGGCGTTCTGCTGGGGGAATCTGCACTTAAATTGGAATATCTGCTGATGCTGCTCCTCTCCTACACCGTTCCGATTCTCTTCTTCCTCTCATTCAACTACTCAGCATGGATTTTGCTGCCGTTGCTCTCCATTCCCGGAGCTGTTGTGCTTATGCGCCAAATCTTTTTCCATGAGGATAAATCAACCCTCAACAGAACCCTTGAACGTACTGCTCAGTTTATGGTATTATATGGACTCCTCTTCACCGCCGGAATCCTTCTCTGAGCCATGCTTGAACTATACTCCTATAAACTCCAATTCCATACACCGCTGGTTACCGGCAAAGAAACCTACAGAGACCGATCAGGTTATATCGTTCGATATAGTGATGGAGATACAGAATCACTTTCTGAAATTGCACCGTTACCCGGGTTCTCCCCGGATAGTAGTGATGAAGTCTACACCGTATTGGAAAGACTCTTTCCGGAACTTCAAACCATTCTGCAAGAGAGATACACGGTTCCTCAACTGAAGGACTATCTTAAAACACTTCCCCCATTTCCTTCACTCCGGTTTGGATTAAGCAGCCTCAGCACCGACATCTACTGCAAGCGGGGAGACATTTCACATTTCCGGTTTTTCAACAAATCTCCTCAGAGAGAGGTATATGTCAACCAAACAATTGGTGCCGATAGCCAAGAAAGCATTGAGGAAAAGGTAATACAGGGTGCCCAATCAGGCTACAGGGTATTTAAGTTGAAAGCCAAAGGAGAACTCGATTCAGTAATCAGGGCAATCCGATCCATTATATCACGAGATAGCTCACTATCATTTCGCATTGACGCAAATGGTTCACTTACTGCAACTCAGTTCCGGTCTGCTTTCAATGATTTGGAGGGACTTCCTATAGAGTACATTGAAGAACCGGTTCCGTTTTCGGATATTGATGAGATAATTAAATGGAGCAATGAGAGCCCCATTCCGGTCGCAATAGACGAATCAATCGGTTCTGACGACCACCTGGATTCCTTGATGAGTGCACTGCCCGATACCGTTTTCATTATAAAGCCAATGGCCCTTGGAAACCTTCTCACACTCTACGAAACAATATCGGCCCGGAGAAGTCGATGTATGGATGTAGTTGTAACAACCACGCTCGAATCAGCTGTAGGACGCTCAATCAATAACAGCGCGGCTGCGGTGCTGGGTGATGCAGGAAGGGCTCACGGGCTTGGTACCGGGTCACTTTTCAAGGAAGATCTAACCAGGGATGATCCTGCACTGTTGCCAATATTTAAACCGAATCAGTTTGAACTCTCCCCGCTGAAGTTTAACATGCTGAACCGGCATCTGCTTACCAAAGTCTTATAAATGGCGTACTCAAATGAAAACTCCCGAATTTCAATATCCCGATAAGGACCTTCAGTTCCTCGCTTCTCGCCGGGAGATATTTGAGTATGGCAATCTATACACCTTTGCAAAGCGTTTGTTCAATGAGCTCGATTCTGTTTCGATAACTGAGCAATCCCCTCTCCTCATATTTGCCAATCAGGAAGACTCCACCGTTTTATTGATCGCCTCCTGTTTTCTGCTGAGAGTTCCATTTTTGATACTCCATCCGGATATCAACAACCGGGAAGCGGGTCCTGTTTTTGATCAGTTGATGCCCGGGGCTGTTGCCGGATCACCGTCCCAAAACCATCCACAGCTGAGTGAACTGAAGCGAATCGAAGTGAATACCGATCTTCAGAATGAGCTATCTGAATGGAATAAGGAACTTTTCTCATTCAACGAAAATGGAGAAATCGCATGCTACATTCTCACATCCGGGTCAACCAGCCGGCCAAAAATCGTGCCTCTTAAACGGCGTCAGTTTCTTTTTGCTGCAGACGCCTCGGCCAAAAACTTCAGACCTGAGGGCAATCGCTACTGGCTACTCTGCCTTCCCTTAAATCACGTTGGAGGTATCTCCGTTATCCTCCGCTCGCTGCTCTACGGATCTGCAATCTTCAGAACAGCAGCCTTCAACACACAGCAGGTGCGCTCTTTTCTGGCAGAAAACCCCTTATTTGAAGCTGCATCCCTTGTGCCAACAATGCTTATGCGAGTTTTCGAAGATCCGCTATTTCAGCCCCACAAGAACCTGAAGGCGATTCTGATTGGCGGCGGACCCGTTTCACAAGAGCTGCTGCGCGAATCGGAATTGAGGGGAGTTCCTGTCGTTTCAAGTTACGGCATGACGGAAACCTGCGCCCAGATCGCAGCAAACCCGATCCTGAATCCGAGCGGAATCTACACTCCGAAAACGAGCGTAGGTATGGTTTTCAAGCCCAACCATATAGAGATTCGTGATGAAAGTGGACAGTTACTTCCCAAAAACGAAAATGGCCGCATATGGCTCAAGGGACCCCAAATATTTGACGGATATCTCGATTCCGACCTAAATAACGCTGTTTTTGACAGTACTGGCTGGTTCGACACGGGCGATTACGGTCACCTGAACAGAAACCGTCAGCTTTTCATCCGGAACCGCAGGACCGATCTGATCGTATCAGGTGGTGAAAACGTGAACCCGGAGAAGGTTGAAAAAGCCATTCTGGAGAGTTCAAGTATCAAAGATTGTGCCGTTACCGGTATACCCGATGCCGAATGGGGTGAGCGGGTTGTAGCCTTCGTTATCTCCGAAAACAAAAAAACAGATACTGACGAATTGAGAACCATGTTGCAAAGAAGATTGCTGAATCACGAGGTTCCAAAGGAGATACACTTTGTTGATGAACTGCCCAGATCTTCCCTCGGCAAGCTCCAGCGGGGAAAACTTCGCAGACTCTACAGAACGATAATTGAAGGGAGTAAATAGTGCGATTAAACAAGTCTAATTGGTAATAACGCATATTAATAGCGATTTTTCATTATCCCCCTAATCGTTTGACGGCCTAGATCTATGCAGAGAATTGCGATCATCCTGCTATTACTACTATTTTCATCTGCGCTACACACAGCCTATGCTCAGAATGGCACACAGTCTGCAGATAACGTCACCATAACGGTAACCGCGACCGTACAGAGCATCATCGAGACCATAACCATTCAAACCATCGACTTTGATGGAGCTGAACGCGAGGGGACCATTGTTACGATCAATCCGATTGAGAGCGCTTTGGCGGGGAAGATTATCGCTCGGGGAACACCCGGTTCTGAATTTCGTCTTGAGTTTCTGGAAGAGCGGTTGATGCCAAACACCGTTGGCGATGGATCACTAAGCTTTCTATACAGCTTAGCCGGGAACGACATCGATGAACAGGAGTCGGCCGAACTACTTGGCCCTGAAGTTCGTGACCTTGAATTTAACAGTGATGGTGAATTTTTCATCTGGGTTGGGGGGACTTTCGACCTGGAGGATGTGAACCCCGGAAGCTATGAAGGCGAATTCGCCATCGAGATTGAATATATCTGATTGAAAAAGCTACTCTCCACATATCTCGTTCCTTTTCTGCTGACCGGAGCACTATGGCTAGTCTGTACACCCGATCGTGCTGAAGCACAGGAGATCAATTTTGCTGATTATGGACAGTTCACCATTACCCTTCAGGATATCTCAATGGGTGATCTTGAATTTGTTGGCCCCATCATATCCGGAGGCGGACTATATAGCGTTGAACTGATCGACTCCTATGTTCTGTCCATAATAGGAGTAAAGTATCTCGATGTAGGTGTTCAGATACAAGGGGACGGTGTATTGACGCTGGACGGAAATCCGGAGTATGCCAATGACCCTTCAAGATCAATCCCGTTTCAGCTGAAAGCCGCCTATGCAAATATGGGAGAAAACAGCGTAACCGACTCCCGTTTTATAGAGGTTGCAGGCGGTAATTTTGGAATAAGCCGATTCCCGATTCTGGCAAGACAGAACCTGCCGCCCGGTCCGCCGCCGCCACCTCCCACCGAGGGGTTCGATCAGTCTTTGGTTGAGGAGGCCGCCTATCTCTACCTCTATGGACAGATTGATGTAGGTAATGTGGTTTCCGGTTTCTACAGTGGCGACATTATTATCACGGTCGAGTACGAATAGAGGTTCTACACTATGAAGTTTTTAATAACGCTCATACCACTCTTTATACTGGCACTGCCTTTGACGGCAGAAGCACAGTATATGGATGTGCAGATTAATGTGGAGCCTGAGGTGTTAACTTCGGTTGAGCAGGATCTCGATTTCGGCCTGTTGATTACCGGAACCGGATTTCAGGAGATTCCGCTTGGCTCACCTTCGATGGGGATTTTTCGCATTCGTGCTCTTCAGACGCAAAGCCTTATTCTCAACATAGAATATGAGGGGGAGCTCAGAAGCACGGATCCCGATATCGTTGAGACCATTCCTTTTGAGCTAAACGCCAGCTATACAAGCGATAACAGAAACGATTTCAGGGAGAGCCGACCCATGAATGGTGCCACGGAAGAGATCATCATTGAGCAGTCCAATCGCAATCCGGACTCCGAATGGTCAGGCGTCTATCTTTATATGTATGGTGGAATCATGCTCGGGAACATCCCTCCGGGCAGCTATCGCGGTGACATTGTTCTTACTGTGATTTATCAGTAAGAAGATGAGAGACTTTTCATTAAGAGAGTCTAACTTGCTGTTTCACTGCCTCAGGCTCTATCTTGATGCAGAGTTTAATAAGTTTTATCATCTGCAGTTAGTTAGTAACTCAAACATCTACAATTAAATATCCCCCATTATGAAAAAGATCATACCAGTTCTGTCGGTTCTCTTTGCTCTGTCGGCAGTAAATGTGTTTGCGCAAGATGCTACTGAGAACATCAATGTCTCTGCTAATGTCCAAAGTGCAATCAATGTAAATACAATTGTCAACTTGATAACTTTTGGTCAGGTACAATCGGGACAGCAAGCCATCATTTCTGCAGATCCCAACGGTACTGACGAAAATGCTGAGACTCCGCAAAGAGCTGAGATTGTAATTGAAGGTGCTGTTAATGAAGCATTTCAAATCACATTTAACAATGCTATCCTTTCTAATGGCACCAACACTGTCGACTTTGCTACAGATCTTTTTGTAGTATCTGGTAGTGAAAGTTCGAATGGAGCCATCTCATCAGGCGATCAAATTTCTGCAGATGGCAGTGGAGATAACATTGTTCTGAGTATCGGCGGAACACTGGACGCTATTTCAGCAGCGAATGCAGGTACATACTCTACTACCCAAACTGGTGGAGAGAGTATTACTGTTGAATTTAACTATACATCTATCTGATTCTTTACCGAGTTTCTTTA
>JAFIFA010000191.1 GCA_020832225.1 Balneolaceae bacterium
AAGCCACTAATTTTGCCAAAAGCGGGCAACACTATTGATTGGGTGACAGAATAAATCTCCCCTTGGCCTGCCCCGAACCGTCGGGGAGGGGAGTACGGCGTAAGCCGGGAGGCGGGAGGCGGAGCATAGCGACGTCCCGACCCACTCGGGAGGTGTCCTCTCTTAAAAACAAGACGCATTTTCGAATCTGTCACTGGTATAAAGTGAGCACAGCGAGCGTAAAGAAGGACCTGTGACGATGATGATCAATGATTAAGAAATACCATCTTTATTTTAAACAGTAGGTTAATGCCACGGAGTCACGGAAAACTCCGTGCTTTTCCGTGATTCTGTGGCATTAATTAAATCATTTTTTAATGGATATCACCCTGGCATTTGACGGCTTTCTTTGTTTACAACCCCGCCGAATGAGGTCCTTCGTTACTGTCAACCTTAAGATATTTCCACGGAGTAACCGAGAACCCCGTGGCATTAATCATTTATTGAAATACACTATCTCGCTTCAAGCCTGTAGACGCCACCGTCACTATGGTCGGTCACAAGATAGAGATGGCCATCCGGCCCCATACGCACATCGCGTACTCTCCCTATCTCTTCCGTTATTAGTACCTCATCATGCACCACTTCACCCGCTTCTATCTCCAGACGATGGAGCTGCTGCTTGTAGAGTGATCCGGCAAACAGGTTGCCGTTCCAGTCCGAGGCCTCACCATAATGGTAGAATGCCAACCCTGACGGAGCCATCGATTCTTCCCACACATGCTTAGGCTGAGTAACTCCCGGTGCCTCATTTCCAATACCAACAGGTGCATCGGTGCTGTATTCCGCTCCGTGCGTAACCTGAGGCCATCCGTAATTGGCTCCTTCCTCAATCAAATGAACGAGGTCGCCGCCGTAAGGCCCGTGCTCTGTTGTCCAGATCTGTCCTGACTGTGGATCGATTGCAAGACCCTGATTATTACGGTGCCCATAAGAGTAGATCTCAGGCCTCATATTTCCCGGTGCCATGTGTACGAATGGATTCCCTTCATAAGCACCACCATCCTCATTCAGCCGAATCATCGATCCGCCTGGATCAGTCAGGTCTTGTGACGGCTTTCGGATTCCCCGATCACCAATAGAGAAGATGACGGTTCCATCATCAGGAAATACAATTCTGGATCCATAGTGACGTCCCGGCTCTGTGCTTGGGCTCTGAACATAAAGCACTTCAAGATTCACAAGTTCAGCTTCATCATAATCTATTTGAGCCCGTGCGAGCGCGGTTCCCGTTGCGTATCCATCATCACCAAAACTGGAGTCGTCATCGCCGGGACTCGAGAAGGTGAAGTAAATCCATCCATTATCCTCATAGTCGGGATGAGGAACTACATCAAGCAGACCTCCCTGGTTACCCCCTTCAGGAGCTGTAAGCTGGTCTTCATCGGTGTCGATCTTTGGGAGATTTTCTATAGATCGTACCTCGTCACCATCCACCAACAGGAGTCGGCCGGGTCTCTCCGTTACCAGCATCTGACCGCCAGGCAGAAAATTTACGGCCCAAGGATGTTCCACGTCCTCCACTATCTGAACAATTTTCAAAGTGGCCTTTTCACTCTCTATTCCATCTTCAACAACATGCTCTACTACTTCCTGCGCTTCTCCAAAAGATACCAGGCCCAGAGCCAATGCAGTGAGTATCGTAACAATTTTATATGTCTTTTTCATAGCTTGAATCGTTCGTTCGTTATTCATTTTCTGTATATGAAAACGACCCGACACACATTGAAGTTCCATTTCTTAGTTTTTAACGCAATTAAATCAATTATTTAAGAGACATACTATTTTCTGCAACACTTCCATGCTCCACTTCTTTATTAATGCCACTAAACCTGCCCTTTTGAAGAGATAGTACCGTTTCAACTCACTCTCTTCGTATTTTTTCCATTCTACAGAGATATTTTTATTATTAGTTGACATTACATTAAGAGGATGTCCATAAAAAACAATTCAAAAAGAGAAAAAACCGTTATGAAGAGATTCGCATTATTTTCAATTCTGGCCGCATTAGCATTAACCCTTACATTCTGTAGCGACGATCCCGTTGGATCTGAAGAAGATGAGTTTGGTTCCGTTACGTTCAATCTATCAGGTGATCTTGATGCAGAAATGGATGGAATCGCTCAATTTAGCCTGTTTACTGAATCCACAATTGAACAGTGGGAGCTGAGTTTCTTTGATACAGGGCAACAAACCTACTCCCTGACTCTCTTCACGCAAGGCGAAAACCTTGAACGTCCGTCTGAAGGAGTTTATACAATCGGAAACGATCTCACTGCAGAAGATGAGTTTTTTGGCGTTTTTGAAGACCTGGAGGATGGCTTTGATTCGATGGTTGAGTATTCAACTTCACATGAAGATGCGGGTGGTGAGCTGGTAATCGAGGAATCTTCATCCGACTTGGTTAGTGGGTCTTTCAGCTTCACTGCCATTAAAACAGATGATGAAACCGGTGAACCAGTTGGTGAAGTAATCATTGAAAATGCAGAATTCAGTGCCATCCCGACGCAGTAATATTTCACAAAAATTGAGAGTTGAAGTTTCGGCATGTGGAGTTGTTCACATGCCGTTTTTTTTGATCATATCGAAACGTGAGAGCGAAGACATTTACCCCTGCCCACCCTGCCGGTAGACCCAGACACCTTGATTTGTAGCGAGCCAGATTGTGAGCAGTCCGGCAGTCTCTTCGATGTGAAGATCCGTGATGTAGATGTCGGAGATGGGTGGGTCGGCAGTCTCTTTCTCCCACGTTTCACCAAAGTCGCGCGTTAGCAGAAAGAAGAGATTTTCATTTGATGTACCCCCCTCTGAACCACTTGCAATCACGGTTTCCGATGGAATCTCTTCAGGAGACGCCATTGTGACGATATAGTTGTAGCTGTCATTTTCTCTCGATGTTTCCCAGCTCTCACCAGCATCATCCGAAAAGCGGATTTCCCCCTCCATACCCAGAAGAATTCTATCCTCATCATCAGGATGGAAAGCGATGCTGTAGACGGCATTGTCGCCACCGGCATCGAGTAGTCCGTTATCCCAGCTTGAACCGCGATCATCGGATCGGTAGAGATAGGGTTGAAAGCTGGACGTCTCCCCTCCGGCCCACATTCGGTCCGGATTTCCGGGGTCCACTTCGAGGAGATCGGACAGATAACCTGTCGATTCCCAATCCCCAAATACCGGCTGCCAGGTTTCACCGCCGTTCATACTGCGCAGAACGCTGTATGCACCCCGGGCAAAAAGCAGATTGGAATCCTGTGGATGAACAATCAGGCGGTTTATGTAGGTATAGTTTTGATCTCCGCCATAATCGGTCTCCATCGCTTCCCAATCGGCTTCGGGATCGGCTTGTCTATAGAGTACCGGCTCCTCACTTTGTGTATCATCTCGTTGTACGGCAGCGATAAGGGAGCCATCTCCCCTTCGTACAATATCAACCACGTCTAATCCGCTCAGTCCCAGTTGATCCCACTCCGTGTTATCGCTGTCCGGATCGATCATTCGTCGCACGCCATTATCTGTGGCCACGTAGATCTCATTCCCTTCCGTTAAAAAGCTGTTTACAATCTCCTGCTGAAGCCCGGCCTCCTCAAACCTGTCTTCCTGAATGGGAGTCGGTGAATCCTGAATATCACAGCCAAGAAGCAGCAATGGCCCGATTATCAATAGGGCCCATGCTGTGTTCCATTTTGAAAAGTTAATCGAAGTCTGAGTTCAAGTAATAAGTGCAACACGATTAAATAACCCTGAGGGGCGCGCCC
>JAFIFA010000217.1 GCA_020832225.1 Balneolaceae bacterium
GAGTCGTTGCGTTTGGAGAGAGCCTTTAGTGAGGAGAAACCGGCAATACCGATCTCCCATACCGGGGCTTCTGTTCCGCCGCAAAGTGCCATATCAGACTGACCATACTTAATAGAATCATAGGCAAGGCCAATGTTGTGCGATCCGGTGGCACATTCAGAAACATCACAGAAATTTGCACCTCTGAATCCATACTTGATGGAGATCTGACCTGCAGGCATATCCGGGATTAGCATCGGAATAAAGAAAGGGTTAACCCCTCTTGGGCCATGCTCATGGTGGGAAATTGACTGATCGTAGAATGTTTTCATCCCGCCAATTCCTGTTCCAACTAATACAGCTACACGATCTTTATCGATCTCCTCCAGGTTAACCTTGCTGTCTTTGATGGTTTCATCAGCTACAATAAGGCCATACTGAGTTACCGGATCAAGCCTTCTGGCTTCTTTGCGGTCAAAGTGGTTTCCGGGATCGTAATCTTCGATCTGAGCGGCAAACTTAGTCGGATAATCAGTGGTATCGAAATGAGTAATGGGGCGAACACCGCTTTTACCGGAAATAAGACCGTTCCAGAAATCCGGAGCGGTCTTACCAACCGGTGTAAACGCACCAATACCGGTGACAACAACTCTACGTTCGGTCATCAGTATTTAATTGATTTTTAAGCAGGATTACTTATGATTTTTCCTGAATATATTTTACTGCATCCCCTACAGTTGCGATATTTTCAGCGTCTTCATCCGGAATGCTGAGATCAACCTCTTTTTCGAATTCCATGATGAGCTCTACAGTGTCAAGAGAATCTGCGCCAAGGTCATTGGTGAAGTTTGCATCAGCAACTACTTCAGATTCATCTACACCCAGTTTATCAACAATAATGGATTTTACTTTCGCTTCAACATCTTGTGACATGTTCGTCCTATCGATTTGTATTGAGGTTTGTTAGATACTAAAAAATTTTTACCACGAGAAAATACAACATCTCGTTGTAAAATAACATGATGGGATTTTCCCACCATAAAATCTTATATAATCAGTTACATAGCCATTCCACCATCAACACGGATCACTTCTCCGGTGATGTAGGAACTGAGGTCTGATGCCAGAAATGCTACTACTCCGGCTACCTCGTCTGGATTACCTGCTCGTCCGAGAGGTGTCTCCTGTTTAATTGTCTCGAGCACCTTCTCATCCAGTTTCTCTGTCATCTCTGTAAGAATATAACCCGGAGCAATCACATTGGCACGAATATTACGGCTTGACAGCTCCTTGGCATACGATTTTGTGAAGCCGATCATGCCCGCTTTAGAAGCCGAGTAGTTACTTTGACCGGCGTTACCGGAAATACCCACAACGGAACCAATATTGATGATTGAACCACCACGGGCTCTCATCATCGGCTTGGTGGCAGCCTTGCAGTAGTTGAAGATACTTTTCAAATTTGTTGTGATCACCGCATCCCAGTTCTCCTCACTCATTCTGAGAATCAAATTATCCTGGGTGATACCGGCGTTGTTAACCAACACATCCAGAGAGCCCCACTCATCCACGATGGTGGAGATTACCTCCTCTGCCTTAGAAAAATCAGTTGCGTCTGCCTGAAGGGCCATTGCCTTCACGCCTTTCCCCTCAATCTCTTTAACAACTTCATTTGCAGCGTCTGCCGACCGGGAGTAAGTTACCGCAACATTCGCTCCAAGACCGGAAAGATAGAGTGCAATTGCTTTTCCAATTCCGCGGCTTCCGCCGGTAACCAAACAGTTTTTTCCTTTAATATCCATTGTACCTCTATTCGTGTCCGTCAATTTCAGCTTTTCTGTGAGTTCGTTTTACGAGTCCCTGAAGCACTTTACCCGGCCCAATCTCAATATAGTGCGTTACACCATTATTGCCCATGTTGAGCATGGTCTGAGTCCACCTAACGGGATTGAGAAGCTGTTCAAGAACATTGCTCTTAAGTGTCTCTGCATCCACTGAAGGCTCTGCCGTATAGTTGCTATATACAGGAAATTGAGCGTCTGAAAAACCGGTTTCATCCAGCTTATTCTTCAGACCATCATATGCCGGCTTCATAAGCGGGGAGTGAAACGCACCGCTTACGCTGAGAACCTTTGCCAGACGGCATCCTTTCTCCTTGGCTAAGTCAACGGCTTTTTCAACGGCACCAATGTCTCCGGAGATAACGAGTTGGCCTTCGCAGTTATAGTTAGCCGGCACAACAGGTTTGCCTGTCGCTTTGGATGCTTCATCACAAATTTCGTCTACGGTTTCATCATCCATACCGATAATGGCTGCCATCGTTCCGGGATTGGTCTCGCCGGCTTTCTGCATCAGTTCACCTCGAAGGGAGACCAGTTCCAGTGCAGATTGAAAATCGATAACGCCTGCAGCCGTAAGGGCGGAAAATTCCCCAAGACTGTGTCCTGCTGTTACATCCGGTTGGATACCCAGTTTTTCAAATAGTGCAATTGAGTGTAGAAAAATGGCGGGTTGGGTATACCTGGTTTCCGTCAGCTTCTCCATCGGACCATTAAACATGATCTCACTCAGGTTATAGCCGAGAATGGAGTCTGCCTGTTCCACTTTCTTTTTGAACTGGCTGTCAGAATCAAAATGATCTTTTGCCATTCCAACAGTTTGAGAACCTTGTCCGGGAAAGAGTATCGCTTTCATTATTTGCCCCATTTGAGATAGATTGCTCCCCAGGTAAGGCCGCCGCCAAACGCTGAGAGAATCAAATTATCACCTTTCTTCAATTGATCTTTCCAGTCGTAGAGACAGAGTGGAATAGTGGCGGCCGTGGTGTTGCCGTAGTGTGAGATGTTAACCATCACCTTCTCCCGGCTGAGCCCCATTCGCCGCGCGGTGGCATCTATGATACGTTCGTTGGCCTGATGTGGAACCAGCCACGCCACATCTTCGGCTTTTAGATTATTACGCTCCATAATTTCGAGTGAGACGTCCGCCATCCCTTCGGTGGCTTTTTTAAATACGGATCGTCCATCCTGACGTATAAAGTGTTCCTTATTCTTAACGGTCTCTTCGGAGGCGGGCTTTATACTTCCGCCGGCCGGTTGATAGAGCATACAGGCTTCATCCCCTTCCGTATTGTGAACATAATCCACTATTCCATACTCATCGGAGGCTTCCAAAAGAACAGCCCCCCCTCCATCTCCGAAGAGAATACAGGTGGTTCGGTCGGTAAAATCAAGAATTGAGCTCATCATGTCGGCACCAACCACCAAAACTTTCTTGGCACGGCCCGATTCAATCATGGTACTGCCTGTAGAGAGCGCGTAGAGAAATCCGGAGCAGGCTGCAGAAAGGTCGAATGCAAAAGCGTTATTGGCACCGATACGTTTCTGAACCAATGCAGCTGTTGCCGGAAAAAGATAGTCGGGAGTTACGGTTGCACAGATGATACAATCTACATCAGAGGCGTCTGCACCTGCATCTTCAAGAGCTTCGAGAGAAGCCTTTTCAGCCATATAAGAAGTGGCTTTGCCCGGTTCTTTCAGAATTCTTCGTTCAGATATACCGGTTCTGGATCGAATCCACTCATCATCGGTATCTACGTAGGATTCGAGCTCTTTATTGGTGAGAACATAATCAGGGAGATAGTGACCAACCCCTGTAATGACTGCTCGCTTTAAAGACATTCAAAAAGTATTTTTATTGATTGAGTGAAGCTACAATTTTACGATTCACTTCATTTTCTACACACTGAGCGGCGTTCAAAACCATATTGCAGATCGCCAGCGGAGAGCTGCCGCCGTGGCCAACCAGGCTGATTCCGTTAACGCCTAAAAATGGAACCCCACCTACTTCCTCGTAGTTGAAGGTACTAAGACTAATCGAGATCAGTTCATAGATCTTTTTCTGAAGCTCTTCCGGCACTTTTTCTCTCTTCATTGTTTCAGAGAGAATATGCTTGAGAACTTCAGGAATCGACTCACCGAA
This sequence comes from Balneolaceae bacterium, assembly GCA_020832225.1. GTDB lineage: Bacteria > Bacteroidota > Rhodothermia > Balneolales > Balneolaceae > Rhodohalobacter. The sequence goes on from JAFIFA010000217.1 coordinate 3,961, forward strand.
CTTCAATAGAGTATTGCCTGTAAATCCATCTGTAAGGTAGATATCAGTCTTTCCAAAAAGGATATCCTTACCCTCTATATTACCCTTAAAACCCTTAAGTGAAGAGAGAAGCCTGAAAGCCTCTTTATGAGTTTCGGTGCCTTTTTCAGTCTCTTCACCAATATTCATAAGACCAATAGTCGGCTCCGGATTACCCAGAATTTCTTTACAGAAGATAACCGCCATTTTGGCAAACTGCTCATACATTTCGGGCTTGAGTTCCAGATTGGCACCTGCATCGATAAGCAGGCTCATGCCTTTAATTGTCGGATAGGGTGCAGCTATGGTAGGCCTGATTACACCATCGAGTTTACCAAGGGTAAACATGGAGACAGCCAAAAGAGCACCGGTATTGCCGGCGCTAACAAATGCAGAGCATACATTTTCTTTATGGGCTTTCAGGCCAAGTGATATAGATGAAGATGGCTTCTTTTTTAACGCAGATGAGGCTGATTCATCCATATCCACAATTTCAGGGGCATGGAGAACAGAGACCCTGGAAGCATCATAATCATGCTTCTCAAGCTCTTTTTTCACGATATCTTCAGGACCGACCAGAAGAATTTCCACTGAGGGATTTTTGACAAGTGCTTCAATCGCACCCTGAACCGGATATTCCGGATAGTGGTCCCCTCCTACGGCATCAACGGCAATCTTCATCTGATAGGAAATATTATTATCTGGATACGTTCAGTACCTGTCGGCCTCGGTGGTATCCGCACTCCATGCATACATGATGATATTTATGCATGGCTCCACAGTTGCTGCATTCAGCAAGCTGAACGTCGGAAACTCTGTGGTGAGAACGTCTTTTGTCACGTCGTGCTTTCGACGTTTTACGTTTAGGATGCGCCATTGTAAATCAGTTTTAATTTTTCTTCAGTTTCTTCAATTTTTCCCAGCGGGGATCGATGGTCTCTTCCTGAGGATGGTCTCCGAATTTTTTTGTCTCAAATTCGAGAGGAACTCCATCTTCATCGAGCAGATCCGGATGTATTTTCCGGGTCGGCAGATTCAGTAAAATCGTATCCCGCACCTCTTTTTCGATGGAGAGAGTCAACTCTTCCGGAGGAATTCTTCGAATCGCCTCTTTTTCCGTTTCCGTCTCCTCTTCAGGATCGGGCTCGAAATGTACGGTATACGAACCTTCCACACTCTTCGTGAACGGCCTTACAGACCGGTCACAAATCAATTCGGCATCAGCCTCCACCGTAAATCGTGTTTGTACAAAATGGTCGGTCTTATAGAATACCACATCGAGTTTCCCCTTCTGTAGCTTTATATCATCTTTAAGCTCAAGTTCTTCCCCCTCAAGCGATACAGTGCGGGTACTTTCCCCGTCGGGTATCAGCTGTAATTGGAATATGAGTTTTGATGTTTTCACGACAGCTTATAAAGGTAGGAAGATATTTTTCTTAAAGCAATTCAATTAAACAGCCCATACAGCCTCTGCTCCACCAGCTCTATCACTTTTCCGAGGTCCTCTTTGTTATTTACAAAATCGAGGTTATCAGTATCTATTATCAGCTTTTCGTGATTGTATCGGTCGATCCAGTCTTCGTAAAGTCCATTCAACCTTTCCAGATATTCGATTCGAATGGTGTTCTCAAAGTTCCTCCCTCTTTGCTGTATCTGCCTTACCAATGTTGGAACATCTGCACGCAGATAGATCAGCAGATCGGGTGGTCGTAAATAGGCAACCATCTCGTGAAAGAGTGACCGGTAGTTTTCATAGTCGCGATCGCTCATCAGTCCCATCTCATGGAGGTTCTTGGCAAAGATCTCCACATCCTCATAGATTGTTCGGTCCTGAATCAGGCTCTTGCCGGCCTCCTGAATCTCCTTTTGATGCCTGAATCGGCTGGAGAGAAAGTAGATCTGAAGGTTGAAGCTCCAGCGACGCATATCGTCATAAAAATCGGACAAGTAGGGATTGTCATCCACAGATTCATAATAGGTCTTCCAGTTGAAGTTTTTACCCAGAAGTCCCGTAAGGGATGATTTACCCGCACCAATATTCCCCGCTACAGCGATATATTTGTTATTGGACTTTTCTGCCATCTTAATTCTCCTTCCCAAGAAGTCGATACATGGCTTTCTTGTAATTTTCCACACCAGGCTGGTTGAACGGGTTTACCCCAAGCATGTAGACATAAACGGCGGTCATCAGCTCATAAAAGTAGATGAATCGTCCCAGCTGTTGAGCATTCAGTTTTTCAATAACGATTTTGAATACGGGAACTCCCCCCTCCACATGTGCCTGTATGGTGCCGTTCAGTGCACTTCGGTTGATCTCGTGAAAGCTCTTACCTGTGAGGTAACCCAGCTGGTCTGTTTCAGAATCTTGTTCGTTTACAGTTAGCGGCGAAATTGACTTTTCGAGCACAAACATTGTCTCGATAAGGTTACGCTGCCCCTGCTGAATCATCTGACCTATACTGTGCAGATCGGTTGAATAGCCGGCAATAGCGGGAAATAGCCCTTTACCCTCCTTTCCCTCACTCTCACCAAGAAGCTGCTGTGTCCAGGCAGCAAGCCCCATCAATTCTGGCTCAAACGATCCGATCACATCCAGATCATAGCCTTCAACGTGAAGTTTGTACCTCATGGCAGCATATTTCAGCACTTTTTGAGGATCTTTTTCACTCTCCTCAAATTCTGAAACGGCTCCGTAAAAAAGAGTCTGAATATCGATTCCTGCAACAGCAACGGGAAGTAGCCCAACCGGTGTGAGCACAGAAAACCTTCCGCCAACATCTTCCGGTATCACATACTTGCTATACCCTTTCTCTTCAATAATTTCATTCAATACTCCGCCATCCGGCCCAGTAGTGGCGATGATCCGTTTCCCGGCCTCATCTCCATATGCCTCATGCATCCAGCCTCTGATCATTCTGAACGCCAGTGCGGTCTCGAGGGTAGATCCCGATTTGGAAATCACATTCAAATAGACACTTTTGGTAGTGCCATCCTCTTTTGGTTGCTTCAAATAGTTCAGTAGCCCCTCGAGGTAGCGTCCACCCATATGGTGACCGGCGTACAGAATTTCAGGTCCGTTATCAGAGAAGGCCGGCACCAGGGCATCGATAATAGCTTTTGCACCTGTAAATGAGCCGCCAATTCCGCAGACGATAAAGATATCGGCATCTTGACGAATCTTTTCGGCATGGCCCGAAATCCGGTCCAGTTCTGCATCGTTAGGCTCACTAAGTATTCGTCTCCATCCCAGCCATTCACTTCCCTGTCCGGTTCGGTCAATAACCTGTTGGAAAGCTTTTTTAGCGTGCTCCATTGATCGGTCAAGCTCCTCATCTGAAATGAAAGAGAGGGCCGAAGAAGCTTCAAATTTGATCATAGTCTATTTTATCTCAGTATTTTGGAAAGTTCGAGAAGGTCGAAATTGATATCTTTTTTCTTACCGAAGGTCATCTTGAGCGGCGTAATTTTCATTTTACTATTCACGATACCAACCATTACGTCACTATGGCCTTCAGCCAGCACTTTAACGGCTGCTGAACCCAGACGGCTGGCAAGTACCCTATCTCGTGCTGTAGGATTTCCGCCCCGTTGGATATGTCCGAGAATACAGACTCGCATCTCATACTTGCTGAATTCCGGCTGCAACTGCTCGGAAAGTTTAATTGCTCCGCCGGTCTCATCCCCCTCTGCAACAATTACTAGACTGCTTCTGCGCTGTGCACTCAGCACCTCATTCAGAGACTTTTTCACATCGTCAATGTCGGTTAGAAATTCGGGGAGAAGAATTAATTCGGCACCACCGGCGATGCCTGTTTCAAGTGCGATAAAACCTGCATCGCGCCCCATTACCTCAACCAAAAAAAGCCGGTCGTGAGCATCTGCCGTATCACGAATTTTATCGATCGCCTCCATGGCTGTATTTAAAGCAGTGTCGTAACCAATGGTTTCATCCGTGCCGACCAGATCGTTATCGATCGTTGCGGGGATACCTACTACATTGATATTGTGCTCTTTACTAAGAAGGGCGGCACCCTGGAAAGTACCATCGCCTCCAATGGCAACAAGTGCATCAATGTTATTATTCTGGAGAACTTTTGCGGCTTTCGCCCTACCCTCTTCGGTTCGAAACTCTTCGCAGCGGGCAGATTTGAGAACAGTACCACCTCTCTGAATCACGTTGGATACATCATTAGATGTAACCTTTTTCATATTTCCTTCAATTAACCCTTTGTAACCATGACTAATGGCGTAAACTTCAAAATCCAAAGAGTATGCGGTTCGAACTACAGCCCGCAGTGCTGCGTTCATGCCCGGAGAGTCACCTCCGCTGGTGAGAACGGCTATCGTTTTCAAATTTATTAAATTTCGTTAACAGTAAATTTTGAATAAGTTGTAAAACTAAACAGCCCCCAAGCATTGCGCAAATAATTATCTGCTTTATTCGTACTTTTCATCAAAATTTAAAACAGTAAAATAGTTGAATGGCCCAAGAGGCACTTTTAAATCATTCCGGCCTGAAGGACGGCCCCCGCTCTCTCAATGAAATCACAGAGCCTGTTCGGGAGCACCTGAACGGGTTCAGAACGTTCTTTAAAGATGAGATTCGCAGCGATGTCTTCCTGCTCGATCAAATCATTCAATACCTTCTGCGCCAAAAGGGTAAGGAGATTCGTCCCACCTTCGTTTTCATGACCTCACGCATGTTTGGTGAGGTAGACAACAGAAGCTACGTAGCTGCAACCATGATTGAGCTTCTACACACCGCTACGCTCATTCATGATGATGTGGTTGATGAAGCCGACCTCAGACGCGGATTTCTCAGCATCAACAAACTTTGGAAAAATAAGGCCGGCGTACTTCTTGGCGATTTTCTGCTCTCAAAGGGTCTTCTGGTGGCCCTCGACCACAAAGAGTATCAGCTGCTTCATGTTCTGTCTGATGCCGTTAAGAAGATGAGTGAAGGCGAATTGCGACAGCTTAAAACATCGAAGCTGCTCAACATGACTGAAGAGCGTTACTTCCGCATCATCTCCGAGAAAACGGCCAGTCTCATCTCTGCCTGCTGCGAGTGCGGGGCAATCGCTTCAACCGATGACGAATACATTATAAAGAAGATGCGGCAGATCGGCCTTAATGTTGGAATTGCATTTCAGATCAAAGACGACCTGCTGGATTACGGTGTGGATGATGTTGGAAAACCTACCCGAAATGACATTCAGGAGCGGAAAATCACACTTCCGCTCATCAAGGCACTCGAAAATGTCTCCTCTTCCGAAGAGCGGTCCATCCGTCGCGCCATGAAGAAACGAAAGAAATCTTCGGCCGATGTGGATAAAATTGTCAACTTTGTACATAAAAACGGAGGAATGACCGGTGCGGAACAGGCCATGATGGAGTACACGGAGAAAGCTTTAACAGAGCTTGGAAAACTACCGGTAACCCGCGGAGCGGATGATTTCAAGGAGCTGATCACCTTCATCATCACCCGGAAAAAGTAGCCAAAGAGCAATGGATCATCTTTTTCTGTCGGATGCCCATATCGGAGCTTTTTCTGAAGAAACCGACCGAAAAATTGAAAACGACCTCATTGAGCTGATAGATTTCGCTATCCACCATCGAATGCGCGTAGCTGTTTTGGGCGATCTATTCGACTACTGGATGGAGTACCCCGACAGAAAACCGGACCTTGGCAGCAGTTTGCTGAAGAAATTTGAGGAGTATAACAGAACCGTCGGGGCAGCTATCTATGTAACCGGCAACCACGATAACTGGACCTTCGGATACTTCAGCAAAATCGGATTCCGTGTTGAACCTGAAGGGGCCACCATAAGCCTCGGAGATCAATCCTGTTTTCTCCATCATGGAGACGGATTAAAAAACCCCGATGCCGGTCTTCCTAGACCGCTGATGCATAAAATCCTAAGGAACCGTTGGTTTGTCAAACTCTATCAAACCGTTTTTCCGGCAGAGGTAGGTATCGACCTGATGAAGACGTTTTCAGCAATCAGCCGCGACAATTCTGAGATCAGCCCGGAAAGGCTGAGTCGTTGGTCCCGATCGTTTCTGCAGGCAAAAGAGATCGAGCTGGTGATAAGCGGCCACGATCATATTCCGAGAGTGGAAACATTCCCTTTCGGAACATATATAAATCTTGGTACATTTTACTCGCACAGAACCGTGGGGCTCTATACCAATAGTCAGCTTAAACTCGTTACGTGGAGTGCGGCTGAACAACAGTTTAAACCATACAATCCTTCTGCACTTGGTGCAGACCGGCATAGCTCATGAGCAAAGACAAGAAAAATAACAATATCGACATGGAGAGGTACTTCAACGACCCGGAGTACCGCAAGCGGATTCTATCTCATAAAGAGAAGGAGAAAGAGGCAGAGACAGAAAGCAGCAATAGTGGCGAATCGGCGAAACCCACAAGTGAAGGCAATAAATCCATTCTCAAGCAGGTACTGATCTATTCCGGAATCGGGATTGTGCTCTTGGCAGCAATAGGCACCGCCTACTTTTTCTATCTGATTCAAGCCCTGCCCTCCCTCGAAGAGCTTGAAAACCCAAGAACGGCAATTGCCACTGAGGTACGCAGCCGTGATGGCGCTGTATTGGATCGCTACTTTATTGAGAACAGAACGTACGTCTCCATCGATGACATCTCCCCTAACATCATAAATGCACTGATTGCCACTGAAGACCATCGTTTCTTCGACCACTGGGGCATCGACAGTGAACGACTGATCGGCCTTCCTTACTACTGGATTCAAGGGCGTTTTCAGGGGGGGTCCACCATCAGTCAGCAGCTTGCACGTAATCTCTACCGCGACATCGGTTTTGAAGTATCCGTTACACGTAAGCTACGGGAGATGATTACCGCCATTCAGATTGAAAACAACTACACCAAGAACGAGATCATTGAGATGTATCTCAATACGGTGGAGTTCAGCAACAGCGCCTACGGAATTGAGCAGGCTGCCCGTACCCATTTCGGTAAATCAGCAAGCGACCTGAACGTTGCCGAAGCTGCTACCCTGATCGGTCAACTCAGGGCTGTATATGCCTACAATCCCCGACTCTTTCCGGAACGGGCCAAATTCCGTCGTGATGTAGTTTTGGGTCTGATGCAACAGCACGGATTTATCACCGATGATGTGAACCAAACCCTCCGCTTTGAAGATATTGAGCTGAACTATCAACCCCCTTCACGTGCGGGACGCGACAGCCGTTATTTTGGCGAGTATGTACGTCTTCAGGTTCAGGAGTGGGCACTTCGTAATGGGTATGACCTCTATTCTGATGGCCTTGTAATCTACACCACAATCGACTCCAAACTCCAGCGCCATGCCGAGCAGGCCGTTCAGGAGAAGATCAAGGAGTTTCAGCCTCAATTTGAACGCGAGTGGACCTCACCGGGTGGTGATTATATGGATCGCCTTTGGGATGAATTCCCGGGCTTTCTGCGAAGCTTCATTCGTGAAACCGATCGCTACAAAAATGCCTTTTCAGAGCTTGGTACCGATCAGGAGTCCGTTGTATTTCAACATCTGGAAGCTGACTCTGCTTTCGTCGACTCTGTGAAGCGTAAGAGAACCAAACTTCAGGGGAGCTTTACCGCTATCGATCCTCAAAACGGCCATGTGCTGGCATGGGTAGGTGGTGCCGATTTCGGCACACAGCAGTTTGACCATGTGCACCAGTCGAGACGACAGGCCGGCTCCACATTCAAACCGTTTGTCTACGCTCTTGCGATCGATAATGGGTACATGCCATATCACCGCTTTTCAAAATACCCGGTCAGCTTTATTGAGCGTAACGGAAATCGCTGGAGCCCGATGGACCGCTCCATTCCGGACGGACCGGAGATGGTACCGATGCGTGAAGCCCTCGCCCGAAGTATGAACAACGTGACCGTTCGTCTTCTGCCGGAAATTGCGGGTGCACCTGGCACCAATCAGCTGGATGACCTTTTCCCTGCCGCGCGCATGATTGCCGATATGGCCGGAAATCTCGGCATCAATATGAGTAATGAGCGTATTGTACCCGCTATTGCTCTTGGTACATCGCAGGTATCTCTGCTTGAACTGGTTAGCGCCTATACTACCTTCGCCAATCAGGGAGTCTTTACGGAACCAACTGCAATTACAAGGATTGAGGATCGCGAAGGAAATGTGCTTGAGGAGTTTGCAGCAAGCAACATCCAGGAAGTGATGAGTCCGGAAACTGCCTACATGATGATTGATATGATGCGCGGGGTAGTGCGTGGTGGTGAGAACTATCACGGAACCGGTGTACGTCTCAGAAATGTGTATGGCGTTGATCAGGATATCGCTGGTAAAACCGGAACCACCCAGAACAGTTCTGACAACTGGTTTGTGGCAATGACACCGCATCTGGTTATGGGTTCCTGGGTAGGTGGTGAAGATCGCCGGATCCGTTTTCCGGTCAACATGCCATCCAGTATCGGTCAGGGTGCCAGAACAGCGCTTCCGATTGTTGGACAGTTTATTCAGAACGTGAAATCTGATCCGGACATTGATGGTGAGGTTTGGCGATACGACTCCTTTACTCCACCACCGGGATTTGTGATGCCCGAAGAGCCCGCATCTCAGGATGAGTCATTGAGAGATGCCCGTCGTGGACGAATAGGCTGGTAACGGTATTGATTTGATCGCCCGTACCCTCATATTTGTTTTAACAGCCTCTCTCCTCCTCATAACTGCATGTGGCGATGAGGAGAGTGCCGAGCGGCAGGCTCTTAGCCTGGATGGGGTTCAGGCAAACTGCGGAGAACTTATTTATGCCGCCATTGCCAATATCCCCGAAACCCGTTCACTGTTCGAAAATCACGATGAATCGATGATTTTGGGGCAATCCGCTTCCGGAATTGCTTTCATTCTTGATGAAGAGTCACGCCGGGACATTGAATCAGGACTTCAGGAGGTTATCACCTTAAACAATGAAGGCCGAAATGCCGGTGACTTCCATTCGATTGCAGCACAGATTAAAAACTGGTGCCTTACCTATAGCAAGCATTCAGAAGTAACCCGAAACCATTCTCAGGAAGCCTTCATTGGTGCTTTGGAAGCGACAGGGCTTTTCAGTGAACTGTTTGATCAATACTATACCGCTCCACACTTCAGGGATGAAGCACTCTCTCCAATCGATCGTGCCGGCTCTCTCTCCTCAGCCTCCTCCATACAAATGGTCAACGACTGGGTCACAACTGTTTCAAAACAGTCTGATGATGAGCGGGAACAGGTATTCGATGCCATCCGCACAGAACTGGAAGCTCTGTAACCTGACCGGCATCTCGCCATACTTGAAAGGTTATCACATGTTAAGACAGTATCATCAGCTTAATACCTTTTCTCATCCTTCTGGCTTTTCGGGCTTTGTACTTATCAATCTTAGATGATCAATTTGACTGTAACAGGCAGGCAAATTAGTCATGAGGCTGAATCCCGATTTTTAGAAAAAACAGTTCCAAATTGGCTGCAAGAAACGGTATATTCCTCCTTTATTTGCGTTGACATTCCGTCCGGGTGGCGGTAATTTATGATCAAAATAATCTGAAACGTATTCATGCTCGAACAATACATCCCCATTCTGGTACTTCTGGGCGTTGCCGTGGTTCTTGCCATCGTGCTGATGTCGCTCTCCAGAATTCTCGGCCCCTACCGCCCTAACACCAATAAACTCAATCCATATGAGAGTGGTATGGATCCCGTTGGTGAGGCGAAGGATCGATACTCAATCGCTTTCTATTTGGTGGCCATGGAGTTCATCGTCTTTGACCTTGAAGTGGTCTTTATTTACCCCTGGGCCGTGCGCTTTATGGATCACGGAACCGGAACGTTCATTGCTATGGTTGTATTTATAGTAGTGCTGTTCATCGGCCTTCTCTACACTCTCAAAAAAGGCACGTTGGACTGGGACGTCAGAAAACTGAAATTTGAAGCTACAAGTAATTAAGTTATGGGTTTAGAAAGTGCACTTGGTGAAGGTTACCTGACCACCAAAGTCGATTCCCTGGTAAACTGGGCACGTGCTAATGCTGCATGGCCAATGCCCATGGGGCTTGCCTGCTGTGCGATCGAGATGA
>JAFIFA010000147.1 GCA_020832225.1 Balneolaceae bacterium
TTTTGATCGGTGTAGATCTTTTGAAAGATGTAGCAACTCTAAAAGCGGCATACAATGATAGCCGTGGAGTTACTGCCCGGTTTAATCTGAACCTTCTAAGGCGAATCAACAGAGAACTGAATGGAGACTTTGACCTGAAGAGTTTTCGGCACTCTGCAATATTTAACAAAAAAGAGAGCCGGATTGAAATGCACCTTGTGAGCAAAAAAGCTCAGAAGGTGACAATAGATGATCGCTCGTTCAGGTTTGATGAGGGCGAATCTATTCATACAGAAAACTCATATAAATACAGTTACGAGATGTTTTCGGAGCTTGTATCCGGAACTTACAATATCATGGAGTCGTGGAAGGATACTAAGGGGCAGTTTTTACTCTGTTACCTTGAACCGATATAGAACAGCCGTGTTAATTCCGAACAATGGAATAGTGAAATGACAAAAGAGGATTTCGAAGTAATCAAGGCGAGTGGCGATCGCGAACCATTCAATATGGACAAACTACGCAGATCGCTAGCTCGCAACGGAATAAGTGATGGTGAGATCGATGATATTCTACGGGAGCTCAATCCGCTTTTCAGGGATGGTGTTACCACGCAAAAGATATATCGTGAGGCATACAGGCTTTTGAGAAAGCGTTCCGCACGCGCTGCGGGGAGATATAAGCTGAAAGAGGCAATTTTGGAGCTGGGCCCCACCGGTTACCCATTCGAAAGGTTCATTTCAGAAATAATGATCCATCTCGGTTTCGAGACGGAGGTTGGAAGCGTTGTTCAGGGAGATTGCGTAAAGCATGAAATAGATGTAATTGCCCACAAGGATGATCAATACTTTTTGGTGGAGTGTAAGTTTCACAACAGAAAAGAGAACCGTTGTAATGTGCAGGTACCTTTATATATACAATCAAGATTTCTGGATGTGAAGAAGAACTGGACGAGTCAGCCGGGTCATGAAGGTCACAAACACACCGGATATGTAGTTACCAATACCCGATTTACTGATGATGCATTGACCTATGCAAACTGCATTGGCCTTCGGTTGCTAAGCTGGGATTATCCAGCGAAGAATGGGCTAAAAGATCATATATCACGACTGAACCTCCACCCTGTGACCTGTTTGAACAGTCTGGCAAAAGCAGAGAAAGACAAGCTACTGAATAATGATGTGGTTCTTGTTCAGCAGATCGCAAGAGATCAAAAAATATTGGATAAGACGGGGATTGATAAACGTAAAATCAATCGGATTTATAAGGAGGCGCAGGAGATCATACGGGAAAAAGAGAATTCCAAGTGAAATGGAGTCACAGATGCAGATACATTTTCTGGGAGCATCAGGTACGGTAACGGGATCCAAATATCTGGTTGAGTTTTCAGGCAGGAAGATATTGGTAGATTGCGGGCTGTTTCAGGGAGTGAAAGAGCTTCGTGAGCTGAACTGGCAACAGTTACCGGTAAAAGCGACTGAAATCGATATCGTACTACTCACGCATGGCCACAACGATCATTGCGGTTATTTGCCGAGGTTGGTTAATATGGGCTTCAGGGGGGCAATTCGGGGAACGGCACCTACATTGGATATCGCCGAACTCATTCTTCGTGACAGTGCAAAAATACAGGAGGAGGATGCTGAGCAGGCCAACAAAGATGGTTATACCAAACACAAGCCTGCGAAGCCTCTATTTACCCTGATGGATGTAGAGAAAACCGTTCCTCTTTTTCAGTCGATTAACGAGGGAGATTGGCTGGAGCTCTTTAAGGGGATAAAAGTAAGGTTCCGAAGCAATGGGCATATTCTGGGTGCCACGTCCATTGAGATGGAATTGAATGGAAAAAGATTGGTCTTTTCGGGTGATGTAGGCCGTCAAAATGATCCCCTTCTTTATGATCCGTTAAAACCTCAAAAGTCTGATTACCTGGTTCTTGAATCTACTTATGGTGATCGAAAGCATCCCAATTATGATATTGGTGATCGTTTGTTGAATATCATCAATGAAACTGTTGAGAAGGGTGGCACGGTCATTATTCCCAGCTTTGCCGTTGAACGCGCTCAACTGCTGATGTACCATCTGTGGCGATTAACCGAAAGCGGGAAGCTATCCCGATCCATACCGGTAATTCTGGATAGCCCGATGGGTATTGATGCCTTCTCACTCTTCAGAAAGCATCACAAGTGGCATAAGCTCTCTGAAGAGGAGTGTATGGCTATCAGCCGTCGTACCCACATGGTGGAGTCGTATCATGAGACGTGGGATATTATTGATAACCCTGAGCCCAAAATTGTGATTGCAGGCAGTGGAATGGTGACGGGCGGTCGGGTTCTGAGTTATCTTAAGGTGTATCTGAAAAAGCCGGAAACCACGGTTCTACTATCCGGATATCAGGCTGAGGGAACACGCGGCAGGGATCTGCTGGAAGGGGCTTCAGAAATAAAGTTCTTTGGAAAAATGCATCCTGTTAAAGCACGAATCGAAATGCTGGAAGGATTGTCAGGCCATGCAGATCAATCAGAATTGCTGGATTGGATTTCAGAAATTGATGGAAAGCCTGAACGAACCTTTCTGGTTCATGGAGAGTCCGACTCACTTTTCTCCTTACAAGCGGCCATCAGGAACAGATTTGGTTGGGAGGTAGATATTCCCTCTCTGTACTCAATTGAATATTTTAAATAAGCAAGGGAGCTACTTTCTATGTTGATTGATGCATAAATAGCTTCTCAAGATATTCGTATTTTCAGAAGCTCAGAATGAAATTACCCCTGCTCTATGCACAGAATGTTAAAACGCTTTTTTTCAACAACGGGATTGTTGATCGGGACCCTATTCTTTGCCTTATCACTCTCCCCAACATTGGTACCCCGATCTGACGCCATTCAGGGAGTTATCTCCGGACTCGCTCTCGCTTCCGGATATGGTATTGGTGTATTCGGGATTTGGCTATGGCGTTACTTTGAACTTCCACAGCCTAAACAGAAAGCACAAAAGTGGATGCAGGTAGTGTCAGGGTCATTTTTTCTGCTGATTACCGTGATTTCACTTTGGCGGGCAAGTACCTGGCAGAACTCGCTTCACCAGCTAATGGGAATGGAAGAGAGTGCATCCGTACAGCCTGTACTGGTTGGTGTCATTGCGGTGGCAGTCTTTCTTGGAGTGCTTCTCTTGGCGCGTCTCTTTTTGATTACTAAGCAGTATATCGCCAGAAAGACGGAGCCCTATGTGCCGCCAAAAGTCTCCTTTGTGCTTGGTTTGATAACAACATTCATTCTCTTCTGGATGGTCTTTAACGGTGTGCTCTTCTCTCAGTTGTTGCGCATGGCAGACTCTACCTATCAACAGGTAGACAGCCTTATTGAACCTGATATCGAACAGCCCGCAAACCCAATGAAGACAGGAAGTGCCGAATCGATTCTCTCATGGGAAGAGATGGGCCGCCAGGGGCGCCGTTTTTTGACAGAGGGACCTTCTGCAGCCGATATTGCGGCGATGAGCGATACTACAGCCAAAGAACCAATTCGGGTCTATGTGGGTATGCACGCGTCCGAAGATTTTGAGGAGAGGGCCGAACTCGCTCTTCAGGAGCTGATTCGCGTGGATGCGTTTAGCCGCTCTCTGCTGGTTCTGATCACACCAACCGGAACCGGATGGATCGATCCGGGGTCTATTGAGCCGCTTGAATATCTTCACAGAGGAGATGTGGCCAGTGTGGCTGCACAATACTCCTATCTGCCCAGCCCGCTTTCGCTGATTTCTGAGGAAGATTACGGCTCAGGAATGGCAAGGGCACTCTTCCGCAAGGTTTACGACTACTGGTCGGCTCTGCCGGCTGACGAACGCCCCCGCATGTACCTTCAGGGACTGAGTCTGGGAGCTCTCAACTCAGATCACTCTTTTGATCTCTATGACATCATTGAGGATCCCTTTGATGGTGTGCTCTGGGTGGGTCCGCCATTCAGAAAATCAACCTGGAGAAACATAACGGAGAATCGAAATGCGGGTTCGCCTGCATGGAAACCGACATTCAGGGATGGCTCGGTGGTCCGTTTTGCCAATCAGCATGGTGGGTTGAAGGAGGGAGAATCCCGATGGGGCTCGTTTCGAATCGCATATCTCCAATATGCCAGTGATCCAATCACCTTTTTTGATCCATCCGTCTTTACTCGCGAACCGGAGTGGTTGCAGGAACCCCGTGGACCGGATGTATCTCCCTACCTGAGATGGTACCCGATCGTAACCGGCCTGCAGCTTGCAGCGGATATGATGACCGGTACAACGCCATTAGGATATGGTCACGAATATGCGGCTGAGCACTATCTGGACTCCTGGTATGCCCTCACTGATCCTGTTGGATGGGATGAAGAGAGTCTGAAACGTCTTCGAAACCACGTGAACGAGAGGAGAAAGCGTTAATATGCTGATCTCTTCGCAAGGAATTCATCTTGAGTGCGTTAATTGGTATCGATTGAACAAGTTTTCCCATAACCGGGCAAAGTCCCGAACAACAAGTTGAAATGAACAGCAGACTATTTTACGCCGTCATTGCACTTTTACTGGTAAGCAGCATCGTTTTTTGGTACAACATGTTCCAGGAGCCGACAGAGCGGATGTCGGAAGCGGAACAGTATGAGGGTGAAATTACGCTAACCATGTATCACGGTGAGGGTTGTATGTGCTGTGTAAGGTGGGCGGAATATCTTGAAGAGAATGGCGTAACCGTCATCGATAAGCTCGTGGAAAATCCGCACGAAATTAAGAGAGAGAAAGGCGTTCCGGGACAGCTAAGCTCATGCCACACAGGAATTGTTGATGGCTATGTGGTTGAAGGCCATGTGCCGGTGGAAGATATTCGTAGGCTGCTTGCCGAGCGTCCCGATGCAATTGGAATCTCCGTGCCCGGTATGCCGCCAAGCGCTCCGGGGATGGACGCACCTGTATCCAGAGAGTATCAAACCGTACTGTTCAGTCACGATCAGATGAGTGTTTATGCCGTGCATGAATAGAACCCTCACGGCTGAAGCACTGCTTGTCGTTTACAGCCCTTAATTTTGCCAAAAACAGGCAACATTATTTAGTAGGTGGCAGAATAAGTCTCCCCTTGCGCTTGTGTCCCGACCCACTCGGGAGGTGTCCCCCTCTTATAAACAAGAAGCACTTTCGAACTATCACCGCACCCCTCACCCGTATAAGGCTCCCGGAATCCATTTTAGGGCCTTATCTGTGCATTGGGTTAAATATTCAAGGGTCAGGATAAAAAAAGCACCCTCCTGTTTTAGTATCCCCGGTTTTTTGATTCCAGTGATACGCCAACCGAAAGGTGCCATTTCTCTCTCTTGATACAGGGTGTAGTTAATTTATAGAACTGATTTTTACCTAATCTTCTCTTCTATTGGAAGGTGCAAAAATTGGGTTTTTCAGATGATCTGCGTGCCACTGCTCTCCAACGTTGCTTCGGAGAGAACTCATGTAGCTGTCATAGTTCGTCATCACTTTTCTGCATTGATCTGCTTTCAGATCATTGATTGCGTTTATTGTAACTTTGTTCTTTCGGGGTTTATCTGAACTGTTCATGGGCTTACCTCCTTGTGGCTGCTTTTACTATTGGGTGAAATCACCGTTATAAAAGTGGCTGATTAATTTTATTATGTTAACTAATTGTGGCGTGATAAGAGGTGGACTTCTATCATAACTTGATTGAAGTTCCATGGATACCGTTTTCTGGTTTGTCATCGGCATCTGCTTCTGGATAAATGATTTCCAACGTCTACGAACCCTGTCCCTGCGGATCTCTTTTGATCTGAATAAGCAAATGGTTTAGAAACCATTCGGGCTCAATTCATCTTTTGTTATAAATCAAATATCACCAAAACGGCCTTGAAGTGCGTTACAGCAGTATGAATGGATCTTACATAAATAACAGATTGGACGGATTATCAATTCATCCGAACCGTTTAACCACGAAGTTCACAATGAGAAAACAATGGGTGCAATATTGATTAACCACTCCCTCTGCGTAAAGCTGCGCCTTCTCTGTGGTAAAAAAAGGTTTCCTGCATTTATAAATCCAAAAAAGGGGCTATGAAAGGTCACCCTCTTGATACATTGTGAACCGGTGCCTTTGTGGCAAACCTCTCCCTATACCTTTTTTACCATAAAGGCGCTCGGTCACCAAGTTCACTGAGTGCTTGGAATCTTACTCTATTCAGAGAGCTCTCTGAGTAGCTCCTCTACGGCACGTTCGAGCTGTTGATCAACACCCTGATCAATTTTACCAGGCATATTCTTCACCTCGATCATCGGGTCGGTTTGGTTGTTCTCCATCCACTCGCCAGACTTGTTTTTTGCGCTAATTGGTACAACTCCCCAGCGAGTTCCGTCGGGAAGTACCGACCATCCCGCGAAGCTGCAGGTTCCAGGTACGGGCATTCCAACCGTAGTGCCGATCTCCAGCTCTGTGTAGGCGCTGGCGTAGCAGTGCCCGTCAGAATACATCGCCTCATTGATTATTGAGAGAGTTGGCTTGGTCCACCTTGAGGTCGGTTCGCCCCCAACGGCACGATCTTCTGTGGCGTAGGTGTTGAACGACTCACCGGTAAAGAACATCGCGAGATCCGCTACAAGATCACCCCCGCCGTTGAAGCGGGTATCCACAATCATCCCTTCACGATCGGCATATTTACCAAGCATCTCCTGAATCACATTTCGGAAAGGACCGTCTCCCATGCCCGGGATATGTACATACCCAAGCCGACCGTCACTCAGTTCATCTACCTCTTTCTCGTTGATGCGAACAAATCGATCGTAAAGCAGGCTTCTTTCAGCGCCAGGCGTAATTGGCTTCACGGTATACTCACTCTGCTCTCCACTTTCTGGGTCATAAAGCGAAAGAAGCACAAAGGTGTCGGCTTTTCGGTTCAGGAAGGCAGCAATATCACGATCTCTTCCAATTCTGTTACCGTCGATCTCCTTAATGATCATACCCGGACGGACATCGAATGCAGCCCGGTCAAGCGGCCCGCCCCTGAGAACTTCGGTGATGAGAATTCCATCTCCATCGTGCTCATAGTCCTTGAAGATTCCGAGGGAGGCGGTCTGATCTGCATTATCGATGCTGCGATTGTATCGGGCACCGGCGTGAGAGACGTTCAGCTCACCAATCATCTCGGAAACCATCTCCGCAAATTCATAGGAGTTACCGATATGGGGCAGATATTTCTGATACTCTTCGTAGAGCATATCCCAGTCGTTACCGTGGAAGGTAGGCTCATAAAAAACATTCTTTGTTCGGATATAGACATGCTCCAGCATATGCTTTCGCTCCTCTTCTTCATCATAAGTCATCTCACCACGTATCTGTACCGGAGATGAAGAGCCTGCATTGAGGTCCAGCTTTGAGATGGAGCCACGGCTGAGCAGATAAAGATTCTCCATGTCGTGATCCCACATCAGACTTCCGGGACCGGTGTTGAGGCGAATCAACATACGGGTATCGCGGGTTCTAAGGTCGGTCTCCCAGAGATTGAAGTTGTCTTCAAAGCTGCTGAGGTAGTAGAGCTTGCTCCCATCTTTGGAGAGCACCGCATCGCTTAGTGTGCTGGAGTGGATTGTGAGGCGGGCGGTACGATCTTTCATACCGTCCTTGTCAAAGACGAGATCGCCATTCTCCTCCTCTCCGTTTTCATCTTCATCACCGTTATCACTTTTGCGGGCCTCTTCGATCGCCTGCATCAGTTTGTAATCCTCTTCGCTGAGGTTAAACTTATCCCACTCCTCGTGCGAAAAGAACATTGTATAGACATCACGTTCGGATCGGCCGCTGGTTGCATAACTTCGGAGTCCATCACGATTGCTGAGCCAGATCATCTGCTTACCGTCGTTGACCCAAACAGGTGATGAGTCTCTGTACCCGCTCTCCGTCAGGTTTATCCGCTCGCTGCCGTCTGCGGCCATTAGCAGTACTTCACTGTTGTGAAGTAGCTTTCTCCAGCCAATCAGAAGCCAGTTGCTGTCGGGGCTCCATGTGAAATATTGATCGCCATCCTGCATGTGGAAGAGATCTTCCGGTGTAAGCAGCTCCGTGGTCTCGCCAGACTCCAGGTCTCTGACGTGAAGCCTTCTGCGATCTGTAATGTAGGCGATCTTCTTTCCGTCGGGAGAGATGTTTGGGAGATATTTATCTCTTTCACCTTCAACCAGAATCTCCTCTCTGAGAAGAGTGGAGGCGTAGAAAAAGGGCTCTTCATCGCGAACCCGGGTGGTTTTGTAGATACTCCACTTGCCGTCCCGCTCACTTGCGTAAACCACACCATCGCCATCAGGGGTAAAGCGCACAAATCGCTCGCGCTGCGGGGTGTTTGTGATTCTCTTGGTCATGCTTCCGTCAATGGATGTGACAAATACCTCTCCCCTGGCGATAAATGCAATCTCCTTTCCATTTGGTGAGATGTCCATCTCCTGTACACCACCATTGATGGTGATATAGCTGTCCGGATTGCTCCGATTCTGGGTTCGAATTCGAACATCCACTTTTTGGGGCTCCTCACCCTCTATCATGGTGTAGAGCTCACCATCATAGCCGAAAGCGAGCCTGCCGTTGCCGTAGCTCAGAAAACGTACGGGGTGCAGCGAGAAATCGGTGAGCTGCTCTCTCTGCTCAGGATCGTTGATAAAGAGGCGGAAGATGTTAAAACTACCGTTCTCCTCACTCAGGTAGTAGAGTGACTGCTCATCTTCTGTAAAGATTGGCTGACGATTTTCCCACTCAAAGTTGGTGACCATCTGGTGTTCATCCGTTTCGGCATCGTAAATCCAGATGTCGCGGGTTATGGATGAGCGCTGATGCTTTCTCCACTCATTTTCTCCGCCTTTCTTGTCGTGATAGACCATCCGGCTGCCGCTGCTGTTTTCACGGGCAAACTCAGCGGGGATGGTGAATATCTGTCCAACCCGGCCACCTTCAGCCGGCACTTTGTAGAGTTCGGGCTGGGATGCGGCCGGAAACTGACGATGTTCGGCAATATCCTGTCGCACAGCCCCGAAAATTACGTGGCTGTTGTCGTGCGTGAAGCTATAGGGCATCTCATCACTTGAGTGGTAGGTGAGACGCTCGGCCGGTCCACCTTCGGCATCCATCACGAAAACGTTGAAATTACCGTAACGGTCGGATGCGAAGGCAATTCGTTCACTGTCGTGGCTCCAAACGGCCATGTGATCGTGCCCTTCATGAAAGGTAAGCTGACGCGCATCACCACCTTCAGCAGGCACCACATAGAGATTGCCTTTGTAGGTGAAGGCAATACGCTCCCCATCGGGAGATATCGACTGGTAACGGATCCATCGCGGATCATCCTCGGCCAGTGCAACGTTCCAGCTAAATGCAAAGAAGAGGGAAAGTATCAGGTATTTCATCTGGGAAAAGGTCGATTTAAGATAATTTAAACAGCTTTTTTGGCTGATGTTGAGATTACTGAATTTAAGTAAGGGAAAAAAGAAGAGCTTTCATTCATTACGAAGTTTATCAATCCAGCAAGCCGAGAGGTTCTGAAGGCACTTTTCACGGGAATCGAAACGGGTTCAGGATTGTTGTAAGATTGCCTTATTTTAAGTGGAGAAATGAATCAATTCAAAACGAATTAAACAGAAGATCATGATACGACTATTCTCTATACTTGCTACCGGTTTGCTGATTGTGACAGCTTGTGGCCCCTCTGAGCAGGAGAGAAATCAACAGCAGCAGCGTGAACAGCAGATGCAGATGCAGTTGATTGAAACCACAGCTGAATTTAATAGCCAGATGGCAGATCTGCTTGAGCACTATTTTGATCTTAAGGATGCCCTGGTTGAGTCGGACGCTGAACTTGCGGCAAGCCGTGCTGAAGTCTTTTTGGCTGCAGCAGAGGATGTTGAAAGTGGTTCACTCAACGACGAGACCAACGCACTCTGGATTGCCTTTAGTGATGTGATTACAGAACGAACTCGTGAGATGGTTGGAGAGGATGATGTAGAGGCCCAGCGTTACCAGTTTGAGTATATCTCCGAGTCGATGATTGAGATGGTTGAATCCTTCCGTCCGGTCGGTTTCACCATCTACCATCAGAGTTGTCCAATGGTGCGTGATGGCTCTGCAGACTGGCTCAGCCGAGAGGAGGAGATCCGTAATCCATATCATGGCGACCGGATGATGAACTGTGGTGAGATAATTCAGAGAATCTAACCAGACTATGATACCATTGAAAGCCCTCGGGTGTAAAGTTCAGAAGTGCCGCTGTCATCAGGAGCCTTTAATTATCCAATAAATGGGCAACACTATTGAGTAGGTGACAGACTTGGCCTGACCCGACCCACTCGGGAGATGTTCAGCTTGTGAAAAAGACGCATTTTTCGAATTTGTAACCGGTAATGGAGCGAAGCGGATTGAAGGATCTGTATGACCCCGTTTTTGAATCAAGGGAACTCTCAATCATAGACCATATCGCCCACAGATCCTTCTCTCCGTTCGCTCTGCTCACTCCGATCAGGATGACACGTTCGTTTTTTAACAAAAGCGGCGTTTCAGTAGTGGTGCTATGCAACGATCGTCTAACGCCGCGGGCGAGTAATCAGGGAGGGCCGGATAAGACAGAGTGTGGTTCTTGGTTGGGTATGTATACCCGGCCGATTACACTAGTGAAACCGGATGTTCTGAGCCCTTAATTTTGCCAGAAGCTGGCAACACTATTGAGTAGGTGACAGACTTGGCCTGCCCCGACCCACTCGGGAGGTGTTCAGCTTGTGAACAAGACGCATTTTTCGAATCTGTAACCGGTAGATGAATAGAGAAACCAATAAAACCGACGAACAGAGAAACGGAACAATATCAGAAAAACCGAGAAAGTAATGTAGATGGTCTTAATTGAAAATCTGGGGTGTGTACCACTTTTTCTGTTTAATATTCGTCGGTTTAACCCGTCGGTTGCTCTGTTATGCGCCGACTTGACCCTCTCTACAAGACAATGACTAAGCCCGGTATGGGTCTGCGGTACAAAGTAAGAAGATTGTGGGAAGGGTGCTTAGCTTACCTTCCCACTTTCAGATCGGAGTGAACTTTAAGCTTTCGTCCGGCAAGAGCCTCATTCACA
>JAFIFA010000001.1 GCA_020832225.1 Balneolaceae bacterium
GGTTTAAAGGTGGTGATTGTGAAACCGGCGGTTGATAATCGATACAGCGACACCGACGTTGTTTCTCACAACGAATCTACACTGCCGGGTATCACGGTTGATACGGCGGATCAGATCATTCTGCTTACCTCTTCTGCCAAAGTAGTCTGTATTGATGAAGCTCAGTTTTTTGATGATCGCATTGTAGAGGTAGCCAACACTTTGGCCAATGATGGAAAAAGAGTGATTCTGGCCGGCCTGGACATGGATTTTGAAGGCAAACCGTTTGAACCGATGCCGCAACTGCTGGCCGTAGCTGAATTTGTTACCAAACTACACGCTATCTGTGCAGAGAGCGGGATGATAGCCAACTACTCCCAGCGGGTGGTTGAAAAAAAAGAGAAAGTGCTTGTAGGCGAGAAAGATACCTATGAACCCCGTGCCCGACACTGTTTTCGTCCTCCGGTAGATACCAAAAAAGGGAAGCCGCTTCCGGAGTTCCACATTCCCCCAACAGCAAATTTGAAAGAGGAGTAACTTCATGGAAATTATCCGCGGAATAATCGGAATGATGGCGATTATTGGAATCGCCCTGCTTCTGAGCAACAACCGGAAGGCGGTAAACTGGCGTCTGGTGGGAGCCGGACTTGGAATCCAGCTTGTTTTAGCCGTATTGATTCTGAAGGGTTCAGCAATGGCTGAATTCTGGGGACCGCTTGGCTGGCCTAAGCAGTTCTTCAGCTGGGTCTCCAGCTTCTTTGTTGTAGTACTCGACTTTACCACCGAAGGTGCAGAGTTCATCTTTGGTGATCTCGCCAAAAGCCCCGGTATGGAGGGAAGCATGGGACACTTCTTTGCCTTTCAGGTGCTGCCAACAATCGTCTTTTTTGCTTCCCTGACGGCAATTTTCTACCACTATGGCATTCTCCAGAAGGTGGTGAATGTGATGTCGAAGGGAATGCAGAAGCTGATGGGCACATCCGGTGCGGAATCTCTCTCAGTTGTTGCCAACATCTTTGTGGGGCAGACAGAATCACCGCTTGTGATTAAACCCTACATCAGCAAAATGACCAAATCGGAGCTACTCACCGTAATGACGGGTGGTATGGCTACGATTGCTGGTGGTGTGATGGCAGCATATGTTCAGATGTTGGGTAACTCCTATGCACTGGCACAGGGAGTCTCTCTCGATGAGGGACGACTTATGTTTGCCGAACAGCTACTCGGCGCCAGTTTGATGGCGGCCCCGGCTGCTCTGGTAATCGCAAAGATTATCTATCCGGAAACATCCGAGCCTGTGACGAAAGGTGAGGCAAAAATGAGTGTAGAGCAGAGCGATGCCAACGGAATCGATGCCGCCGCAACAGGTGCCGGTGTGGGATTGAAACTGGCAGCCAATGTAGGTGCGATGCTGCTCGCATTTATTGCGCTTCTTGCAATGGGTAACTATTTCCTGTTTCAGTTCGGTGAACTTACCACCATCAATGATATGCTTCCAGGTGATATGGAGCTGACCATTGAGACCCTGCTTGGATGGACCCTGGCCCCTATTGCCTTCATTATAGGTATACCCTGGGAGGATGCTGTAAACGTTGGGTCCCTGCTTGGTACCAAGGTTGTGCTGAACGAATTTGTTGCCTATCTGCAGCTTGCAGATATGGTGTCTGAAGATATGTTGACCCCCAAATCGATCACAATGGCAACTTTTGCCCTCTGTGGATTTGCCAACTTTGCATCGATTGCCATACAGATCGGCGGTATTGGCGGACTCGCACCCGACCGGAAGTCGGAACTGGCCCAGTTTGGCATCCTTGCCGTGATTGCCGGTTCCATGGCAAACCTGATGACCGCCACCATTGCAGGTGTACTGCTTTGATCCTAAGTTTGAAACAGTGCAGTCTCAACGCCCCCGTTCACTACGACTCTGAACTATGAAGCGAATTACACACATCTTTCTGTTGACGGCCATAGTAGCTATGCTGCTGTTTTCGTGCGAACGAACCGAGCGGTATGATGACTCTCCGGTTCTTGCAACCGTTGGTAACCATACGCTGACGCTCGAACAGGCCTACAGTCTGATCCCTCCCACTGCACTTGAGCAAGACACACTGAATGCGTTAAACTCATTTATAGATCAGTGGGTAAACGAACAGGTTGCCGTTCAGCACGCAGAGCGGGCAGGGCTTGAAAACAACGAGGATGTAAAGAATCGGCTCGAGAGGTTGCGCAGACAGGTGCTTCACGACGCGCTGAAAGAGTATGTGCTCAATGTAAACCTCGATGAGATTGAAGTGACCAGGGATGAAGCTCAGGACTACTACCAGGCGAACAGAAATCAATTTACACTGGACGAGCGCATGGTTCGGTTCAGACATATCACTACAAGAACCCGTACAGAGATTGATAATGCAAACCGGGCATTGATGCGGGGAGTCGACTGGGAAGAGATCGTGGAGCGCTACAGCGTAAATCCGGAGCGGCAACTTCGTGAGTCTAATCAATTTTGGCCTATTTCAATGGCTGCGGAAAATATTCCTGCTCTCAACCGTTACCTACAGAGGATTGGACTCTCTGAACGCTCTCCGATCCACTTTGACGGCAGCCAATACCATCTGGTGCAGCTGCTTGAGGAGAGGCCGGCGGGCGACAGCCCAGACCTGGAGTGGCTCATTCCTCAGATTGAGGAGTGGCTCAGACTCGAGAAGGCCCGAAGAGTTACAAATAGTTATATGCGAAATCTGTATCTTGAGGCCGATGCGAATAATGAAATTCATAAAACGAACGTTACTGAGATCGAATCAATGATTCGGGATCACCAGTAAATCAGAACCATTCTACACAACTAAATGAAATTTATCTTCAAATCTTCTCTTATAGCCCTTCTATTCATCACATTCACCGCATCAGCCCTGATAGCCCAGTCCGGACAGGTTTCTGACCGAATTGTAGCTATAGTAAACGACAGGATTATCCTGAAATCAGATGTCGATGGTGAAATACGTGACTATATGAACAACGCCGAAATGCAGGGGCAGCAGGTCACTTTCTCAGAAGACTTGTGGTACAATGTTCTTCAAAGCATCGTCGACAACTACGTTCTCCTCGAACAGGCGGAGGTAGATTCCGTGATTGTATCCGATGAACTGGTAGATCGACAGATGGACCAAAGAATTAATCAGCTTGTACGACAGGCCGGAAGTGAACAAGCCCTGGAGGAAGCGTTCGGACAGAGCCTGATTCAGCTTCGTGCAGAGTTCAGAGATCAGTTCAGAGAGCAGCTTACCGTCCAGCAGATGCAAGACCGAAAAATTTCCAACATCTCCATTACACGCCCGGAAGTGGTTGAATTCTTCAACAGGATACCGGAAGAGGAGCTGCCGATGATTCCTGAACGGGTTGGCGTTTCTCAAATCGTGATCATCCCCCCTGCACTTGATGATGCCAGGGAGCAGGCCTATCAGAAAGCTTCTGCCATCAGGGATTCGATACTGAATCACGACAAAGGATTTGAGGAGATGGCCCAACGCTACAGTGATGACGGTTCAGCCGCCCGTGGTGGTCTCCTTCCCATGATGCCGATAAACGATCTGGTTGCTAACTACTCTGCAGCTGCTACTGCACTCGAGCCGGGTGAAATATCTGAAGTTGTACGAACCGAATTTGGATACCACGTAATTCGACTGAACCAGCGTATGGGAGACAACATCGAAACCAACCACATCCTTATACGGATTGATGACACTCAGGTAGACGAACAGTTTGCTATTGATAAACTGGAAGCGATTAAAGACAGCGTGATGAATCACGGTAAAGACTTCCGTGAAATGGCACGAAGACACTCTGATGATGAGGACTCCAGAGCTTTTGGCGGACGCATAGTCAATCCGCAAACAGGCTCCAGAATGATGGCAATGGATCAACTTGAGCCATCTCTCTACCGAATTGTTCTGCTTCTTGAAAATGAAGGTGAGATTAGTGAGCCGCGCTCATTCAATCCACCACGCTCCAGCGCAAGCCGGGCTTTCAGAATTGTACGGCTCGACAGACATGTAGATGAGCATATTGCCAACCTTGATCAGGATTATGAAGAGATCGAAAATCTGGCTCTGCAACAGAAACAGATGCGCAGACTCTCAGATTGGATAGAGAGTTTGAGAGATGAGGTCTACATCGAATTTAAAATTCCAATGCCGGAGATCGAACCAGAAATTGACGAACAACTGCTCGGCCCTACGGATGAAGCCCAACAGCAACAGATGCAGCAGCAACAGCAACAAAGACAGCAGCAGTAAATCCCCAATCACAGAACGCAAACTGACTGGTCAAGCAGAATGAGTGAGGCAACACCCGAGGCTCCTGAAAAGGCGGCAGAACTTTTCAGCAATTCATTTCAAAAAATTCGCGATGAAATAGCAAAAACCGTTGTTGGACAAGACGATATTGTAGATCAGCTTCTGATCTCACTCTTCTCCGGCGGACACTGCGTATTGGTAGGTGTGCCCGGGCTGGCCAAAACACTGCTTATTCAGACCGTTGCCAAAACGTTAAACCTGTCATTCAGCCGTATCCAGTTCACCCCTGACCTGATGCCCGGCGATATCACCGGTACTGAGGTGATTGAGGATGACAAAGAGACCGGCAGAAAGCATTTTCGATTTATAAAAGGGCCTATCTTTGCCAACATTGTTTTGGCAGATGAGATCAACCGTACACCACCCAAAACTCAGGCGGCTCTTTTGGAAGGGATGCAGGAGTTCAGCGTAACCGCTTCGGGTCAGCGTTTTGATCTTGAACCCCCGTTTTTTGTGCTTGCCACCCAAAACCCGATTGAACAGGAAGGGACCTATCCCCTCCCGGAAGCGCAGCTCGACCGCTTTATGTTCAATCTGTGGCTCGACTATCCCGCCCTAAGTGAGGAGAAACAGATCGTCTCTCAAACCACCTCACCAAGAAATGTTCCGATCAACGCTGTGCTGGAGAGAGAGCAGATCATCGAATTACAGAAGATGTGGCGCGAAGTTCCCCTGCCCGATCACGTTCTGGACAAAACCATAAAGCTCGTTACTCAAACACGGCCG
>JAFIFA010000002.1 GCA_020832225.1 Balneolaceae bacterium
CTACCTTACTGACCTCCTTAATCATAGAGGTACAGTTCATCATATGGTTTTGCGCAAGTTCTGCAATCTCAGAATTTTCTCTCGCCAAGGCGTGGGTGTGCAACATCGTATAACCGATCGTGATCATTGAGAGTGCGGTGTAATCGTCACGCAACATTTTGGATACAGTATCAGTGCGGGCACGATCAATCAGGCCTACAACTGAGCCTGTGAAGGATGCAATCTTAGACTTCAACTCTTCAACCCGCGATCCTTCTTTGCTATCAAGATGATTCTCAAGCTCATTAACGTGATTTGATGACATACGGTCCAATTCATGAAGCAATTCAGTAACATCTTCGTCCCGAACGTTTTTTGATGTCTTTTGCTGGATGATCGCTTTCTGGAAATGGGTTTCCAATGCAAGCAGATCGGATGCATATTTTCGTAGTGCGTCTTTACTCTTCTCTTCAGTACTCATGACTATAGCCTCTATTTATGTTGCTGTTTATTCAATACTAACAACGTGACAGACGTAAAGTCCGTTCAGGAAATTTCAATGCTATCTTAGAAGCAAGGTACTGAGGCCTTGTAGCAAGATATTAAGCTCTCTCCCCTTTCACCTCATACAATTTTTTGGTTCCAAGACCTCCCGCTATTGTTACGGCGAGTAGTATTAAATAAGCCGAAAGCAGTTGCAGATAGCTAAAGGTTTCAAGCGGGTTGATCATTGCAAGCACAAAGACTGTAAACCAGGAAACCATAGAAACAGAGCCGGCTATAAATGCAGCGCTGATCAATCCGCTATTCTCTTCTTTTTCGCCTTCCAGAAAGGATATTTGCTCCATTTTTGGCACAACAAAGAGGTTCAGAAGTATTCCATTCAGAGTTACCACCCCTACAGAGGTCATTTTCATGAGGAATCTTGGATTCTCAAGAAACGTGTCGGGATCAGTAAGTGTGAGAGCTACACCGCTTACAATTAGAAAAATCAGACCCAGAATGATCATCTGAGAGATAAGATGCATAATAACCGCTTCTCGAGATGATATTTTGAAGTTGTTCAGGAAGTGAAAGATCATCACATCCAGGATAACCGCTCCGCCAAGACCGAGAACCAATCCCAGCAGGTGAAGTGTGAGCATGTAGATCTCGGTATCTTCAAGCAGAACCGGATCAGTGAGACCCGGACGGTTCCATATCAACATTGTCAGTATGGTTGATATCACCAGTAGTGCCAGTACCCTCCATCGAAAATTATCTGAAATCCCTGCTACCAATATCTGTTTGAATAGCAATAAAAGCATTATAACAGACGCCAGCGTAAGCAATCCCAGTTCAAGTTCAGGAAGTGTGGATCCTGAAATAAGAATCCATCCATATGAGATAAGGATGAGGCTAAAACCACCCATGGCGATCCGTTCCAGCGGGATCTCCAAAAAAAGCACACTCTTGATATGTGCAACAGGGTGATGGGTCTCAGGTTCTTTGGTAAGAGGCCCCTTCTCAGGTTCAATTCGAACCCGGGTTTTATAAAGTGTAAATAGAATACCGATTAAGGAGATCCCCAAAATAGATATCGTCAGAGACATATGGATAGTTAGCTTCTGAATTTCAGATTCTGTGTCTGTACACTGAAATTTAACGGTAATTGATTGTCAGACAAAGAAAAAGAGCTAAATTGATCCTGTAATAGGGGGAACCACAACGAACTCAAAGATTCCCAGCGTCCCCTGCGCTCTCAGCGGTTACTTTAGAAAGATATGTGAATAACCCCATTAAAGGGTGCAGGGCGGATTTAACCGCAGCAGTCGCGAAGGTATTCGCAGAGTACGCTGTGTTTTAACCACAACGAAAAAGAAGAGTATTTTTTGAACTTTGTGGTTATTAGTAACTAAATCTCTGCCTTGTAAATGCCTTCACGGTTTCACCATCCTGACGTGCCGGACGGAAACGCCACTGCATGGCCGCTTTCAGTACGGCATCCATCAACCCGTGCTGTACAAAGGGGAGCTGCTCATAGTTGCCATCAGAGTCATAGAGACGAATCTCCATGATGCTTACCTCTTCCACCTCACCATTTCGGTCTACCAGAAAGTTAACGATCATCTCCAGGTTACCCCGATACTCTGCCGGTACCTGATCTGGTGCTGTTGCCTCTACAATACGCACAACCGTTGGCGGAATCTGCGGATTGCTCACTATTCTCTCTTCGTCACCCTCAGGTCCGGATCCAAACCCGGGCTCAAGGTCGGGAAGGTCTGGCAGGTCCAAGTCCATGTCTATATCCAGCTCCACCTCTACAATTTCATCAACCGGAACCGGATTGGGCATCATGGGTCGAGGTGGCGGCGGTGGAGATGTCTCCTGACGGGTAATTTCAATATCGTCGAGAAACACCTCTTCAACCGGCGGAATGTTGAAATCGAGTTTTGGTTCATAGCTCGACTCAGGCCAAAAATGGATCAACAGAACCAGCAGCAGCTGAACTGTAAGTATAGAAACCATAATCAGGTTTCTATAAGAGGGTTCCGATTTTGATTTGAAGGTTTTATTCACTTTGTAGTAGCCGTAAGTGCAACAATTTTTTATTCATTCACTGAGCTTCCGCCAGCTATCAGCGGTCTATGATACAGATCCCTTTTGCAGATGATTACGGAAAGTTGGCGTCCCATTATCAACGAACGAAGGAGAAGGTTAATTCTGATATACGTTCTTGTCAGGATCTCAACCCTGACTCTTGTTCTCCAGTTCAATCAGGGCTTTGCGAATAAACCCACCACTTCTATTTAGTGCAGAAACGGCTTCTTCTTTGTTAAAATTGCCTAGTGCCATAATCAGGGCGGTTTTCACATGTTGATCTGCTTTTTCCAGTAGCTCTGCAGCTTCATCGTAACTGCAGTCGCTCAGCATCACCAGGATTCGCTTGGCTCGCTCTTCCAGTTTCTTGTTGGTGAGCTGCAGATCCACCATCACATTTGTATAAACTTTGCCAAGGCGGACCATTGCCCCTGTGGAGAGCATATTCAGGACCATTTTTTGTGCAGTGGCACTCTTCATTCTGGTACTGCCCATTATGGCTTCAGGGCCAACGGGGATGTCGATCATAAAATCAGCCTCAAGTTCTACCTGATCGGCCGAAACGGTTGTGATAAAAATCGTTGGCGAACCCAATTCAGCTGCTCCTTTAACAACACCGTGTACGTAGGGTGTTCTGCCACTTGCAGCTAGCCCAACAACCACATCATTTTTCGTGACGTTGAGACGCTTCAGTTCGGCCCGGCCCTCTTCTTCCTTATCTTCTGCTCCCTCTTGTGCCACAAACATTGCGGCTTCTCCGCCTGCAATAAATCCCTTTACCGTTTCAGGATCCGTGCCAAAGGTTGGCGGACACTCCGCAGCGTCGAGAACACCCAGCCGACCGCTCGTTCCGGCACCAAAATAGAGCAGACGTCCGCCCAGCTTAAGTTTCTCAACAGTGGTATCAATTGCGGAAGCAATCACATCAAGCTTCTCCTCAACACGGTACGCCACCCCCTTATCTTCATTGTTGATCAGCTTCACAATCTGAAAGCTGTCGGCAAGGTCAATTTCAGCCGTATCGGGATTCTGCTGTTCGGTTAGGAGAGTACGTAGTTGATCGAAGAGTTTTTGATTCGGTTTCACGAAAAGTTATCGTCTGTTTTTCCACCAGTTTCCTGTTTCATCCTTTGCGGTATCAACAGGTTTTTTGCTGGTCTGTTCAAGATTTGTTCGCAACAGGGAAGATACAACAGATATCACTTCCTTTTGTTCCTTTTCGAGGTGAGAATCCGGTTTGAAGTGATCTTTCACAAAATGGGTGTCGTAACGGCCTGACCGAAACGGTTCACTCTCCAGTGTATATTCGCAAAAGGGTATTGTAGTTCGTAATCCTGAAATCTCATACTCCGTTAGCGCCCTTAGCATTCTGCTGATCGACTCATCCCTTTTTGGGGCGTGCGTACAGAGTTTGGAGATCATCGGATCGTAGTTTACAGTGACCTCCTGCCCCTCTTCCACCCCTGCGTCGACCCTCACACCCGGACCTGCAGGAATGCGATGTCTCTTCAACATGCCGGTGCTTGGAAGAAAATTATTGGTGGGATCTTCTGCATAGATTCGGCACTCAATTGCATGACCATTTATCTTGAGCTCATCCTGGGTGAACGGCAGTTCCTTTCCTTCAGCCACATCGATCTGCAGTGCAACCAGATCGAGGCCGGTGATCAATTCCGTAACCGGGTGTTCCACCTGCAGTCGGGTGTTCATCTCGAGAAAGTAGAAGTTGTGGTGCTTATCAACCAAAAACTCCACGGTGCCAGCGCCGCGATAGTTGCACGATCTGGCCGCTTCCACTGCAGCCGTTCCCATCCCTGCCCTCAACTCTTTGCTGAGCAGTGCTGATGGCGCCTCTTCAATTACTTTTTGATGGCGGCGCTG
>JAFIFA010000225.1 GCA_020832225.1 Balneolaceae bacterium
TTGGCATAAAAGAAAGTTTTTTTAATACACCGCATTGGAATGATAAAATGAGCGATATAGATGCTATTGAACTTGCATTGCAAGCTGAAGTTTCGAGTAAAAATGATGGCACTAGTTCAACAGCTCCAAATCTTGGGCTGGGCCTTACATTTCTACAATTGCTATGCGCTAAACTAAATGGTACATTTTCTATAATATCTTATTCAGGATCTTTTAGTTTATCAGCTAAAAGAACTTTGAGTTTTGACTATCCTGGCACGATTTGCTTTTTTCGGTTTAAGAGAACACAAGCAGAAAATTATCCAACTTTATTCGAAAGCATTAAGCAAGAATTAGGGCTTCCAAAAATACTTAGTATCTAATACCTAACTTCTAAATGAGGTGGTTATGAATAGAATGGAAAGAATAATTATCAAAGATGAGATTGGTCAGACTTGCCTGAACTCAAATGAAGCAATTAAGTTGAGAATTTCAAGAATTGAACCAAGTCTTATCGAGTTTGATCATATTGTTTTTGATTTCAAGAAAGTCAGAAATATGAATAGCTCTTTTACGAATGCGTTATTTACAGGCTTGATTCAAGAAGATCCTAAAATCCTTGACAAAATTTCCTTTGAAAATTGCAATGGAAAGATAAAATCAATGATTGAAATAGCTCTTATGTACGGAATAAAAAGATCTAAAAACTTAGAAAACGTCTAACTAAACGACGGCTCCATTTACATTCGTGCAAATTGACACTTACTGAACTCTTTGAAGAGGACATATCTTAGGCTAATTGTATTGCTTTAATAAAGAATTAAACGACACTACCAAAGCTTACCCCGCTCAGTTAATACAACTATATAATTTCCAATCCTTTTTAGTTTGGCGTTCCAGACATGAAAAAGGAATACTTCATTTCTGAATGAGATTCTTACAGCAATATGCCATGAAGTTAGACATGACTTCCATCGGTTTGTAACTTCTCAAACTTGGAAAAAAATGAGCTCAATCAATGGCTTACATAACTATACCTGTCTTGGGAAAACTGAAGAATAAATTAATCGAGAATGTTGTGCCATCAACTTCCATGTGTTGTAGGAACTAGCATTAAAATTCTCAACATAGCTTATTTATTATTCACCGAGTAATTCCTAAAGTGGCATTTCACCCTTTTATTCGAAATATTTACGCTCGAATTAAATGGAGTGATATTATACCCATCATGAGTTTTCTTCTAAACACAGACGAGATTAAAATTACTTTATATGTTCGAACAAGCCTTCAAAAACATCGACGACGCACTTTGGAAAGACTCCGGGTGCGATAGTGAACTGGATTATATTGAACAAACGTCGTGGGTGCTTTTTTTAAAGTATTTGAACGACCTGGAAAATGAAAAGGCAGATGAGGCCGAGCTCCAGGGCAAGGAGTATGAGTATATTCTGGATGAGGAGTACCGTTGGACCACTTGGGCGGCTCCAAAGAATGAAAACAGTGAGCTAGACCACAACCGGGCACTGACCGGTGATGACCTGGTGGAGTTTGTGGATGGGGAGTTGTTTCCCTACCTAAAAAAATTCCGCCAGGATCATATTGACAACCCACAGAGCCTTGTATATAAAATAGGTGAGATCTTTTCGGAGCTGAAGAACAAGATGCAGAGCGGCTATATCATGCGAGAGGTGATTAACCATGTGGATGAACTGCCATTCTTAGCTGCGGAGGATAAGCATGAGCTGAGCCACCTCTACGAGACCAAGATCAAGAACATGGGCAATGCCGGGCGAAATGGCGGGCAGTATTACACACCGCGTCCGCTCATTCGAGCCATGATTCAAGTGATCGATCCCCAAATAGGAGAAACCGTCTATGATGCTGCCGTCGGCTCGGCAGGATTCTTGTGTGAGGCTTATGATTATATGTACGAACGGATGGAGAAAACCACAGAAAACCTCCATACGCTGCAGGAAAAAACGTTTTACGGCAAAGAGAAAAAGAACCTAGCCTACATCATCGGGGTGATGAATATGATTCTGCACGGTATTGAAACGCCCAATATCCTGCATACCAACACGCTGGCCGAAAGCATCCGCGATATCCAGGAAAAAGACCGCCACAATGTGATTCTGGCCAATCCTCCATTTGGCGGAAAAGAGCGGAAAGAGGTACAGCAGAATTTTGACATCAAAACCAGTGAAACGGCATTTCTGTTCTTGCAACACTTTATCAAATCGCTGAAAGCGGGTGGACGAGCGGCCATTGTTATTAAGAACACCTTCCTCAGCAATACAGACAACGCAGCAATCAGCCTGCGGAAATATCTGCTGGAGACCTGCAACCTGCACACCATCCTGGATATGCCCGGCGGTACCTTTCTCGGTGCCGGAGTGAAGACCGTGGTACTCTTCTTTGAAAAAGGTGAGCCGACCAAAAATATTTGGTACTACCAGTTCAGCCCGGAGCGGAATTTAGGCAAGACCAATCCGCTGAATGATGATGACCTGAAGGAGTTTCGAGAGCTGCAACCAGATAAACCGGAAACCGAGCACAGCTGGAATTTGAAAGTGGCCGATATTCCTGAAGACACTTACGATCTGAGCGCCAAGAACCCCAATGCACCGGAGGAAGATCCGCTCAGAAGTCCGGAGGAAATTTTAGCAGAGATGGAGCTGCTGGATGAAGAGATACAATCACTCATGCAAAGCATTCGGGAGTTGGTATGAGGGAAGATTGGGAATTAAAAAAATGGGATGATGTACTTGAAATTAGAAGTGGTCGAAACCAGAAAGAAGTAGAGAACCCTAAAGGGGCTTATCCAATATATGGTAGTGGTGGAACAATCATGGGTTATGCAGATGATTATATTTGTGAAGAAGGAACTACAATAATCGGAAGAAAAGGCACGATTGATAATCCATTATTTATTGAAACAAAATTTTGGAATGTTGATACAGCTTTTGGACTAATAGCAGGAGATGAATTAGATAAAAGATACCTCTATTATTTTTGCCTTTCGTTTGATTTTACGAGTAGAGATAAGGGTACCACTCTGCCGAGTTTAGTAAAAAAGGATCTTGTCAATATAAATATCCCCATCCCCCCACTCCCCGAACAAAAACGGATTGTGGCCATTCTGGATGAGGCATTTGAGGCGATCGATCAGGCGAAGGCCAATATTGAGCGGAATATTCAAAACGCTGAAGAGCTGTTTCAGAGTAAGTTGAATGAGATTTTTTCTCAGTCTGGTGAGGGATGGGAGGAGAAATCTATAGAAGAAATCACAAAAGTTATTAATGGGTACGCTTTTAAAAGCAACGATTTCTCACCGGAGAACACTGTAAAAGCAATTAAGATTACTAATGTTGGTGTTCAGGAGTTTGTTGAAGACACAGAAAATAATCTTCCAAGCGATTTTGTTAATACTTACGATAAAGTGAAGGTAGAAAGAGGTGCCATAGTTATTGCTTTAACTCGTACTATTATATCAAATGGTTTAAAAGTTGCAAGAGTACCTGATTCTTATGATGGTGCCTTAGTCAATCAGCGTGTCGCTGCTCTATCTTCAAATAACAATGTGATAAACCCTACATACTTATACTATTTTCTATCAACAGATATAGTATCAAATTATGTGCTTTCAAATGTAAACACCCTAATGCAGCCAAATCTTTCAATTAAAGATCTTAAAAGATTGAAAGTTCCGGTATGTAGTATTTCAAAACAGAAAGAAATTACATTCATCATTGAATCTCTTTGGGATAATGTGGGTGGTCTAATTAATTCATACAAAGAAGAAATCAAGAATTTAAATGAACTCAAGAAATCCATCCTTCAAAAAGCCTTTTCGGGTGAATTAACAGCGAACGAACATGTAGTTGCATGAAAAAACTCACCGATAAGGATTATCGATTACCATACATCGAAGCATTAAGACCAGCTTCTAAATTGTTTGAGGGTACAACTGCCCCAATGGGTGTTTGGGGCAGCGATCGAGAAACTGGTGAACGATGTGAATATGTAGTTAAGTTTACTAAATCGGAAAGAATGTCTCCGCGAAGTTGTTCGTTTGAACTTCTGGGTGCATGGATGGCCCGTGAAGTGGACTTATATGCACCCGAGCCGGCAGTGGTTCATATTTCTCAAGAATTTGTAGAAAAGACTCTGAAGCGCAGAGATGGTTATAAAGCGGCCTATCAAAGTATTGGTTTAAATTACGGTTCGATTTATGAAGATGGATTTAGTTCGGTGCCGGCCAGCACAATAGATTATGCAGATAATCTGTTTGAACAAATAAAGATGTTGTACACTTTTGACCTTTTTATAGCCAACACCGATCGAGGACATAAAATGCCTAATGTGGCTTCTGATGGTGAAAAATTGTTTGTATATGATCATGAACTGGCATTTTCGTTTATTCGTATATTGCCCATATTAAGAAATAAAACTCCGTGGATTTTTGACGATTCAGACACAGAAACCTACCGAAAGCACCATTTTTACGATGCCTTGCGAAATAGAGAACTTGATTTTTCAGAACAAGTTGAAAAACTGGTCTGTTTTGATGCAACCTTCTGGGAGAAGGCGTTTTCCCTCATACCAGATGAGTGGAAGGATGATGCACTGACTGATATAAGAAATCACCTTACATCGATACTCGAAAATAAAGGTGCTTTCGCCCAAACAATCTCAAAAACACTACTACGATGAAAAACTATCAATATCAAATTATCAGATATGTACACGACCACTTCACAGGGGAGTACGTGAATGTAGGTGTGGTAGTTTACAGTCCGGAAAACCACTTTCTGGCATCAAAGACAACACGAAAATACCAGCGTATTACATCCATGTTTGCTGAAGCCAATGGTAAATGGATACAACGGGTATTACGGGATTTTGAAGATAAATTAGAGATTGCCTCCAAAAGGTTGACAGATTTATTCCAGCCATCTCAACAGATTGATAACGTTACTGGCAGTATCCTGCCTATGGATGATACTGCTATTCGTTTATCAGAACCTCAATTCGGTATTGATGTAGATCTGAACGCAGCTTTGGAAGATCTATATCAATCACTGATCGAAAAACATATTTGTGATCCCAAAAAAGAAACACTATTGGATGAAGATGTGTGGAGAGAGAAATACAAACAATATTTTGAAAAATATGAGATCATTGGAAAGCTAAAGGAACATAAAGTTAGGTTGTCAGATCTTCCTGAAGATAATATTTTATTTAGCAGGGCTTGGAAAAATGAAATATGGCACTGTTATGAACCTTTATCATTCGTAGTGAAGAATACGGATACTGTAAAAAGTAAAATTCATAAATGGTCAGGAAAACTAAGTGGTATAAGGCGATCAGGAGAAGAGTTACACCTTACACTGTTGGTTTCTTTTTCTCCTAAGCACAAAAAAATGTTACCTCTCTTAGAAGAGTATTTATTGAAAGAGTATAATTTGCCCGATAATAAGTTGCGTGTTGATATTGTGACAGATGATCAAGCTGAGATACTCGCAAAAGATGTTGCAGAAAAAATGGAAAAGCATCTTAATTAATCTGCACGCAATTTTAAGGCATGAATGAAGCGGAAACCAGACAGGAACTGATTACTCCCGCCATCCGGGAAGCGGGATGGGATGGAGAGGAGTGCAGAATTCGTCCGGAGTTTCCAATTACAAAAGGAAGATTGATCGGTAACGGTAACCGGTCTAAACCGCTATTTGCAGACTACGTATTAGAGTACCGTAACCGTAATATAGCCGTCATTGAAGCCAAAGCCCGAGACAAATACTATACCGATGGCGTTGGACAAGTAAAACAGTACGCCGAACACCTGAATATCCGCTTCAGCTACTCCACCAACGGCCAGCGTCATTATGAGATCGATATGGAAACGGGGGAGGAACGGGAGATTGACCAATTCCCCAAACCACAAGAGATTTGGGAGAGAACCTTCCCGGAAGAAGCGGGGAATGAAAAGCCCGAAGAGTGGAATTGGAAGCAGCGTTTTCAGGAGATTCCCTATGAACTCTATAAGGGTAAATACACCCCCTACTATTACCAAGAGAACGCCATTGTAAAGGTGCTGGATGCCATCGCTGAAGGCAATGACCGACTGCTCTTGACTATGGCTACCGGAACAGGT
This sequence comes from Balneolaceae bacterium, assembly GCA_020832225.1. Lineage (GTDB taxonomy): Bacteria > Bacteroidota > Rhodothermia > Balneolales > Balneolaceae > Rhodohalobacter. Next base: position 6,134 of record JAFIFA010000225.1, read on the forward strand.
AAAACGGCTACCGCTTTTCATATTTGTTGGAAACTGTTTCAGTCTAAATGGAATCTGCAGCGGGACGGCAGCCGGCAACCCCGTATTCTTTTCCTCGCAGACCGAAATATTCTCGCCGACCAGGCTTTCAACTCCTTTGGGGCATTTGAAGAAGATGCAATGGTTCGCATACGCCCTCATGAGATCAGGAAGAAAGGCCGCGTACCAACCAACGCCAGTATCTTCTTTACCATCTTTCAGACCTTTATGAGCGGCCCGGACGATTCCCCATACTTCGGCGCCTACCCGGAAGACTTTTTCGAGTTTGTGATTATAGAGGAGTGTCATCGCGGAGGAGCCAACGACGAAAGCAGCTGG
>JAFIFA010000014.1 GCA_020832225.1 Balneolaceae bacterium
GGAGCGCGGAGGGAATATGGGTCAAACAACGCTGCGTCCTTTGCGCCTTCGCTGTGCACTCTGCGGTTAAACATCCCAATACTTAAAATCTTCCCAACAACACCGTTCAGGCCGTATATGGTTTAAATAACCAAATTGAACCACAACGGGCACGAAAGTATGCACCAAGGTCTCAAAGGTAGTTTAGTTGTCTTTTTGAAAAGCCTTTGTGGCCATCGTGGTAAAAAACACTCAAGAGCCGCAATAGGGTGTGTAAAGAGAACGTCCCTAATTTTTACCGCGGCGGACACGGAGAAGTCGCAGGGAGCGCGGAGGGAATATGGGTCAAACAACGCTGCGTCCTCTGCGCCTTCGCTGTGCACTCTGCGGTTAAACATCCCAGTACTTAAAATCTTCCCATCAACCCCGTTCAGACCGCTTATGATTTATATAACTAAATAGAACCATAACGGGCACAAAGATAGCTTAGTTACTATTGTGAAAACCCTTCGTACCCATCGTGGTTAAATAAAATAAAATAGTTTTGGAAGTCATTCCGTTAACTGTGAGCAATTTAAGGCATGAAATTAGCACGAATATTCATTTCTTGTTGCCTTCTCGCTTAACACTTGCCATATTGACAAATCAGGTGCATATTTACATACTGTTGCAATAGTAAAGATTCGCAAATATAAATCCGCTCTGAAAGCCCGGCTTGCAAGCGGAACAAACCGGAATGAAATCTCTGACCAGGCAATGAAGAAAAGTCTACTTCTCGCCCTTATATTACTTTTTACCATCCCTGAACTACTCAAAGCTCAGAGCGAAGGAGAACCGCCCTTTAACATGAGCGAAATCGCCGCATACTCCATCTTTACCGATGCGGTGCGCAATAACGATTTCGATATGGCTGTTCAGTTTGGCGAGTGGATGCTGGTATCTCAGCCCAGGGAGATTGAGGGAGTTACCACCTTCCGGCTCGATCGTCAGTTTCAAAGGATAATTGGAGTCTATACAACAAGAGCGGATAATGAACCCGATCCAACCGAGAAAGCGAACCTTATTTCAAGGGCCGAAGAGATCTTGCTGAAAACTTTTGATGTGTTTGAAGAGGATGAGATCGACCTCTTTGCATGGTATCAGCGAGCCGGACGGTTCTATCAGGAGCATCACAGTAATCTCGATACGGCGAGTTCATCTACCGCTTTTGATTGGTATGAGCGTGCATACCAGCTTGACCCTGAGGCATTCATAGAAGAGGCAGATGGCTTTTTTGCACGTATTCTGCTCACCTACTACGTGAGTGCGGGAGAAAGGGATAAGGCGCTTGAGATGATTGAGGAGCTGGAAGAGATCGCATCACCAGAGCTGATGGCCGAACTGGATCAATTCCGCGAGCAGTTATTTGAGTCGCCCGAAGAGCGAATTACATTTCTGGAATCGAGACTCGATGGTACTGAGGGAGAGGAGAGAGAGGTGATGATGCAGCAGCTGATCGACCTCTACGATGAAACCCGACAGCGTGATGAAGCGATCGCAATGGCGCGGGAACTTTATGAAATGAACCCCAACTTTTCAAACACAAGACGGGTAGCCGACTCCTATCTCTCGGACGGAGATTACCGCTCTGCAATTCCTTTCCTCGAAGAGATGGTGGATCAGGCTCCCACTGATGCAGAAACAGGTAGTGTTCTTCTTGAGCTTGCCGAAGCACATCAGCAGTTGGGCGATCTGAGGGAAGCCCGCACTGTTGCGCGACGTGCCACTAACCACACCGGCTCGGCAGGTCAGGCCTACTTTCGGATTCACTCCATCTATGCAGCAGCTATTACGCAATGTACAGGTGGTCAGGCCCTTGACCGCGATGACCGCACCGTCTACTGGCTGGTGATCGACTATCTGGAGAGAGCTAAAAACGCTGACTCTTCACTTCGCTCCCAGGCTGACAGCAGGATTCAATCTTTCCGTGAAGCAATGCCACGCTCTGAAGACCGCTTCTTCCGCGGCTGGGAGCCCGGCGACACGTTCCGGATTGATGGAAACGTGAAAGAGTGCTACGCCTGGATCGATGAGGAGACTACAGTGAAGGAGTAGGCTTTGGGCATATCCTGGAGGGTCTGCTTAGTAGATAGTATCTACCTTATCCAACAAGACGAGTTTGGGCTGGACGTAGTGACGCGCTGTCGGATCCCTTATAATTAAAAGGGCTAAAAGGGTATGAATAAACAGAGGAAGAGGGTGATTAATGGGGCTTTGTGTTGGATATTCTGTCTCACTTCGGCATCGGTACTCATTTCCTGCACGCATGAGCCACCCGCTTCCATTCCTGATGATGTGAAGGCACTTCCCAATCTGACGATAATCGAGAGTGACAGTGATGGAGTACCCGAACTGAACTTAGTACAAGATCTCACCATCAATGCGGGCGACTATTCCGATATTCGTTCGCTTTGGAATGTTACCGCAGATGATGCCGGCAACATCTTTTGGCTGGATAACCGTGCTCACCAAATCCATCGGTTTGGTTCGGATGGTGAGCGATTGAGTTCTCTTGGAAATGAGGGGCGCGGGCCGGGTGAGTTTACCTTTCTTTCACGAATCGCTGTTTCAGGCGATCGGCTCTTTGCTCTCGACTTTGTAAGCCAAACTGTTAGTAAATTTCGGATATCGGAAGGTACTTTTGAAGGTTCTATGGCATTGAACAGAGAACGGAGTGGGGAGAGGCAGCGGGTTCGTTACAACAATATCTTGGCTGATTCAGATAGTGCACTCATTCTCTTTTCCGATATGCAGGAGAGATTTGAACCTGACAGCCTGAGACTTTCGCGATACTCTTCGGATGGTTTGGTTATGAGTTTTGAATTTCTATCCCTTCAGCAATCCGGGTTACTCAGGGGGCGTTCGGGGAGCTCAACATTCAGTACCGGGGCTGTTTTTACACCATCATCTCACGTAGCACAAAAACCTGACGGATCATTTATTCACTCATACGCTGACCGGGCACTCTTTACTATTTACGATGCGGAGGGGGAGTACCGAGAGGCAATCTTTTTGAATCTTGATCCTCACCCATTAACCCGAGATCAGATAGACCAAGCTGTTGAATCCAGTAATCCTATGATTGATCTGGATCGTGCGGTAAGAAATGCCGATGAACTCCCTGATAAGTGGCCGGTTTGGGATCAGTTTCTAACCGACGATATCGGAAGAGTTTGGATGGAGGTATGGACAGATCCGCCTGCCGAAAAGGAGTGGTGGATATTATCCAAAGAGGAGGGAATGATTAGTAGAGTTCGGCTGGAACCTGATGTAGGTATCCGGATGGTGAAGAATGGGTTTATCTATGCAACTACCTTATCCGGCGACTTCCCGGAGATCAGGCGCTACCGAATTGAAGAACCGGGCTGATTAATCGATCATGTTGCACATTCGAAGTTCCGTCTGGTGCTGTGCTTCAGCCTGCGATCGGAATCATTTTCATATTGGGTCACCAAGGCAAAAACCTTTTCGGGTCCAGCTCGGTGCAACGCAAAACCATAAATCCTTTTCGACCCGTATCTGAAAACCGTATAGTATAGATCATTTAATCATTGCAACAACCCGCACATCAGTACTTTGATACCCTCTTTTTTTTCCGTGAAAAAACTGTCTAAAAGAGTCGAACTCGTTCACTATCAATGGTTCAGGGGTAGATTTTGATATCCGTTTTTTTTTTAGAATGTAAGTCATTCAAAATCAATAAATATAAGATATCATTATGATTAAACTGATGCTTACATTATTAACTTCATTTGTATTTGCCTTCTCTGTTTCAATAGCGGATTTAGATTCGTGTGAAATGGTCACGGCTGAAGAAGAGCTTTACGCATACTTGGCAGAACCTTCTGATGAAAGAGAAGAGGAGGGCCCAGGTGATCTATGTGAAGACGGAGTAGAATCTTACACAACCGGCAGAAATTGGGGGAGACTTGGTTGCGTGGGAAGCAGTAATATTTGTAGCGTTACGTGTAAATAACTAAAGTCAATAGTAAGGGGTGACAATTAATGTAAGTCACCCCGTATTTTTTATCTGTTTTATGAAAAGTTTCTTTTACGGTTTGATACTTACAATTATTGGATTTCATAATCTGTCAGCACAAGTTTCCGAAATCGACAGGTTCAGTGATATTTTTACATTTCCTGAGAAAATTATTGCTTTAAGTGAAGATAAGATTATTACGGTTGAGCCTCAGTTATCGGATAACACAATCAATCTAATTGATCTTCGGGATGGAACAGTCATCAACTCACTCAGGCAGGGGAACGGACCGGGCGAGGTTACAAATGCAGAAAAATTGATTGCTGTAAAGGAGGATATTATCTGGATTTGGGACAGTGGACATGCCCGGGGTATTATCACAAATCATGATCTAAACGTAGAAACTGAAGTTCGTGCTTCAGGACGTAGTCCGATGTTTGCACTTCCACTGGGGGATGAGCATGTGGGTACGTGGTCTGTTTTTTCAAGGAGTGATCTTGCCAATATCTATGAACTTCACGATTACACAATATCAGAGATAAACAATTCTGTAGAGCTATCTGAATTACGGGAATTTGAAGATTTAATTAATAATCCTCTTGCAGGGCAAGGTCCGTCTGAGTGGGGTGGTGGAGCTGTTTTCAGAGGTTTCAACTACAGCTCATTGATTGCTGAAATCAGAAAAGATGGGAGTGTGAGGTTGTTAGGTTCTGAGATGAATATTTCTTTTCCACAGGCAGACGAGAGTACCCGGTCTCTGGAGGCGCCAGATCATAGCGAATATCCAGAGGCTACACTTTCAATGGCGCTTAATAATGATTATCTGTTCGTTTTGCATTCGGGCAAAAAATTTGATGCCAGCATCTTCCGTCGTGCATTCGCCGCGGTGCAAGGAAAACTGGATGAACTGGAGCGCGATTACGGTCACTCAGACCAATTGATTGTATATTCTCGGGAAAGTGGAGAATTGGTGAAAGAGATTACGCTTCCTGAACCTGCAAGTGACATTACCGCCTACAACAATGTCTTATTTACCTACACCTACAAACAGGATACACCTGAAGTGATACGATATGAAATCGATTTGTGATTTACACAATGAACTGTCCAGGCTCGATTTCTATGGTGAATCACCACTCTTGCAGGCCTGCAAACTGCGGGTGTAGGGCATCAATCTGCACCTGAGGCACTGCCTCAGGCTTGGCTGAGTAAGGCTTGAAAGCTCCGGAATTCGTAATCAGCTTTTGATACTATCCTCAATTTATCTTTGAGATGAATTTTTAAACCCGAACGATCCACTTATTTTACATTCGGAGTTTTTTTCATCTCATCAATTAATAACCATTTGCACTTTACATTTTTTCGAACTACAATTATCGTTGTAATAAGGCATCGGGATTGGCGAAACAGAGAGCGACAGATGTGAAACAGGGGTGTTTCAGGTTTCGTTTTTGTTCGGATCCCCTCATAAATATCAGATTGTGAAGCATTGCTACTAAATCGACCTATCACGGCTATTATTCTGATCCTCGCTGCGTTCATCTTTGGCGGTCTTGCGCTCAAGGAGCTTTCGGTGGATCTGCTTCCCGACGTAGACTCCCCCAACCTGGTGGTTCAGACCGACTGGCAGGGAGCCTCGCCCCGCGAAGTTGAGACCCGAATCAACGAACGGCTGGAGGCGGTGCTGAGCACCATTCCCGGAATCGATCAGGTTCACGGGTTTGCCCGGCAGGGACAGAGCGTAATCTACCTCAGTTTCCGCTGGGGGCACGATATGGACCTCGCTTTCCTCAATGTGCGCGAGAAGCTCGATCAGGTTCAATATATGATGCCTGAACAGGCGTCGCGACCGCAACTCATTTTCAACACCACGGCCGATGAACCGATCGCCGTGCTGGCCATCACCTCCAAAGATCGTCCCAATGAAGAGTTTGATACCCGTCTGGGTCTGAAGCGGTGGGCCGAGCAGGTGCTGTCACGCCGGCTTGAACAGGCAGAGGGAATCGCCCAGGTGGTGCCCGTAGGCGCTGTGGAGCCTGAGGTTCAGATCCGCTACCTGCCGCGCGAAATCGATCGCTATGGACTCAGCCTGAGTCAGGTACAGAACCTTGTGAACGACGCTAATATCTTTACATCCAGCGGGGAGATACGAGACGGATGGTACCGCTACTCAATGAAGATCGAAAGCCGCATTCGCGAGCTGGAAGATCTGGAGAAAGTGCCGCTTGTCCGACTGGGACAGGGCCGCATTCTTACTCTCGGCGAAATCGCGGAGGTTCATCTCGATGAAACCGATCCCACCTCTTTTGCTACCCTGGAGGGGGAGAGGGTGCTCAATCTGCTGGTCAAAAAGGAGTTTGGAAGCAACACCGTGGAGGTCTACGATACGCTAACGCCGCTGCTGGAGCAGATGCGCGAGCTCTATCCGAACATCAGTATTGAGGTGATCCGTGAGGACGCCACCTTTATCCGAAAGGCGATTGAAAACCTGCTTCAGACGCTGCTGATTGGCGGAATTCTCGCCTTTTTTGTGCTCTTTGCTTTTTTGAACGATATCCGCACCCCCTTTACCATTGGCGTGGCTATACCGGTCTCGATCTTTATCACATTTTTTGCGATGTACGGGTCCGGGATTCAGCTCAATATTGTCTCGCTTAGCGGACTCACCCTTGGGATCGGACTGCTTCTCGACAACGCTATTGTGGTGCTGGAAAACATCAACCGGCATATGCCGCTGGCACCCTCGGTGAAGCGTGCGGCTGCCGTTGGAACCAAGGAGATCGCCCTGGCGGTGACGGCCTCCACCTTTACCACCATCTCCGTTTTTCTGCCACTGGTATTCCTCGGTGGGTTTGAAGGAGCCTTTTTTCAGGATCAGGCGTGGACGCTCTCCATTAGTCTGCTCGCTTCGCTATTTGTTGCGCTGGTGATTCTCCCCGTGCTTGTGGTTCAGATTCTTGAACGGCGCAAGCAGAAGGCCGTCAAGGGAGAGAAGGGTGAGATACCCGAAGCGGGAAGCGGACAGCTGAACACCCGGAAATTTTTCGACAACATGCTGGAGCGGTATGAGTCCAGCCTGCAGGTTGTGCTGAAGCGACCCCTCTGGATCTTCTCGGTGGCCATACTTCTGATTGCCACCGCGGGCTACGCCTTCATGGTGGTGCCGAAAACGATGCTGCCTGAGGATGAACCGGAGATCGTGACCTATCGCGTGCAGCTCCCCGGTAACACCTCGCTCTCATCCACGATGCAGGCGGCAGAGGCCCTGAAGTTGCGTATTCAACGTGAGGGGCTTGGTAACGGCCGGATTCAGATCGAGGGTGGGTTTACCGATCAGACCAACCTGGCGAACCTGGCGAGGGAAGGCCTCAACAAATTTACAATCTCTGTGCCCGTTAACGGTTATAGTGAAGCGGGTCGTGCGGCCGATGTGATGTCGCAGTTCGATCGCGATTTTAACGGCTGGACGGTGGAGCCGGTGCCCGACACCCAGAGCTGGAGTGCCCTGATTGGCGCCGATCAGCCGCCGGTACTGTTTCGAATGATCGGGATGAACCGCGATGATAGTGAACGGATGGCCGGTGAACTGGAATCGGCCCTCAATGATGCGGGCCTGCCGGTTCAGATGCGAAAGCAGTATGAGCAGATGGTAGATACCTGGAACCTGAGGTTCCGGACCGACCGGATGCTGCAGCTCGGCATTCAGGAGCAGGAGGTGATCCGCTATCTGGAGTCGATTACCCGCGGAAGTTTTGTGAGCGACTGGGCCCGGGAGGATGAACGGATCGGAATTCGTCTGATGGGAAATCAGACGACAATCAACGATCCATCCGAGATTACGCTCCGTTTGGGAAGCCGGGAGATCCCGCTCAGCTATATTGCAGCGATTGAACGGGCGGCGGAGCCGGAGCAGCTTGAACGGGTGGATCAAACCCCGGTGCTGAGCTATGTGGCCGACTGGGAGCTGGCCGACTGGTGGTGGAATCGCGGAAAGACAATGGATACGGTGAGAGAGTTTGTCCGCTCCACCGGCACTGAAGTTCAGGTAGCCGGTAACGCAATGATGGTGCAGACCCTGATGAGCGATATGGGGAGGTTGCTGCTGCTGAGTATTCTGATCATCTACATCATTTTGGCGATCCAGTTTGAGAATCTGAAATATCCGCTGATCATCATATTGGCGGTGCCGTTCGCGTGGGTCGGTTCACTCATTATTATGTGGATATCGGGCACCGGGCTGAACGCGATGTCGTTTATGGGAATATTGATTTTGACAGGAATTGCGGTGAACGACTCCATTCTGAAGGTGGACTTCATGCGTCGCTATCTGGCCGACACCGGCAACCTCCGCAAGGCGATCGAGTTGGCGGGCAAACACCGTTTTCGTCCCGTTGTGATGACCAGTATCACCACCATCCTCGGTCTTGTGCCGATGCTGATCCCGTTTGGCGAAGGATACGCCTTCCGCCAATCACTGGCCCTTGCCCTCATGGGAGGAATGATCACCAGCACCATCCTGACGCTCTACCTCATCCCGGTTATATTCGGTTGGGTGGAAAAGGATGGGGTGAAAAGTGAGACGGTGGAGGTGAAAGGTGAGACGTGAGAAGGAAATCCCCCCTAATAAGGGGGGACAAAGGGGGGTGTCCCTGATGGTAGTTGAGAAGGAGGAAGTAAATTGAATATGGATAAGACTCAGACAACCAGTAACGAATTCCCCCCTAATAAGGGGGGACACAGGGGGGTGTCCTTGATGATAGCTGAGATGGAAGAAATAATTTGAATATGAAAACGATTCCAATACTTATGGCCGGAAACTGAAACCCTGAACAACAATGAAAATCCATTACAACCCTAAACTTAAGCAGCGGGCACGGGATCTCAGAAAGAACTCCACACTATCTGAAGTGTTGCTATGGGAGGAGTTGAAAAATCGGAAAATGCTTGGGTACAAGTTTCTGAGACAAAAGCCGATTGGAAATTATATCGCCGATTTCTTTTGCAACAAACTGACGCTAATAATTGAAATCGATGGAGATTCACATACAGCAGAAAACTTTGCGTATGATGTGGAGCGTCAAAGTTGGTTTGAGTCAAAAGGAATCAATGTGTTGCGCTTTGATGATATTGAGGTCAAAAAAGATATGGATAATGTGCTTATGGCTATTGAAGGATGGATTCGTACTAATGAAGAATCTAAAGGAATTGTAAGGAATGATTAAATAATACTCTCTGAAAGAGGTTAGTTAGAAAAGTCTCCCCTAATAAGGGGAGATTTAGAGGGGTGTCAGATTCAAAGCAAGAGTTTTGAATTACACTCTCATTTATTCCTCCTTTTATGGGGTCTGTTTAATCTAAAACCAATTTATGCATGTTGTTTATTACTATGAACTTTCGAAAAAAACTCATTTTTTAATCCCAGAGCTATGAACAAAAGTCCGGATAGACACCCCCCTTTATCCCCCCTTATTAGGGGGGAATGGACCCTCATTGTGATCGCCTCTCTATTGATACTCTCCGCCTGCACCGGCGCCGAAGACCCCGAACGCCCCGAGCGGCCGGATGATGTCGATATCAGGCCGGAGGTGGTATTTGCGGTTGCGGACGATCGCCCGCTGCATATCCATATCGAGAGCCAGGGGATCGTGGAGCCGATTCGTGAAATTACGGTGAGGCCGAGAATCAGCGGGTTTGTAACCGAGACCGCCCTTGATGATGGACAACGGATTGAAGAAGGGGAGACGATTCTGGCCTTTGATGACCAGGAGTGGCGCTATCAGCTATCTCAGGCGGAAAATGAGTTCGAGACGGCAGAGTCTGCATACAATATCGAACGAAGACAGAGGCAGAACCGAGGTGGGCAAGAGGATGCTGGTGATCGCCTGGTGCGTATTTCCACCGGGCTGGCCGATGCTGAACTGGCCCTGGAACGGGCTCAGCTCGATCTCTCTTACACCACCGTAAAAGCACCATTTTCAGGGGAACTCTCTGTACCCGAGCGAATTTCTACCGGTGCCTATATCGCATCAGGAAGCGAGCTTGGGCGCCTGATAGACGACACAAGAGTACTTATTCGCTTCGATGTTCTCGAGTCGGAACTCAACCGTTTGCAACGGGGAATGGTCGCCGAGTTGACAACCCCTTCCGGCGAGAGAAAAGAGGGCACGATCCGCTCGCTATCACCCGTCGTCGATTTTGAAAGTAAAACAGGTCAGGTAGTTGTAGAGGTAGAGAACGAAAACCGGGTTCTTCGTCCCGGAATGACGGTGGAGGGCCGTATTCGGGTGGAGAGCCATAGCGGCATCGCCCGGGTGCCGCGCTCCGCGATCCTCGAACGAGACGGCGGACGAACACTCGTCTTTAAACTCCAAGGTGAAACGGTAGAGTGGATCTATGTAGACCCCGAATACGCCACCTCCGACTGGGCCATCATCAACCACGATGAAATCGCCCCCGGCGACACCCTCGCCATTGACCGCCACTTCGCCATCAGCCACCTCCAGCAAGTACGCCCAAGAATGGCCGGAGAGATAGTGAGGGAGGAGGTTGAGGAGTGAGAAGTAAGACGATAGACGTGAGACGGCAGATGTGAGACGTCAAACGTGAGACGGTGGTTCGAAACTTTAATCTTGGAAATAGAAAATTGCTAAGCCATGTTGGAGTTAAAACATAAAAATCTGGATGTGTGGAAGGCTTCAATAGACTTTGTAAAAGAGGTGTATCTGATTACAGGTCGGTTTCCGGAAAGTGAAAAGTATGGCCTGATTAGTCAGTTGAGAAGAGCTTCAGTTTCGGTTCCATCAAATATTTCAGAAGGGGCTTCCAGAAGCACTCATTCAGACCGTAAGAGATTTTTTATCATTGCAAGGTCTTCATTGGTCGAAGCGGACACGCAAATTGAATTGAGTATACGGTTAGGACTGATTGACCAATCAGAAACTGAAAATCTATCAGAACTGGCCAATAAAATTTTTGCCATGCTATCAAACATGATTCGTAGCTAGTAATTTTAAATCGAGTCGTCTTACGTCTCACGTTTGACGTCTCACCTTTCACTAATAAATGAAAGAAATCTTCCGCCGAAAATACTTCATCTCCCTTAGCTACATGCTTATTGCAGTGGTTGGGGTTGTTGCGTGGATGAATATTCCGCTGGAGATGGCTCCGGATCTGCGTTTGCCGTCGGTGACGGTCTCGTATGGCTGGGGGAGTACCTCGCCGGAGGTGATGGAGCAGGAGGTTACCCGCCGGGTGGAGTCGGTGGCGACGCGGCTGAGGAATGTGGAGCGTATCCGGTCGGTATCGCGGGAAGGACGTTCCAGCGTGACGATCACCTTTGAGCAGGACACACCGGTAGAGTACAGGATTCTGGAGCTGCAGGAGTACCTCTATGGACTCAGGGATGAATTCCCTCCGCAGGTGAGGCGGCCCAACATCAGCCGATCCATTCCGCAGGAGCTTCAGGACCAGGAGACCTTTATGGCCTACTCCATCAGCGGCGACCGTTCATCCCGAGAGCTGTATCAGCTTGCCACCCGACAGATTCGCCTCCAGCTTCTCGGAACGGAGGGTTTGGCCGATATTGAGATTCAGGGAGCCGAAGATCCGGCGCTGATGGTGCGCTTCGACACCAATCGCCTGGAGCGGTATAACATCAACTCCCGGCAGATCATGCAGCAGATCAGCGATCAGCTGAACTGGCGGTCGAGCGGATTTGTGGAGCACAGCAGCGGACGAATGAGCATGCTGATTCCGCCCAAGTTTGAGTCCCCGGATGATATCGCCGCAATGAGGCTCAATATCCCCGGCAGCAATCGTCAGGTTGAGCTGAGGGACATCGCGTCGGTCAATATGGAAGATTACCCGGTAAGAACCCTCAAGCGGCTGAACGGCAAGCCTGCGTTGACGATGATTTTTATTAGGGAGAGCGGCTCGGATGCAATGGGCCTTGCAGAGACGATGCGAAGGGAGATGGAGACGATTCAGGCGGGGCTTCCCTCCGATGTCACAATCCAGCTCGAGCGCGATTCCACCGAAGATCTGCGGGCTCAGTTTGGAGACCTGCAGTATCAGTCGGCATTCAGCCTTCTCTTTGTTTTTGTGATTCTGTTGCTCTTTATCCGCCGTTTCAGGGCGCCGTTTGTGATTCTGGGCAGCATCATCTTTTCACTGATGCTGAGCCTTGGCATCCTCTTTTTCATGAACTACACGCTGAACGTGCTCACGCTGGCCGGACTCACGGTTGCCCTGGGGATGATTATCGACAACGCCGTGGTGGTGTTTGAGCAGCTCAACCCGACGCTTCCTGCCGACCGGTCGAAACGGATCGACCATGTCCGATCAGAGCTACCCTACACGCTGGTGCCGGTCTTTGGAAGTACGCTGACGACGGTCGGGATCTTCATTCCGCTCTTCTTCGCGATGGAGGAGCTGCAGCTCTTTCTTGTACCGCTGGCGGTTGCGCTTACCTTTACCCTTCTCTCTTCCGTGCTGGTTGCCCTCAGCTGGATTCCCTACGCCCTGATCTGGCTTGTACCCTCATCAGCAGAAAAGCAGGAGCGAGAACTCAAGAAAAAGGTGAGCAGATTGATCAATATGGTTCTTCTAAGGGTGTTTTACTGGAGACGAAAGTTTCGATGGGCGCTCTACGTAGGGGTGATAGCACTATTTGGCATTCCGATATTTGCGATCGACGAGCCGGAAGATTGGGATGAGACCTACTGGCCTGAATTTACCCGTACCTATTTTGATAATCGCAGCGAGATCGATCCATGGGTTGGCGGCCTCACCTATAAGTTTTTCAACGAAACCTACTTCGGGACACCCTGGGGAGGACAGCAGCAGGAGCGGATCTTTATCAATATCCGTACTCCGCAGGGTACCCCGCTTGAGGAGATCGACAAGATGGTTCGTGATTACGAGACGATCGCCATGCCCTATATGGATGCTTTCGACTATTTTGAGGCGGATATATCAGAATATAGTGGTGCGAGGATGCAGTTTTATATCAAGGATGAGTATCTCTTCCGCAATGAGCCCTATCAGTTTTATGGGGAAGCAATCTTTCTCGCATCTCAAATCGGAAATTCCGGCATCAGCGTAAGCGGACTTGGTGATGGCCACAGCACACCATTAAGCAGCGGTGGCATATCGGGGCAGCGGATCACCCTTCGGGGGTTCTCTTATGATGAGCTGCTTCTTCTTGCCGAAGATATTTCCGCCCGCCTGAAACGAAATCAGCGGGTCAGGGAGGTCGATATCCACTCTGTAGGGTGGGGCAGTACCGAGATGTTTCAGTACGTGCTGAGCCTGGACGAGGACCGTCTCGCCGCTAAGGGACTCAACCGCCGCGAAGTACTCGACGCCATCCAGCTTGACGCCAACCCAACCAACACCTTTGGAATGGTGGAGATGATGGGAGATCGCGTCTACCTGATGGGGAGCAATCAGGTACAAACCCACTACGAAGAGGACTTTATTGAACGAGCCCGTCGATCAGACAATAAACTCTTCAAGATCAATGAAGTTGCGACGCTGAGCCGGGAACAGACGATGAACCAGATAATCAGAGAAAACCAGTCCTATAGCCGTACGCTGACGGTTGATTTTTTGGGTCCGCCAAGGCTCGCATCCAGCTATATCGAATCGGTGCTGGATGAAGTTCCGGTTCCCGTTGGCGCATCCGTGCAGTTTGGCGGAGGCTTCTTCTCATGGGGGCAGAGCGATCAGCTCGACAACTACCTGCTGCTTCTGGCCCTCACGGTTTTGAGCGTCTGGATGATTGTATCTGCGCTGCTTGAGAGTTGGCGTGATCCTTTGGTGGTTATATTGGCAATTCCACTGAGCCTGATTGGGGTGATGGCGGGAGCGCTATATCACGACATCAATTTCGATCAGGGTGCCATAGCGGGGACGCTGCTTGCTGTTGGCGTGGTGGTGAACAACTCCATCCTGCTAATTCACGAAAAGCAGCGGTGTCGTTCTCTTGGAATTCACGGATTGAGAAGCTGGGTGAAGGTCTACCGCAACAAGATGCGGACGGTGATGATCACATCCCTCACCACCATGGGTGGTCTTCTGCCCCTGATCCTGTTCGGCTCCAATGAATTCTGGACCGACCTGGCGGTTGTCGTGATCTGGGGACTTGGAACCAGCCTGACGCTGATTTTGATTCTGATGGGAGTGTGGGAGAAAGAGAAATATTCAGAACTGGTGGAATCTCATCTCGAACGTACTCCGACTGATTAACCACAAGGGGCGCGAAGGTTTTACGAAGGGTACGAGGAAGTTTTGATGATCTTTGGCCCGACCTGTTCAGCGTCCTCAGGACTTGACAGTGTCGCTCTTGGAAAAGGAGCTCCTCATGAAACCCACCCCTTCAAAGGAACTCAATTCTTGCCAATTTGTTGACAACACTTGTTCAAATTTCCACCGAAGAATAATTTCCATCATTTTTAAAAGTCAATATGATCAAAGATGGAGTGGTTCGAGGAGGGACATTATTACCATATTTATAACCGTGGAGTCGGCAAGGGAACTATATTTTGGAGTGATAAAGATTTTAGGCGGTTTATCAAGAAGTATGTTTACTACCTCTATCCATCGGTTCAGACCTTTGCATGGTGTCTGTTAAGTAATCATTTCCACGCACTCATCAGAGTCAGAACTGTAGCTGAACAATCAAGGCTATTCAACTTGAAAAAAGAACATTTTTTGTCTGATAAATTGCATGGAAATCAAGATCCCCTAAACAAACCTTTTGTTGCTTCAAGGCAGATCAGCCATTTAATGAACAGTTATACTCGCTATATAAACTGTAGGAAAGAGAGAACCGGATTCCTGTTTGAGGGGTCATTAAAAAGAAAGAGAGTGATTGATGATGACAACTTTCAGCACCTTGTATGCTATATACATAGAAATCCTATCCACCATGGAATAGTCAATGATTATAGGGGTTACAAATACTCATCGATAAATGACTTTTTGATTGGCAGAAGGTCTTTCGTTGAGGTTGCGAAAGTGCTCGAAGATTTTGGCGGACGAGAAAATTTCCTGCATGCACATGAAGAGTTCAAAATGAAGATTGATGATGGTGAAACGGACTATCTGGAGTAAATCTCTAATACGCCCAACGCTGTCAGATCCGGTAGGTGCTGACAGGTTGTATATTGTTCCACAAAGAACCCCACAAAACCCTCGTGCCCTCTACGGTTAATACCCAAACCGCCACCGCAGAGTGCGGCGGCGGTTTTGCCAACAAAGAAGGATTAGCGTGCCGGTTTGATCTCTACACCAAGCATCTCTTCCAGATCACTGAAGGTCTCAGACTCTTTCAGCTTCGCGGCCTGATTGTTCATCGTAAAATCAGCCGGTATATGAACGCCACGTATCAACAGATCACGGAATTCGTCGGCGCTTCGAAGCGTATAATTTGAGTCGAGAAATATTCTCATATCAACAAATGTGAAGTCGTAATCGAGAAGCAGGGTACCGCTATTGTTGAACTCCGTTACAGGGAGCTTTCTCCAGACTTCAAGATCATCCTCCGGTATGTAGTCTTCGAGTACGAAAGCCAGAAAGATATCCGAATCCAATACCTCGATGGAGGAGGGGATATCCTCAAAATACTCAAAGCCGTTGTTCATGGTCAGGTCGGCCGAAAACTCAAAGGATGTTGGCAGGATAGATGGCCCTGCCGGACCTTGTTGGCCTTGCGGACCCTGTGGTCCAACAGGACCTCGTTCACCACAAGAGGTTAACAGCAGAAAGATCGATATGCAGGCGAAGGTAAATTTGATCAGCTTTTTCATAACAGGTCGGTTTTGTGTCTGGTTCTCTTCATTGTAACGGGCTTCGGAAGAATAGGTTCGACCTGTTTCAGATCTTTTAAGCATCGGTTAAAGTATTGATATTGTTTGGTATAATGAATAAATGGCCGAATAGCATATTGATGTTATAGAACAAGCTTTCTGCGCGTGAAACCGGTGAGATCAACACTGCTGAAATATCTACTAAGCTATCTGGATAAATTAAGGCTCTATTTTCGGTCGGAAATGTGCAGAGTTAAACTGTGTGGATTTCATATTGAAAATCCAAAGTGTAGCAGGGCCAACAGAAACGAAGTGGTCTTCAGGTTTGGGTCTTGCAGGTAAGGTTTTTACACTCTTTGTGCTTGCGATTCACGGGGCTTCTCACTATTTAAGTCATCGACCTCAAACCAACCTCCAATTCTATGCGCGACATCCGATACCTTTCAACGATACTAATTTCACTTCTCCTTTTACTCTTTACAGCCTGTCAGACCACGGAAACCACCAGCGGGGAATCATCACCACGATCTACTTCTGCTATTCCATCTGCCGCTGAAAAGAGCGAAGGGCTCTTTAATGTCTACCAGACTAGCGACCAGATTCTATATGAAATTCCCGAAGAGATGCTTGGCCGCGATATGGCAATCATGAGCCGTATCGCACGAACAGCCGAGGGACTGGGTTGGGGCGGCGACCGCCTGGCGCCACAGCAGGTGGTACAGTGGGAACGAAGGGGCGACAAGATCCTGCTTCGCGGTGTCTCCTACAGCAACACCGCTGATGAGAACCTGCCTGTTTATGAAGCCGTTCAGAACTCCAACTTTCCAACCATCATTGACTCTTTTGAAATCACAGAGACCCGCGATGGCTCCTATGTTATCGATGTAACCGACCTCTACCTGAAGGATTCCCGCCTTTTCGGTCTGCAGAATCGTCACCGTCAGCAGTATACGGTACGCAGTCTCGACCGCAACCGCTCTTTCATGGAGTTTGTAAAGGCGTTTCCCGAAAATATTGAAGTCCGAACCGTGCTCACCTACAACGCAGATAATCCACCCTCGCAACAGCGAACAGGAACCATCTCCCTCGAGGTGAACCACAGCATGATTCTGCTGCCCGAAGAACCGATGCGTCCGCGCTTGTTTGACGAGCGTGTGGCGATGATCAGCGTTTCGCAGACCGACTACGGAAGTGAAGCACAGTACAGCAGAACCAAACGATACGTAACCCGATTCCGCCTGGAACCGGTGGATGAGGAGGCCTACTTGCGGGGCGAACTGGTGGAGCCGAAAAATCCGATTGTATTCTACATCGATCCTGCAACACCGGAAGAGTGGAGACCCTACTTTAAGGAGGGGATTGATGAGTGGCAGGTCGCTTTTGAGGAGGCCGGTTTCAAGAACGCCATTCGAGCCGAGATGGCCCCAGAAGATGATCCCGACTTCAGTCTGCTCGATGCTCGCTATTCGGTGATCCGCTATGTGGCCAACCCAATCCACTCGGCAAACGCCGGTCCTGATGTGATCGATCCCCGTTCGGGCGAGACGATCCGTGCCCATATCAACATGTATCACAATGTAATGAAAAGGCTCCACTGGTGGTCGCTGAGCCAGACCGGTCCGCGTAACCCTGAGGTTCAGCAACCGCACCTCTCCACAGAGGAGATGGGTCAATATCTGCAGTATGTGGTGTCGCACGAGTTGGCACACGCACTCGGCTACCCACACAATCAGCGCGGTAACACCGCCTACTCGATCGAAGATCTTCGCGATCCCGATTTTACCAACCGTCACGGTAACTCTTCCTCTGTAGTGGGACGTACCCGTTTCAACTATGTGGCACAGCCGGAAGATGGTGATGTGAAAGTTCACCGCAACGTGGGTGAGTATGATATCTGGTCGGTGAAATGGGCCTACTCCTATCTTCCGCAGTTCGATACACCCGAAGAGGAGCAGGAGCTGCTTAATGAGTGGGTACTCGAACGGGCTGATGATCCGGCCATGCAGTTTGGATATGGACGTGGTGATTTTGATCCCACACAGACAACCGAGTCGATCGGTGACGACTGGGTACGTGCCAGCGAGCTTGGAATGAAGAATCTCCATCGCGTGATCCCAAACCTGAAGAGCTGGATGGGCGAAGAGGGGCAGCCGTATGATGAGATTCGGATGCGCTACATGCAGATGTTTGTCCACTGGGGACGAATGACCGAGCGGGTAATCACCGCGATTGGCGGATCTCGTGAGGAGCATAAGCGTTTTGGTCAGGAAGGCCCGGTCTACACGGCACTGACCAAAGAGGATCAGCAGCGCTCGATGGCATTTCTGGATGAGCATCTTTTTGCAACGCCTGAGTGGTTGTTGGATAAATCCCTGCTCCGCACCTTTGAATATGTGGGCACGGTAGAGCGGGTGCGATGGTATCAGGTAACAGGGCTGAACGCGCTTCTTTCACCACACCGACTTGAGCGGCTGGTAGAGCAGCACGCCATGCTGAATGATGATGCCTATGGCCCTGCTGAGATGCTGGATGATCTGCGGGGCAGTATCTGGAAAGAGCTAAACGGAAGTGATCGGGTGGACACCTATCGTCGCAACCTTCAACGTGCCTACATCGACCGGATGGAATACCTGCTAACGGAAGCCGCTGCTGAAGCCGCCAATCCACCGGGTGACTACCGTCCGGATATCGGGATGGAGAACCTGCGCACCGCGTTTCATGTACAGCAGTCTGATATACGTCCGCTGGTACTCGAACAGCTCCGCGAGCTCAAATCCGATGTGGAACGGGCAATCAACGGCGCCACAGACCGCTACACACGAACGCACTACGAGTACGTAATGAAGCGTGTGGATGAGTTGATTTAAGAACCATCGATTCGATTAACGAGTTACTTACAAAGCCTGTCAGATCCTCGAGATTTGGCGGGCTTTTTTGTGACTTGGTATGGT
Source organism: Balneolaceae bacterium (assembly GCA_020832225.1). Taxonomy (GTDB): domain Bacteria; phylum Bacteroidota; class Rhodothermia; order Balneolales; family Balneolaceae; genus Rhodohalobacter. The sequence goes on from JAFIFA010000014.1 coordinate 18,759, forward strand.
AAAAAGGGACACGATCTCTGAAAAAGAAATGATGCCACGGAAGCACGGAAGGGCACGGAGTATTCTGTGTTTCGCTTCGTGTCATAAAGATTAGCGGTGTCATTAAAATACGATTCCCTCACAGATCCTTCATTCCGTTCGCTTTGCTCAATTTATTCAGGATTACACACTCATCTTAAATCAAGGGCGGTGTTTCAGTTGTAGTGGTTTGCATGAATTGTCTAACGCCGAAGTCGATGAATGGAGTGAGCCGGGTTAAACAGAGTGTGGTTCTTGGTAGGTTGCCAATACCCGGCCGTGTTAAAAAGCGAAATCTGTCATCCTTGAACGGAACGAGCGCAGCGAGTGAAGTGAAGGATCTGTAACCGATATGGTCTATAAAAGAGAAAGCCCTTCATATCGGGTGCATGCTATAGTGGATAATAATGAATGGGTTCTTTGAAAAACTAATGATTGCCACGGAAACACGAAGTACTGTGTGGCATCTAAAATGTAAGAATGCACAAAAGGGAAAGAATTTGATCTTGCAGATTTTAATCCGGAGATATTTATTAGAACAGGTTCTTGCAGAAAAGGAGAGAGGTGAAAAATGATCTGCAAGAGTAAAGTCTAACACTATAGATTAATTCAATCAGGATTGCAGTGAGCGGGCAACTCTTTCCCAAGGAGATTATCGAAAATTCGCAGGAGGCAAATTTCTCGAAACACTCTGTGAGTTCGAGAATCATCTACGCCACAATCGTTTTGGCACTGATCACTCTATTCTCTGTACTGCCATTTATCAAAGTAGATGTTGGTGTTCGTAGTCAGGGTATCATCAGGCCGGTAACAGAAGTTGTGCAGCTTTCATCACCGGTTTCAGGGAACATTCAGGCTTTGTATGTAGCCGAAAACGGGTTCATTTCAAGAGGTGATCCGGTTGCAATTATTGAGGCTCCTGAGATCAAGGAGAGGCTGCGATACAATAACTTTCGTACTAATCAGCTCAGTTCTTTTCTATCAGACATTACCACTCTACAAGGGGCAGAAACGAATGAAACAGCTGAATCAATCACCCTTGAAACTCCCAGGTATCAGAGATCGTGGATTGAGTTCAGACAGAACCTGGTAAATCATCAACATAAAAAGGACCAGCTCAAAAGAGAGCTTACTCGTCAACAAACTCTTTACGATCGGGATGCTATAAGTGAAGCGGTATTGGATGAAGCACACTTTGCATGGAAGGAGTCTGTGAATAGGTACAGGTTATTTATTGAACAACAACAGAATCAATGGAGCCTGGACGGAATTGCTTTTCAGGAAGAGCTGGATCAGTTGGAATCTGAAAAGATTCGTTTGACTAGGGAGCTGGATCGATATGAGATTCGTGCGCCAATTTCGGGAACCATACAAAATGCGAGCGGGGTATTTCAAAACAGTTTTGTGCACGCCAACCAATCATTAGGAGAGATCTCGCCGGATACTAGTCTGATTGCAGAGATCTTTGTTCTGCCGAACGACATAGGTTTACTACAAAAAGGGATGGAGGTTCGAATCCAAATTGATGCCTACAACCATCACGATTGGGGAGTTGTTACAGGAAGGATACAAAGTATATCAGGCGATGCGATTATGAATGAGGGTCAGCCACTATTCCGGGTACGGTGTTCCCTGGATAAAACCTATCTGGAACTGAAAAATGGGTTCAGAGGCGAAATTAAAAAAGGGATGACTTTACAAGCACGCTTCATTGTGACCCGCAGAAGTTTACTGCAGCTAATTTTTGATAAGGCAGATGATTGGCTTAATCCTATGTGGAGCCAAAATGAGCACGCATTATTAACAGAGCGTTGATGATATGGCAAAAGGAAAGATAGGGGTTAAACAACACGACATCACAGATTGCGGAGCGGCGTGCCTGGCTTCAGTTTCTGCACACTTTGGTTTGGAGATGCCTATTTCAAGAATTCGTCAATACGCATCAACCGACAAAAAAGGGACAAACATTCTCGGCATGATTGAGGCTGCAGAGAAACTGGGCTTTTCTGCCAAAGGGGTAAAAGGAGAGTTTGAGAGTCTTTTTAAAATTCCGGTTCCAACCATTGCTCATGTAGTTGTCAATGAGGTGCTTCACCATTTTGTGGTGATTTATGGCGTCTCTAAAAAGTACATCGAGGTTATGGACCCGATGGATGGAAAGATTCACAAAATTCCTCATGATGAGTTCAAAAAGCAGTGGACCGGTGTTCTTGTTCTGATCATGCCAGCCGAGACATTTCAGCCCGGAAGCGAGAAAGTCTCTATTGCCAGTCGGTTATGGTTTTTGCTGAAACCTCACCGGTCCATACTTTTTCAGGCGCTTATCGGTGCAGCGATCTACACCATTATAGGCCTCTCAACAGCCATCTTTGTTCAGATCATTGTAGACCATGTGCTGGCAGATGGCAATCGTAATCTTTTGAATCTGTTGGGTGTAGGAATGATTCTTCTGATTCTGTTGCAGATTTTTATTGGGGTTGCCAAAACGGTGTTTACTCTTAAAACGGGACAGCTAATCGATGCCCGGCTTATCCTCGGATATTACAAACATCTGTTAAAGCTGCCTCAGCGATTTTTTGATACCATGCGGGTTGGTGAAATCATCTCCCGAATAAATGATGCAGTGAAGATTCGGGCTTTTATTAATGATGTGGCCATCAACATTGTAGTAAACATCTTTATTGTGCTCTTCTCCTTTGGTTTGATGTTTACCTACTACTGGAAGCTTGGTCTCATCATGCTATCGATTATACCCGTCTATACGCTGGTCTATTTCATTACGAATCACCTGAACAAGAGGACGCAGAGAAAGCTGATGGAGGATGCCGCGGATCTGGAATCTCAGCTTGTTGAATCGTTGAACTCTGTCTCTACAATCAAGCAGTTTGGTCTGGAAGGGTTTGCCAATATGAAAACGGAAACCCGATTTGTTCAGCTTCTAAAAACCGTTTATCGATCGGGATTGAACTCCGTTTTTTCAGGCAATGCATCTCAGTTTACATCGAGGATATTCACCATTATTCTGCTTTGGGTAGGAACCGGGTTTGTACTTCAGGGCTCGATAACACCCGGTGAGCTTCTCTCATTTTATGCAATTATCGGATATTTCACAGGTCCGGTTAGCGAACTGGTGGGTATGAATAAAACGATTCAGGATGCGTTGATTGCGGCCGATCGTCTGTTCGAAATCATGGACCTGGATAAGGAGGAGCAGGGACAAAAAGTTGCACTGAGGCCTGAAATGATTGGCGATATAGAGTTCATGGATGTCCATTTTAGGTATGGCTCACGGGTTGATGTCTTTGAAGGCTTGGATTTGGTCATTCCGAAAGGCAAGGTTACTGCATTTGTGGGTGAGAGCGGTTCGGGTAAGACCACACTGGTCAATATTCTTCAAAAAATGTATCCAATCGAATCAGGAAGTGTAACGATCGGTGAGATGAATTTGGCCCATATCGACACGCAAAGTTTGAGGAACATTGTTTCGGTAGTTCCACAGACAATACATCTCTTCAGTGGTAATGTAATTGAGAATATTGCCGTGGGAGTGTTTGACCCGGATATGGAGATGATTATCACCATCTGTAAAAAGTTGGGCATACTCTCATTTATCGAAGGACTCCCCAACGGATTTGAAACCCATCTGGGGGAGAATGGAGCCACACTTTCCGGTGGACAAAAGCAGCGTATTGCCATTGCAAGGGCACTCTACAAAGATCCGGAAATTCTGATCCTGGATGAAGCTACCTCCTCACTCGATTCTGCCTCTGAGCAGTATGTACAGGATGCAGTGAACTATTTAAGAGATCAGGGAAAAACAGTAATCCTGATCGCCCATCGCCTCAGCACGGTTTTCATGGCTGACAAGATATGTGTACTCGACAAAGGCCGGCTTGTTGAAGAGGGATCGCACTATGAATTGATTGAAGAGCAGTCATTTTATTATCGATTGTGGCAGAATCAGTTTCCTTTTTTGAATGGAAAAGTGTTTGAAATAAATAGTCAATAAAATAAAATTAGAAGCAAAAATCATGAAGTTCATTGAGCAAATAGAACGCTTAAAGTACCTTGATAGATTAATCAGGAAGGAGTCTACAGGAACTCCGGAAGAGCTTGCTTGCAAACTTGGGGTCAGCCGATCACAACTGTATAATTTAATTGGCTATTTGAATGACTTTGGGATGGCAGTCAAATTCTCAAGAACAAGAAATAGCTTTTTCTATGATCGTACTGATAAGAATTTAGATATTCAATTTTCCATTAAAATTGTTACAAGAAAGGAAGCAGAGACAATATATGGGGGTGGTTTAAATTTTTTCTACAAACAGCAGGCATAAAATCAAAATAGATATGGTAAGACTTATCTCTAATTATTTTCAAAATACTGAGAGATATACTGGGGTGAGGTTTGTCTTAGAAATGTATCTCATTTTATTATTCATGAATTACTTTGTTCTAAATGTAATACTAGGAATATTTTCTTTATTTGATATAAATGTTATAGGGGAATTCGATGGTAGAAGATCTTT
>JAFIFA010000016.1 GCA_020832225.1 Balneolaceae bacterium
CTACCGACATCCTAAACGACTGCTATTTGCCACTGACCTGAGAGAACGTGATGTGAAGCCGATCCGTAAAATGCAGAAATTTGCCAGGGATCTGGGTGTTGAGTATCGGGTACTTCACATTGTTGAGAACAAAAGAGTAAACCAGGATGTGCTTGAAAAATTTAATCAGCGTATCTCGGAATTCGGCCTTGAAACAGAGCTGTTCGACTCAACCAGTTTCCTGGAGGGTATTGTAGAGTATATTGACGGCGACAAGCAGACGATCGTGGTAACCACCCGCTATCGTAAAAGCTTTCTGGAGTGGCTAATCTCCAAGAGCACGGCCCGGGTTGTGGCTCAGATTACCAATGTGCCTCTGCTGCTTATTCCTAAAGATTGAATTTGTCACGTAGATACAGAGTTAAAAAAAGGCCAAACAGCTTCTTTTCAATTTAAGAACCCGGTACTAATCCAATCCCGCCAGCTTCTTGAGCTGAGCAATCTCCTTGCTCCACCTGTCAGTATTGGGTGTTTCAAGAATGAGCGGAATGCCGTTAAACCGGTCATCTTTCATGATTCGTTCAAAGGGCGTCCAGCCGATAAATCCATCGCCCAGGCTGTCGTGACGATCAACCTTCGTTCCCACCTCCTTTTTGGAGTCGTTCAGGTGCATCGCCATCAGCTTATCGAAGCCCACGATGTTGCCAAACTGATCCATGGTATCATCAAATCCCTCATCAGTTGATATATCGTAACCGGCCGCAAACGCGTGAGCCGTATCGATGCAGACGCCAACCCTCTCCTTCTGATCCACCTGATCGATGATCTCTGCAAGGTGCTCAAAGCGAAATCCCATGTTGGAGCCCTGACCCGCCGTATTCTCAATCACAGCTTTCACATAGTCCGTTTTACCCAGAGCGATATTGATCGACTCCGCAATGCGGCTCAGGCAATCCGCTTCGCTGATCTTTCTGAGATGGCTGCCCGGATGGAAATTAAGGAGCTTGATTCCCAGCTGTTCGCATCGCTCAAGTTCATCCAGAAAGGCATCCCGCGATTTTTGCAGCTTTGCTTTCTCCGGATGCCCCAGGTTGATCAGATAGCTGTCGTGGGGAATAACTGCATCCATAGAGAAGCCGTGCTTCTTACAGTTCGCCTTGAAGCCCTTGATATTCTCTTCCGAGAGTGGTTTCGCTTTCCACTGACGCTGATTCTTGGTGAAAAGGGCAAACCCTGTGGCTCCGATCTCACCGGCCCTTACGGGAGCATTCTCTACTCCGCCTGCTGCGCTCACATGTGCTCCAATATATTTCATCTGTATGATCTGTCTTAAAATTCTTTGATTTCCCGCTGAAGATAGGGAATGTGACATGCACGGTGAAATGGATTTAGTAATCGCGGCTATACCTGTTATCTATCAATTCTTATCAGGAAGCTTAAACTATCGATCGCTTTTTGTATCATTCCCGCTTCTAAATCAATCAAACCCGCATCGATTTTGAAATTCAAGGTTCCCCATACGCTCGTACTCCTCTTTTTTCTGATGATCTTCTCACTGGTTTTAACCTGGGTGATCCCCTCCGGTGAATTTCAGACCGGGGTAAATGAGCAGGGAATTGAGGTGGTTATTCCGGGCTCCTTTGAGAAGGCTGATGAAAAAGAGTACCTCTCTCCCCTCTCTCTGTTTACGGTTATTCCGAGGGCGCTGGCCGATGCACAGGGAATCATCTTCTTCGTTCTGATTATTGGCGGGGCCCTTGCCGTGGTTCGGGAGACCGGTGCCATCGATGCACTTCTGGGCCGAATGGTAAGCCGTTTTGGTGATCAGCCCTATCTGCTGCTTTTTCTGGTGATGATTGCCTTTGCCACCGCTTCGGCAACGCTGGGTATGGCGGAGGAGTATATCCCATTTGCGGTGATCCTGGTGTCGGTCTGCGTGGCGCTTAAGATGGATTCAGTTACCGCAATCGGAACCATGGTGATCGGATACGGAATTGGGTACGCCGTAGCCGTAATGAACCCGTTTACGCTGATTGTTGCACAGGATGTTGCCGGTCTTGAACCCACATCCGGAATGTGGTATCGGCTGATTCTGGCTGTTCCTCTGCTGTTGGTTGGCTTCCATCATGTTTGGCGATACTCTCGTAAGGTTCAGGCAGACCCGACCCAAAGCCTGGTCTATGGTACGGAGCCTCCCGCAGCAGCTGAGATTGATAAGACTCAAAGCCTAACCGTGCGACACAAAGGCGTGCTGTTTGCAACATTGCTGGTACTTGTGGGGCTGGTTGTCGGCATCATGCTTTATGGGTGGTATCTCACCGAACTGGGCGCCATCTTTCTGGGACTGGCAATTGCCGGCGGCCTGATTGGTGGTCTCAACCTAAACAGGATTGCTTCAGTTTTTGGAAACGGTGCTGCAGAACTTGCCAGTACCGCACTGCTGATCGGATTTGCACGTGCCATTGCACTCCTTCTTGAGGATGGCGAGGTGCTTCACACCGTAGTAAACGGAATGGCGGCTCCCCTATCCGCGGTTGGGGCTGAATTCTCTGCTATTGGAATGTTGGGCATACAGTCGGTACTCAACTTCTTTATACCATCTGGCAGCGGACAAGCACTCGTCACCATGCCATTGATGGCTCCCATTGGTGATCTGGTTGGTGTATCGAGGCAGATTGCTGTACTTGCCTTTCAGTTCGGCGATGGGCTAATGAATATGATTGTACCCACCAACCCCGTGCTGATGGGGATTCTGGGACTTGCGGGCATATCGTACGATCGGTGGTTCCGGTTCATCCTGCCGGTTGTTCTGAAGCTATTGGTGGTCTGTGCAGTTGGGCTGGTTGCGGGTGTATGGTTAGGGTATTCGTGAATTGAGACGGGAGACGGGAGACGGGAGACGGGAAAACTACAACTTCGCTGTAGTTTTTTTACGCTACTTGGTAAACGTTGTGGTTCAAAAGATCTCGAAAACCAATTTGCACTACAGAAAATCAAGAGTTGACAGATCTTCACCCTTAATTAACCATCTCCATTCAGAAACAATTTTCGGATACCAATGAATATGAAGATGAAGATCGAATAGCCGATAAAAAACGGAATAATCAGATCAATAAGACCCATTGCCAATAGAAATGAGATTATTAATAACTGAAACCCCAATCCGTATATAGATACAAGGGTCATAAACCACCGGGGAAAGCTTTTAATTGAAGCTGCTTCCCTGTCAAATTTGTAGATGATTCTGTCAAAAACAGAGTAGAATAGAGTATAAACTTTAAACAGAATGCTTACTGTTTTCTGATCTTCTCCCGGATAGGCCTTGGGGGTATCAGTTTCAAAAATCTTACTTGTTTTATCGCCTCCGGCTGAGTGATGCCGCAAGATAACGTAGTAGTAGTTGTAGAGGGTACCCTGCAGCTGAAGTGAGACAAACGCGGCAAGCGTAACCCAAATCGAATGGTCTGTCACATACCAGATTGACAACAGAAACATCAAATTAAGTACAAAGTCAAAGATTGAATCAAGATATCTTCCGGTATAGGATGGTGTCTCGATCAGCCTAGCCAACTCTCCATCAGCGGCATCTAAAACGGATTTAAGTATCAAAAACAGTCCCGCCGCAATGTGATAGCCGTTTAAAATACAATAGATTGCTACAATGCCACTTAATCCAAACAGTAATGTAACTTGAATCGGTGTGGTGTCAGTCTCTTTTAACCTGTTTGTAAATAACCTGGCTAATGGTCTGCCATAATCTGATACATCTATAAATTTCTCTTTGGCAGATAGTTTTGACATAAAGCGGATCTTAAAAATGACAATCTGATTGCCCGGAAGTTAGTTAGACAGGCAATTTTATAACGGGATTTTAAATTATGTTATTTATGCTAATAAACAGCACAGTTCGAATTATTAAATGAGATAACAATTCACCCCTCACATAATCCAGCACTGCAAAGAGATAACATCTCCTAATCGTTCATCGGCCGGCAAACTTTTATCAATTTGTCGAATCATTTTTTTTAATGACGATACAAGCAAATCATATGAAAAACGGTCTGTTTGTCATAAATATAGCTTCATACAAAGCTGTTATAAGTAGTTAAATGGGAAATAAAAGTATCATAATTACTTTGGTAGCCACTCTCACAAATAACCGTCATCTTAGGCATCAATCGGCCCGAACCGAAAAGTAGAACATTGAATGAACCCGACACGGAAAATTTACACATGAGTAAAGAACTTGACAGGAAGCTCCGCAAAAAACTGGAATTGGAAGAGAAGAGATTAAAGCAGAAAGAGAAACATGAAAGTAGGTACATAGATGGCGCCATCATTTTTTTCGGGACACTCATTCCCTTATATCTTTTATTTTTTGCCGCAAACTTCATTTTCATGTTCTTCTTTGGCTCTGCCGTAAGTCTGCTTGGTGTAAGTGCTGGATGGGTATCACCTCTAATTCACGGAGCTATTTGGGTAGCAGCACTCATTAGCGTATTCAGAAAGAGATCTGTACTCGAAGAGATGGTTCATTGGTTTTGATGGTATCAAATTGCCTTTAAAAACTTAGAATCCGCATTAATTTTAGAGGTGAGACATAAGACTGTTGCTCTGGATATGTGATCAAAATATGTATACTCTTTGGTCGAAGGGCAGGGATAAAGAGTAAATTTACCGAATGATACCTTCGCTCTACTTAGACGGCTTGGGATAGCGTTAATTCGTTTTACAGGAGCGATCAATTAAACCCTGTTCACCAAACTTTGTTGATAATTGTTTAATAGCCTCGTACCCGGAATCTGGAATTTTGAAAAATAAAATACCATGCTTGAACTAATCTTTCTGACGGTTGCTGCGCTTTTACCTATTGTAAATCCATTCAGTACTGCTCCACTTTTTTTGGCAATAACTGAAGGATTTGACAAAGAGACTCGCATCACCTAGGCTACAAAGGGTGTCATTTACATGATCGGTATTCTCGGTGTATTTCTGATTGCAGGAACCCTGATTATCAACTTTTTCGGCATATCCCTTCCCGGTGTCCGTATTGCCGGGGGCATTCTGATTGGCCGTGTTGCCTTTAAAATGCTCTATCCGCCAGACAGTGTAGATCTCACCCCCGAAGAGAAGAAAGAGAGTGTGAAGAAAGAGGATATCTCCTTCTTTCCGCTCGCAATGCCAAGCCTCAGTGGACCAGGTTCCATCGCAGTAGTTATCAGTATGGCTACAATCACAGACAACTGGCTTGAGTACCTTGCCATTTTTATCGGGATATTGATCCTGGCTGCTATTGTCTGGGGCACCCTCCGAATTTCCGGTGAAATGACCCGTTTTCTTGGTGTAAACGGAATTCACGCAATGACAAAAATTATGGGCTTCATCATCTTCTGTATTGCGATTCAGTTCATCGTAAATGGAATAACAGATCCCGAGCTCCTGCAGCTATTTCAGGCCGGGTTAACTTCCGCTCCAACCAGCAGTTGATCTGGTTTCCAAAAACCAACATTCATGGACCAGGCCAATATACCATTCATAATCCCTATTCATTTCGAAATTAAAAACATGGTATGTCTTTCCCGATGTGATAATTTGACGTACTCTCATAATCACTTCGATCTATTCAACTTGCCTAATTGGAAATTAAAAACATGGTATGTCTTTCTCGATGTGATAATATGCCGTACTCTCATTATCACTTCGATCTATTCACTTTGTATACTTGAATAGACATACCATGTTTATACCTAACCCATGAGCATCCGAAAAGAACTACCTGAACTTGTAAACGCTGAGGTCATCTCACAAGAGACGGCCGACAGAATCAGCAGCTATTACAATAAGAAGTCTGAGCAAAGCGGCAACCGCCTCTTTCTTGTGTTTGGGATATTGGGAGCACTGTTGGTTGGCCTGGGAATCATCCTGATTATGGCTCACAACTGGGATGAACTCTCCAGACCCGTAAAGACAGGAGTTGCTTTTCTGCCACTTATTACCGGACAACTGCTTTGCGGATACGTTTTTCTGAAAAAACCGGAGAGCATCCCCTGGAGAGAGAGCAGCTCTCTGTTTCTCTTTTTGTCAGTGGGCGCATCAATTGCGCTGATGGGTCAGATTTACAACATTCCCGGCAGTCTGGGCCCATTTCTGTTGACCTGGATGGTTCTCTGTCTGCCCCTCATCTATGTAATGAAATCTTCCATTACCTCCCTGTTCTATATTGCCGGGATCACATGGTATGCAACCGAAACCGGTTTCTGGTCTTCACCATCTGAACAGGCAACTCTTTACTGGATTCTCTTGGCGGGTGCACTGCCCTATTACGTTATGCTGGCAAAGAATCATCCTCAAAGTAACTTCACCGGCTTTCATCACTGGGTGGTCCCGTTTTCCGTAATCATCTCACTTGGCACCCTTGCAGGCTCTGCCACCGAGCTAATGCTTATCAGCTATGTCAGCCTCTTTGGATTTTTCTATCTGTTGGGAAATTCCTCCTATTTTAAAGGCCAAAAACTGAAACGTAATGGGTATAAAGTGACCGGCGCACTTGGTACTGTAGGGATGCTAGTTGCGCTCAGCTTCAGCGGATTCTGGGATCATCTCAACCAAACCAATCTGGTTTTTAATGAGCTGATTGCAGCACCCGAACTCTTTTCAGCTCTGATCAACACATCACTTGCAGGCTGGCTTTTCACGGCTCAACAAAAAGGCAGACCGTTAAGCGAAATCAAACCGCTCTCAACGGTTTTCATTCTGTTTATCGCTCTGTTTCTGTACGGATTGATTTTACCCGGTGCTGTAGTTTTCATCAACCTGATGGTAGTTGTGATCGGAATTCTGATGGTCCTCGATGGAGCAAAACAGAACCGCCTGGGACTTTTGAACTTCGGCATGGTTGTTCTGTCAGCACTCATTATCTGCAGGTTTTTTGATATCCAGTTCAGTTTTGTTGTACGCGGATTTCTTTTTGTTCTGGCCGGTGCAGGTTTCATCGCCGTGAACTATTGGATGCTTAAAAAGAGAGGAGTTTATGAGTCCTAAAAAAAGCCTGTTTGTACTCTTTATTCTGATGGTGATCCTTCAGCTCTTAGTACCGATGAAAATGATTCTGGACAGGGAGCTCATTTTACGACACGGCACAGAGTTCAAATTCAAAACTGCCCCGATTGACCCCCACGATCCGTTTCGGGGCAAATACATTTCGCTTCAGTTTGATGAAAGCCTGGTTGATCTTCCATCCGATAGAGAGTGGCTGACCGGACAAACGATTTTTCTCTACCTGAATTCGGATGCCGATGGTTTTGCGGTGGTGGATTCCGTTACCGCACATAGTCCCTCCGGCAGTCAACACTATTTAAGAGCCGAAGTCAGCTATAGTTTTTCGGGCAGAGTAAGGGTCAATTACCCCTTAGACAGGTTTTATATGGAAGAGTCAAAGGCGTATGATGCTGAACTGGCGTATCTCGACATACAGACCGACACAACCTCTACTGCCTATGCCCTGGTAAGTATCAGAAATGGAGAGAGTGTTTTAAAAGACGTACTGATTGATGGAGTCCCGATCAAGGAGGTCGCCCGGCAGCGAATTGATAACCGGCGGACTGAGTAGAACCGGATCGATCAATTGGGTTGGAATAAAATTAATCTGCTTTCTTCTTGATCAGTTTCCTTCTTGATTAGACACAAAAACGGGAAATCTCAAGTAGTGTGCATATCTGTCTGATTCCCCATTTCCTTCTTTTTTTTCAATATTCCCATACCCTTTCAGTAATCCGGGCCTCTTTAAACGAGATCGTGCCCGAAATGCTCCTCTGTTTTGAACCGGCACTCAGCCTGTCTATCTTTTAGCACATCTAAATTAGGGCTTACTCAAACCGAGTCTAAATTTCATAAAAACAGTAGCAAGAAGGGTAATTTTGAAGCAATTTATGCAGGGATTTTGTATCTTTTTTAAAAATAACCTTGCATATGATCAATTACTCCTCCCAGTACCAAACCCAATTTGAGGATTTTT
>JAFIFA010000019.1 GCA_020832225.1 Balneolaceae bacterium
CGGCCGATCGGGCTCTGGTCGATCGAGATCACCTTATCAACATGGTTTAGTCCCTCTACCGATTTGTAGGGTAGGGGAACCGACTTGGAGTTGTAGAACTCGTTGGAGAGGATCGGTACGAGCGTTTGGTTGATCAGAGAGCTCTTGCCGCTACCGCTTACGCCCGTTACGCAGATAAATTTACCGAGGGGTACCTCAAGATCGACCTTCTTCAGATTGTGTCCTTCCGCTTCGCGTACCCATATCGACTTACCGCTGCCTTTACGCCGCGTTTCGGGATAGGGGATCACCTCTTCATCGCGTAGAAATCGGGTGGTGCCGGAATTGGGATCGAGCTCTTCGGGGCGACCTTGAGTAACAATATGACCTCCATGTTTACCTGCTCCGGGGCCCAGATCCACCACATAATCGGCGTGCTCAATGGTTTCACGGTCGTGCTCCACCACAATCACACTGTTTCCAAGATCGCGAAGGGTCTCAAGTGAACGTATCAGTTTGATGTTGTCGCGCTGGTGAAGGCCTATGCTCGGTTCATCCAGAATGTAGAGTACACCTACGAGCTGGGTTCCAATCTGCGTTGCCAGGCGAATTCGCTGCGCTTCCCCGCCACTCAGTGTTTGAGCTTCACGGTTCAACGAAAGATAGCCGAGTCCTACGTTTAGCAGAAAGTCGATTCGGTCGATCACCTCTTTCAATACCTGTAGACCGATTTTTCGCTGTCGCTCAGTCAGTTTGAGGTTGCCAACCGTGAGCCGAAGTGAGCTGATATCCTGCTCAACCAAATCCTGTATGGTGTGTCCGTCAATTTTGTAGGAGAGGGCTTCTTTGTTTAGCCTGCCCCCGCCGCATTTCGGGCAGTTAACTTTGGAGAGAAACGCTTTGGCTTTGTCGCGCTGCTTGTTCGATTTGCTCTCCTCATACTGCTCGCGGATGATGGAGCGAAGTCCGGAATAGACATGCTTGTAGGTGACGTTGTTGTTCTTGAAGTCGTAACTGACGTTGAACTTCTTATCACCACCGCCATCAAAAAGAAGATCAAGAGCCTCTTCACTGAACTTGGTAACCGGTGTGTCGAAATCGAGATCGACGCTGTCGAGAACTGCTTTCAGCTGTTTGAAGGCGAAGATATCGCGTGGCTGACCGAGGAAGCGGATGGCACCCTCCCGGATCGTCTGCTCGGGATTGGGAATGACCAGCTTTCGGCTGACGTCGTAGCGGTAGCCAAGGCCGTTGCACGCTTTACAGGCACCATAGGGCGAATTGAATGAAAATAGGTTTGGGGCCGGGTCTTCATAAGAGAGACCGCTTTCCGGATCGAACAGGTGTTTGGAGAAGACCTGATCCCGGATCTCGCCATCCTCCTGAATGCCGAGAATCAGATTACCATCGGCCATCTCCAGCGCCAGGTGAACGCTCTCGGAGATCCGTTTTTCGCTGTTGGGTGAGATCACAAAACGATCAACCACAACCTCAACATTATGCGTCTTGTAGCGGTCCAGTTTGATTTCGCCCTCTAGGTCGATCAGCTCACCATCAACGCGTGCCTTCACAAAACCCTGCTTCTGCATCTGATCAAAGAGTTCGCGGTAGTGGCCCTTTCGTCCGCGAACCACCGGCGCCATGCAGTAGGCTTTTGTCCCTTTTGGCAGCGACATGATTGCGGATACAATCTGATCGGAGGTCTGCTTCTCCATCTTGTTGCCTGATTTGTAGGAGTAAGGGATGCCGACACGGGCATAAAGCAGACGAAGAAAATCGTAGATCTCGGTCACCGTACCCACTGTGGAGCGCGGATTCCGGTTGGTGGTTTTCTGATCGATGGAGATCACCGGCGAAAGTCCGTCAATAAAATCGACTTCCGGACGCTCCATCATCCCCAGAAACTGCCGGGCATAGGCAGAGAGCGACTCCATAAAGCGGCGCTGCCCCTCGGCGTAGATGGTGTCAAAGGCGAGGGATGACTTGCCGGAACCGGAGAGCCCGGTAAAGACCACCAGCTTTTCCCGGGGAATGTCGATGTCGATGTTTTTGAGATTGTGTTCGCGGGCGCCGCGGATGATGATGTTATTCTGCAAGGGACCTTTTTGTTGATCGGGTTAACTTGTAAATATAAGAAACGTTTCAGGTAACATCACGTTCACTACCTTGAAACAAATCTCCCATCAATTCCTGTTAACTCTCTGTAGCATCTTGGATGCTAATGATTAAAATATTTATTTATGTGTAAGATTAATTCAAGCATGAGACTCGATTTCATTTTTAACTGAACTTGTTTAAGAATTGCCAATAACTTCCCGCAATCTGATTTTTTTGTATTAATTAAGATTCCGGTTTTGAGAAAACGGGTCAGCATAAAAGGATCGTTAACATGTGATATCTCGCTTGAAATTCAACATTCCGAAACCAATAAAAAAGTTATGAATGTAAAGCTAAATATTCCGGGTTATTCGATAAGGGTGCCGGGACTGATGGTTCTCTGCCTAGTAACACTATTATTGACAACAGCGTGTGCAGATGGTGAAAGTACTCCCGCCACTTCCGCCGATCAGCCTGATGCTATCGTGCTTACCGGTGTCAATGTACTTACGATGAAAGATGACTCCATTTTGGAGGGGAAAACCGTTGTAATCCGTGGCGACCGGATCGAATCGATTAGGCCAGACGAGGAAGCTGAAATTCCTGAGGATGCCATGCAAGTAGATTCTGAAGGAAAATATCTGATGCCAGGTCTCGCAGAGATGCATGGTCACATTCCGGGTCCTGATGACAGCCAGTATGCCAAAGATGTTCTGTTTCTATATATTTCCAATGGTGTTACAACTGTCCGGAATATGGCGGGACATCCTTATCATCTCGAGCTGAGTGAACAGGTTATGAATGGTGAAATACCGGGTCCCGTGATCTATGCAGCGAGTCCGTGGCTCAGCCCGGACACCATACCTGATACTGATGCTGTGGAAGGTGTGGTTCAGGGTTATCTGGATGAAGGGTTCGACCTGATGAAAATGGGAAGCCTCTCGCTCGAGACTTACAGGAAACTGGCTGAAGTTGCCCACGAAGAAGGGCTTCCTTTCGCCGGACATATACCGGAAGAGGTTGGACTACGGGTTGCTCTTGATGAAAGGCAAGCTTCAATTGACCATTTGGATCGATATGTTGAATTCCTTGCTGAGGAAAATCCCGATGCTGAAAATATAAGCCCGGGCTTTTTTGGCAGCGCCATTATCGATTATGTTGAGGAAGAACGGCTGGATGAAGCCATCGAACTGACTATCGAAGCCGGTACCTGGAATGTGCCTACTTTGAGTCTCGTCGAGCATCTCGAATCTACTGAAACACCTGAAGAGATGGCTCAGTGGCCGGAAATGCAGTACATGCCCCGAAGCGTTATAGAGGGCTGGATAAGTTCCAAGCACGACTTTCAGGCAAGAGATGATTTTCAGCCGGAGGCTGCCAGAAAACTTGTAGAACTTCGCCAGAAAATAACAAAGGAACTACATGACCGCGGTGCACTGATTGTTCTTGGATCGGATGCTCCCCAGTTTTTTAATGTTCCCGGGTTCTCCATACATCATGAAATGGAGATGATGGTTGCCACCGGACTTTCGCCCTACGAAGTCCTTGTAACAGGCACAAAAAATGCCGGAATCTATTTTGACGAGGAAGATGAGTTTGGCATGATTGAAGAAGGGCTCCGGGCAGACCTGATTCTACTTAACTCAAACCCTTTTGAAGATATTGCAAACGTAAAAAACCGGGCGGGTGTAATTGTTCGTGGAGAATGGTGGCCTGAGGATAAAATTCAGGATAAACTTGGCGAACTTGCCCGGGAGTAATTTTATTGGCCAGAAAAAACTGCTTCTAATAATCGGCTCTTGAGGTATATACCAGCAAAGTGTGAATTTCGTAATGAATTGATAAGGATTGATGTGGACTTATCGTTTTGTCTGCATCAGCGAAGATTACCTTTATAGGAAAATGATTCTTATTTTAGCTTTCTTTTAAACGATTCACCGATTTCCCCATGAGCATAATTGCGAAGTCAGTAAACCCAATTCAGATACCATCAAAGCTTGAAGGCGAAGAGTGGTACCCACTCTCCTGGAACGACAAGAAGCTTGAGCAGCTGCCCGCATACCCCGATACAGAGCAACTGCAGTCAGCCTACAACGAGCTCCGGGCACTTCCGCCACTGATCACCTCCTGGGAGGTTGAGGCGCTGAAGGAGAAGCTCGCTTCCGTTTCTGAAGGGAAAGCATTTCTGCTGCAGGGAGGAGACTGTGCCGAGACGTTTGACGCCTGCACAGCGCCTAAGATTGTGAATATGCTGAAGGTGATGCTTCAGATGAGTTTTATTCTGGTGCATGAGATGGGTAGACCTGTTGTCCGGATTGGGCGTATTGCCGGTCAATTTGCCAAACCGCGATCCAGGGATTTTGAGGTGGTAAACGGTCAGGAGATGCTGAACTACCGTGGCGACCTGATCAATAGCTATGAGCCGAAAAGGGACGCACGTCAGCCCGACCCCAGACGTCTGATCAAGGCGTATGAGAAGTCGGCCCTCTCGCTTAATTTTCTGCGTGCACTTTCTGACGAAGGATTTGCCGACCTGCAGCACCCCGAGCAGTGGGAGCTCGATTTCATGAAGAATAACGAGTACTACAAAGATTATGAGGCGATGGTAAACTCCATCCATAAGGCGATCAACTTTATGGAGACCATCACGCCCAATACCTTCAGCACGCTTCACAAGGTGGATCTCTACACCTCGCACGAAGCTCTGAATCTCTATTACGACTCCGCACAGACCCGTCGCGTGCCGCGCAAGCCGGGCTGGTTCAATCTGAGCGGACACATGGTGTGGCTCGGCAACCGAACGAAACAGCTTGATGGAGCCCATATCGAATACCTCAGCGGTATCCGCAATCCGATCGGAATTAAAGCGGGTCCTCCCTTCGACCTGGAAGAGACACTTGAAGTGATTGAGAAGCTCAATCCAAACCATGAAGCGGGCAAAATTGTAATTATCACCCGGATGGGAGTGGACGAGGTAGAGAAGTATCTGCCCACATTTATCCGTGCCGTGAAGCAGGAAGGGCATCCGGTTGTGTGGAGCTGCGACCCGATGCACGGCAACACCTTTGCTACCGGTGACAACGTGAAGACCCGCCGATTCAACGACATTCTGGAAGAGATCAAAACCACCTTTGCGGTTCACCGTTCTGAGGGAAGCTATCTTGGTGGCGTGCACCTTGAACTCACCGGCGACAACGTTACCGAATGTGTGGGTGGAGCCAACGGCCTCAACGAATCCGGACTGAACCTGAACTACGAAACCTACTGCGACCCCCGCCTCAACTACGAGCAGAGCCTGGAAATGGCGTTCCTCGTGGCTAAGGAGTGGAATAAAAGTTATTCGTGAGACGGGTTTCGGGTTGCGAGTTACAGGTTGCACCCTCGAAACCGAGATTTGGATCGATAGCTTTTAACCACAATGGGCACGAAGGTTTTCGCAAAGAGCACAAAAGGGTGTGGTGGGCTTTGTGAAAAAATCTTTGTGATCTTTGTGGTTTAATCAACGATTCAACCCTACCCCCTTTAAGCAACCAACGTACTATTTGGGTATAAACCTGATTATTTAGCTGATAATGTTGAGGGGCGATTTTTAACCGCAGCGGACGCTGAGGAGTCGCGGTGAACGCAGCGGGAATTTTCTATAACTTGCCCCTTTGAGCTTTGAGCTTTGAGCTTTCGACTTCCAGCCCCTCAACGATTCAACTGTTCATCAATTCAACAATACCCCCCCTTTTTTGCTAAGCACTTTTCTCTTTAACTAAAAAAAGTGGGTGTAAAATGGCAGGCTCGTAAATAGTCAATAATATCAATTATCAAGAGATTTGATAAGTACAAATAAGATCTTGACATTTATCTCATATATATATCCCTATAAGCAAAGGGTGATTGGAATCGGAGAGTCATTCCTGTTGAGATAATGTATCTGATTCTAGTTG
>JAFIFA010000024.1 GCA_020832225.1 Balneolaceae bacterium
AAGGTTTACAGCTGCCCTTACAACCCCAATAATCTCACCGCGGTCATATACAGGAATCACTACGTTGCTTACCCTGTTACCGGTGGCACGGGAAACAAGTGGTTGGGAGAAGACATCATTTCCCGCGATGGCTTCCTGGAACCATGCTCTGTCGCCTACGTTAAACTCATAGGCTTCATCCTGTGTGAGCCTTGTTGAACCGTTCTGATAGGAGACACCGGCATACCCTCGTCCATCTGGATCCACAAAGTAGATGGTATCATAATAACCCTGGCTGTCGGCTAAGTTAGCCAGATAGTTGGTGATCTCTTCCTGGTCCTGATCCTGCACATATCGCAGATTAGCGATATATCTCACTTCATCCTGCCTGGCAGCTAACCAGTCGGAGAAAGACTGGGCATTCATCTGACCTACACCATTCAGCCGCTCCATTACACCATCCTCATAGGAGGTTTTGAATACATTGTAAACAATGCTTGTTGTTGTGAAGATGGCAATCACAAATAGTGACAGTATGTGAATGGTCATTCTCTTACCAATACCTGTAGATTTCCACTTTTCTTTGAGTGAATCCATAACCTGATTTTATATTATTTCCCTTTACCAGCTACAGGGTTACTCTAATACTCCGTTACGGTAACTGAACCCTAAGCCGCTGTTCCCGAATTTATTGCAGCGACACCTGTAACCATTTAATTCATTGTACAAGTAAATAGATGCACAATTACCCGAATTTTCGACAGCTCTGATTTTTTCTTAAGCCGTTAAACGATTATTGAAGACAAAATTTTGAATACTGTAATTTTATGACCTTATCCTTTTTAAAAAACTCATTTAATGTCGATGATTTATTCTCGAGGAGACCGCAATTAACTGACGCACATGTGTTTGTATTATCTGAACGGAGATCTTTTTGACAAGATCTATATTAGAGGAAATTAATCTAATATTGGCGCTCTAAGTCGTACTATTAGCTGTGGTTTATGAGTTATAGGGGTATAAATTTTAAGAAACCGTTCGGTCATGATAAAAGGGGGTATTTTATCGTCTGTGGCTTGGTTTGTCTGTTTTGCGCTGTCTTCAGCTACATGCAGCAGTAGCGAAAATGGTTTTGTTTCAAATGAAACAGACGAAAGTGAGTTTTACGGATCAACATTACAACCGGAGTTTTTCTCCAATATTGATTCCATTGATGTGCCAATTGTTCACATTAAGGGTGAAGAACCATATCCGGATGAGGATCACGCCTATCTCAATACCGTAGATTGGCAGCTCCGTCAACCCCTGGATCTATCTGTCTCCAAAGTAGTTACCAAAGCTAAATCTGTTGCCAACAGGATAGAAGTCCGATATTTTTGTGGCGATTTGGCACTCGGTGATAACCCCGAAGAGCATCAACCAACCGACGGGGAAATAGAATTTTCTGTCGATACCGAATGTGAGACCAAGTTTTCAGCTCACCTTCTGGCTTTTGGAGATGATGCCACCGTGGAATACATCTACACCATTGATATTGGATTGCTGAATAGCCTGGGAATCTGATCATCAAGTTCCACACTGTTTTTCAGGGGGCGAATTCGTAACTTTGCGCTCTTCTTAAGTTAACACCAACCCTGATGGCCAACTTCACTGCATGGATTTTTCCGGTCTGCCAAAAACAGAACTTCACCTTCACCTCGACTGCTCACTTACATACAATTTCGTCTCCGCTTACAGGCCCGAAATCACCAAGGAGAAGTTTGTTCAGGAGTATGTAGCACCACCAAAGTGCCTAAACCTGGCCGACTATCTTACCCGATCTGAAAAAAGTATAGAGCTGATGCAGACCGGTGAGCAACTTGAGAGGTCAGTTTCAGAGCTATTCCAGCTTTTGAGCCAGGATCAGGTTATCTATGCAGAGATTCGTTTTGCACCGCTTGAACACATTAGGAACGGGCTGTCATCGGAAGAGGTGGTGACGATTGTCACAGACCAGGCAAAAAAGTCGAGTTTAGTTTTTGGTATAGAGTTTGGGTTTATCCTTTGTACACTTCGCCACTACAACAGAGAGCAGAGTATGGAAACGGTAAAGCTTGTTAAAAAGCATCAGGATAGAGGTGTGGTTGGTTTCGATATTGCCGCAGATGAGGCCGGTTTTGGGATTGATGAACACATTTCAGCATTTAAATATGCCGCAAAACATGGATTGAACTCTACCGCACATGCTGGTGAAGCCTTAGGGGCAGATAGTGTGGAGGAAGTATTGGATCACTTTTTGGTATCGAGAATTGGGCATGGCGTTCGTAGTGTTGAAAACCCACAGCTGGTAGAACGATTGAAGAGAGAAGATATTCACCTTGAAATTTGTCCTACCAGTAATATTCAGACCAATGTCTTTGAATCGATCGGTGATCATACAATAGATCGTCTTTTTGAAGAGGGAGTTTCCATCAGCGTTAACACAGATTCAAGAACCATTACCCCGGTAACTCTTACTGAAGAGTATGAACTGCTTCACAAAGAGTTCGGGTGGGGGAAAGATCACTTCAAAAAAAGCAATCTGGAAGCAGTTAAACACTCCTTTGCGCCCAAAACGACAAAAGAGAGGCTGAAGCAGATTATCGAGAGTGGGTGGGTATAATTCTACCCACTATTACTGTGCCAGTAATATCAATGAGGTATTTGGTAGAAATTGTCTAAATATCTAAGTCACATAGAATTACAGAAATTTCTTCTTTTGTGTTGGATTCAAACCCGGATAGATGCTTGATTCTCACTTGCACAACGGTATGTTAAGATGAAAGTTTTTCGAAACTTTCTCCGAATATTCACGTAGTGCAAAATGGCAAAAACTTTTGGGGTTATTGTAATTGAAAATACCTATCTATCTGAAATTAATTTAACGGGCAAAATATGGATAGTGAAACACTGACATGGCTGTTCCTTGCCGGGGGACTCATACTTATGGTGCTGGAATTTCTGATTCCCGGAGGAGTTGCATTCTTTTTGGGAGTTAGCGGTGTCACGGTTGGTATTCTCCGTTTTATGGGTCTGCTGAGCGATCCCGTCTCAGCAACGGCAGTATGGCTGCTCACCTCCGTCGGACTTACTATTGCGATTCGTCCTTTCATCAAGAAATATCTGAAGCCTGAAACCTTCTTTAAATATGCGGATGAAGATTATGAGGCGATGGATCAGGTGGCCGAAGTGATCGAAGAGCTTAATGAAAAGGATAACAACGGCCGTATCCGCTTTGATGGGGTATCATGGAATGCGCGATCGGTTGAAGGGATCATCAAACCGGGACAAAAAGTAGTGATACGCTACCGAGAAAATACGACGTGGGTGGTGGATGCACTTGGCGGATTTGAACCGGATAATAACCAAAAAACGAAAACACCTGAGAGGGGTTAATTTATGTGGATTGCACTACTACTATTTTTCGTCTTTCTCTATGTCATTGTCACGCGGCTCTTCATCATTGTTGAGATGCGGGAAGAGGTCATACAGGAGAGACTCGGTAAATATAAAAAGACACTGAAACCGGGATTTCACTTCATGATTCCATTTGTGGATCGTGCTGCCTATCACCAGGAGATGCGGGAGCAGGTAATTGATGTGCCAAGTCAAACCTGTATCACAAAGGATAACATCGAGGTTTGGGTAGACGGTATCGCTTATCTGAAAGTGATGGACTCCTACAAGGCGAGTTACGGTATTTCCAATTACAAGGCGGCCGCCATCAATCTGGCACAGACCACAATGCGTAGTGAAATTGGTAAAATCACTCTGGATGATACCTTCTCCGAACGCGACGCGATGAACGAAAATATTGTCCGTGAAATCGATAAGGCAGCCGATCCGTGGGGGGTTAAAGTTCTTCGATATGAAATCCGCAACATTCGCCCCTCCAATGAGATCGTGGATACAATGGAGAAGCAGATGGAGGCTGAGCGAAAGAAACGTGCGGAGATCACAAACTCTGAAGGATTCAGGGAGTCTCGCATTAACGAATCGAAAGGTGAGCAGCAGAGTCAGGTTTTGATCTCTGAAGCACAGCGGCAGCGCCGGATTAATGAAGCGAGAGGTCGGGCCAAAGAGATTGAGCTGCTTGCCACAGCAAGAGCTAAAGGGATTAAACGAATTGCAGAAGCGGTTCAGAAGCCGGGTGGCCATATGGCTATCCAGACAAAACTGGTTGAGCAGTATATCGATCAGTTCGGTAAGATCGTGAAGAGCACAAGCGTATCCGTGCTTCCGGTCGAAACGGCCAACCTCAAGACCTTTTTTGAGGGTGTAGCCACCGTGAAAGACAACACGATCGGTAACAGCAATCCGAAACCGCTAAACCAGTAGGAGAGACCCATGGAAATTTTCAATACAATCAGTCAGGTTCTGCTCGGACTATTTGCAATCTACCTGACCTTCAAATTTTTGCAGGCGATACGCCTCGTGCCAAACCAGTATGCACACATTGTAGAACGGCTTGGAAACTATCACAAAACACTCGGACCCGGCTTTCATGCCCTTATTCCGTTTGTGGATAAGGTAGTCTATAAGCAGGACCTGCGTGAAGAGACTATAGAAGTTGAGCCGCAGGAGTGCTTTACCAAGGATAATGTGAAGGTAGAGGTTGATGGTGTTCTCTATCTGAGCGTGATGGACCCGGTAAATGCCAGCTACGGCGTAACCGACTACCGCTACGCTTCTGTTCAGCTTGCGCAGACAACCACCCGATCCGTGATCGGACAGATGGATCTTGATGAAACCTTTGAAGAGCGTGCCAAGATGAGCATGGAGGTCGTGAAGGTTCTCGGTGAGGTTGAGAGGCTGTGGGGAATCAAGGTTCACCGGTACGAAATTAAAAATATTGTGACTCCAAGAACGGTTCAAAAAGCGATGGAGCGTCAGATGACGGCCGAGCGCGAAAGAAGAGCCGTCATTGCCCGCTCAGAGGGGGTGCGAGACTCTAAAGTAAACGATGCCCAGGGGCGAAGTGCTGAGATCGTTAATATCTCTGAAGCTGAGATGCAGAGACGAATCAATGAAGCGGAGGGATGGGCCAACGAGATTGAGGCAATTGCTGAAGCGACGGCTGTCTCCATTGAGCAGATCGCAGACGCACTTTCACAACCCAACGGAAGCGAAGCGATGCAGCTTCAGCTGAAGGAGAGATATCTGGATGTTCTGGACGGTCTCGGCAAAGAGGAGAATAAGATCATCATACCAAAAGATATTTCGAACTATAAGTCTCTTGTAGAAGGGCTCGGTCTCGATCAACTGGGATTGAACGGAAAAGTCGGCGGGCCTGCTAAGAAATAACGTCTATAGTTTATAAGATATATGGAGGGAGAGATGAGGCGGTTTCTCCCTTTTCTCTTTTGAGCTCTGATCCAAATGTTCTCTTGCATTTAAATACCCGAACTGATAGTTTTACCGCCGACATGATGAAACCCAACGTACATACAAACTGGTGGTGGCCCGGCCGAACATATATGGCAGTGGAATCACTATGATGTACATACGTTGAACAACGATTTTCAAAAACCCACTGCAGATTTCTGGAGTGGGTTTTTTTTATTTACAGAACTATGACTTTTGAACAATTTAAAGAGCTTGCACAAAGCTATACGGCGATCCCGGTTTCGAAACGAATGCTCGCTGATGTACTAACGCCTGTGTCGCTTTTCCTGTCGATTCGGGAAGGTGCGGAACATCCCTTTCTGCTGGAATCGGTAGAGGGGGGTGAGAATCTGGCTCGTTACTCGTTTCTTGGCTGCAATCCCTATCAAACACTCCGTTTTGACGGAAACAGAACTACGCTGAGCAGGGTGGATGGTGAGGTTGAAGAGCTCGATGAGCCATACTTTACAGCCCTCCAGCGTCTGACCTCACAGCATACTGAACCCCAAATGCCGGAGCTGCCACGCTTAACAGGTGGCGCAGTGGGCTTCTCCGCCTACGATACGGTTCGCCGTGTGGAAGATCTTCCCGATGTCCCCGACGATGATCTGAATCTGCCGGAGGCGATCTGGTCCTTCTATGATGAGGTTTACGCTTTCGACCATGTGAAGCAGCAGATCGTTTTGATGAAGACCGTTTTTACAGGTAAAGGAATGGATCTGAAAAGTGCCTACGATCAGGCCATGAAGGATCTCGATAAAATGGAACAGAGAGCTACGCAGCCTATTCGAAAGACAGGTTCATTCAATCTCGATACCGACAGTCTCACAAGCAATGTAGAGCAGGATCGATTTCATCGTATGGTCGAGAAATCGAAGGAGTATATCTATGAGGGGGATATCTTTCAGGTTGTCCTTTCTCAGCGATTTGAGGTGCCCTTTTCAGGCGACAAATTTACCCTCTATCGCGCATTGAGAATGGTGAACCCGTCTCCCTACCTCTTTTTCCTTGAGTTTGATGGTTTTGCTCTCATAGGCTCATCACCCGAAGTATTGGTGCGTGTAACAGAAGAGGAGGTAAGGCTTCTGCCGATTGCAGGAACCAGACCTCGCGGTAAAACCCATGAAGAGGATCTGGAGCTGGAAGAGGATCTGAAAAACGATCCCAAGGAGATTGCCGAGCATATCATGCTGGTGGATTTGGGCAGAAACGATCTTTCCCGTGTATGTCGTTCAGGCACCGTTCAGCTGGAGCGGAATCAGTCGATCGAGCGCTTTTCGCACGTGATGCATATCGTATCAGACGTGGTGGGGAAAATCTCGCCTGGAAAAACAGCTGTTGATGCGCTGATGCAGTGCTTTCCGGCCGGTACAGTGAGCGGCGCCCCAAAAATCAGGGCGATGGAGATCATCGATGAACTGGAACCGACCAAGCGCGGACCCTATGCAGGTGCAGTGGGCTACTTCGATTTCTCTGGTAATATGGATACCTGCATCGCTATCCGAACCATGGTGGTAACTGATGACTCCGTCTACATTCAGGCAGGAGCAGGCATTGTTGCCGACAGTGATCCCCAAAAAGAGTTCGAAGAGACTCGAAACAAAGCTGGTGCCCTTGTTGAGGCACTTAGTGTGGCTCTCGAAATAACAAAATAGAATATGAAGATGAGTCATGAGAAATTAATCTCAGACTTCAGACTCACGATTTACGACAAAAAACATGACGAAGAAAAAAACAATCCTATCCGGCATTCAGCCATCCGGCAAGCTTCACATCGGTAACTATTTTGGCGCTATGAGGCAGCATATTCGAATGCAGGAGGAGGGAGATGCTTTCTACTTTCTGGCCAACTACCACTCCCTCACATCAATCAATGATGGTGAGCGCCTGAATCAGTACACAATGGATGTAGTGCTCGACTATCTGGCACTGGGACTTGACCCTCAAAAAGCGACCTTCTTTGCACAGTCGGATGTGCCACAGACAACCGAGCTGGCCTGGATTCTTGGCACACTCACACCGGTCTCGTTGATGGAGAAAGGGGTTGCCTATAAAGATAAGGTTGCCAACGGATTGAGCGCCAATGTTGGCCTCTTTACCTACCCGATTCTTCAGGCAGCCGATATTTTGATCTATCATTCCGACCTGGTTCCGGTTGGTGAGGATCAGAAGCAAAATATAGAGATCTGCCGTGATCTGGCAGGAAAGCTGAACAGGGCATACGATCAGGAGCTTCTTAAGATACCTGAAGATTATATTGTGAAGAGTGTTGCAACCGTACCGGGTGTGGACGGACGAAAGATGAGCAAGTCTTACGGCAACACGATCGATATTTTTGATGAAGGTAAGTCCCTGAAGAAAACCGTGATGTCGGTTCAGACCGACTCAACCCCACTGGAAGATCCAAAAGACCCTGATAAATGCAATGTGTTCGCATTAATCAAG
This sequence comes from Balneolaceae bacterium, assembly GCA_020832225.1. Classification (GTDB taxonomy): domain Bacteria; phylum Bacteroidota; class Rhodothermia; order Balneolales; family Balneolaceae; genus Rhodohalobacter. Next base: position 7,828 of record JAFIFA010000024.1, read on the forward strand.
CTATTTGCGGATGAGGAGAAGCGGGAAGAGGTTGCCGCAAATTACAGACAGGGCGGGTATGGATATGGCCATGCGAAAAAGGAATTGCTTGGGCTGATCGAGGGTTACTTTGCTGAGGCCCGTGATCGCCGTAAAGAGCTCGAAAAAGATATGGACTACGTTCGAGATGTACTCCGTGAAGGCGGAGTGAAAGCGCGTGAACGAGCAGAGACCGTTATGGAGCCTATCCGTGAGGCGACCGGACTTTACAGAAGTTTTAAATACTAGATATGAGACGTGAGTTTTGAGTCATGATAACTCAAAACCTACATCTCAAGACACAAGACTATGATCTTAATAATAGACAACTACGACTCTTTTACGTACAATCTTGTTCATATTGTGGCCGGTGTTACTGAGGATTACAAGGTGATCCGAAACGACGCTATGACACCGGATGAAATTCGTGAAATCAATCCGCATAAGATTCTCATATCACCGGGCCCTGGCCGGCCGGAAAAAGCCGGAATTACCGAAGAGCTGATCCGTACCATGGGGAAGCATACACCGATTCTCGGGGTCTGTCTGGGCCACCAGGCCATCGGCCAGGTTTTCGGAGCCAGCGTGGTTCACGCGCCAAGCCTGATGCACGGCAAAACATCAGAAGTCTATCACGACGGAAAAACCGTTTTCAGTGAGGTGAGTGAAGGATTTACCGCCACGCGGTATCACTCTCTTGCCCTGAAGCCGGATACCGTTCCGGATGAACTCGAAGTATCTGCAAAAACAAAAGATGGGGTGATAATGGGTGTTCGCCACCGCTCCTTTCCGATTGAGGGAATCCAGTTTCATCCCGAAAGCATCCTTACCGTTGAGGGGCCAAAAATTGTAAGGAACTGGCTGGAACTAACAAATCTGGTGACTGCCGATAAAGCGTAGTAAGGTTCATAATGAAATTAATGAATATTAAAAAATGACAAAGCACCAATCATTTACAATCTATCTCGATAAAATTTCTATATCAGAAAACCTTTCTGAAAATGAGGCTTCTGAAGCGATGAAGCTGATTCTCAGCGGAGCTGTAACGGGGGAGGAGGTTGCCGCTTTTTTGATGGGAATGAGAATGAAGGGCGAAACCGTCGAAGAGCTAACAGGATTTGTCCGGACAATGAGGGACTCGGCAGTCCGCGTGGAAGTGGACACCAAAGGCGCCGTTGATCTTTGTGGAACGGGCGGTGACAAATCAGGAACGTTCAATATCTCAACCGCAGCAATGTTTGTAACAGCCGGGGCCGGAATACCGATACTGAAGCATGGAAACCGATCGGTTTCAAGCAAGAGCGGTAGCTACGATGTACTTGAAAAATTGGGCGCCGTTCCAAACCTGGAGAAAACACAGGTGGAGGAGCTTTTTAATGAAACAGGGATGGCATTTATGTTCGCTCCCAATTTTCACCCGGCTCTCAAATATGTGATGCCTGCCCGCAGAGCAATGAAAATAAGAACATTCTTCAACATGTTGGGGCCACTACTCAATCCGGCCGGAGTGAAAAATCAGGTAGTTGGTGCCTACAGCCGAGAAGCCGCAGCACAGATGATTCAGATTCTGGCCAACCTGGAGACGGATAGCGCCTACACGCTAAGCTCTCACGATGGTCTTGATGAAGTGAGCCTTACCTCGCAGTGTGAAATTTTCGAACTGCAGTCTCATCTCTCACGAGGTGCAATCACATTCGACCCGGAATCACTCGGTTATAAAAAAGTGGATATGGTGGAGCTGATGGGTGGAGATGCCCTAAAAAATGCCGGTATTATCCGCAATATTATGACCAATGAAGCCACTGCAGCTCAGCGTAATATTGTGGAATTGAATGCCGCGTTTGCCATCAATGCGGCCGGTGCCGGAGATACGCTTGAAGAGGCAAAGGAGATGGCTGCTGAAAGCATCGACTCCGGAAGTGCTGCTAAAAAGCTGGATCTCTTCATTAAAGAGTCTCAGAAAGTGGCTGCCTCCCTTAAATCAAGAGGATGATTTACCGATTAAACCCACATTCATCGCTTCACATTAACCATGCAATCTGTTAACAAAGATGACCATACTTGAAAAAATAACGGCACAAACCAGGGAGGATCTTGCCAAGAGAAAACGGAAGATCTCCCTGCGCGATTTTGAGTCGTTTGAGCAGTTTGAAGCCGACAGAAAGTCGTTCTCCGATGCCCTCAAGGCTAAAAAGAGCGTCTCGATTATCGCTGAGGTAAAGAAAGCGTCTCCTTCAAAGGGTATCATTCGTGAAGATTTCGATCCTGTGAAACTGGCTTCTGCATACATTGAATATGGAGCTTCGGCAATCTCTGTGCTCACTGATGAGCCCTTTTTCAAAGGCTCCCTCAGCTACCTGGAATCTATCTCCAGGATCTCCCCGCTACCGCTTCTGCGAAAGGATTTTCTGATCGATCCCTATCAGGTGAAAGAGGCGAGGGCACATGGCGCGGATGCGGTGCTGCTGATCGCCACCATTTGTGAGGGGAATCAACTCTCCGAACTGCTGGCTGCTGCCAAAGAGTTTGGTCTTCAGGCGCTGGTGGAGTGTTATCATGAGGAGGAGATTCAACATCTCGACTGGGACGCGATTGAGATTGTGGGGGTGAATAACCGTAACTTATCAACGTTTGAAGTAGATCTGCATCGCGGTGTTGATCTCCTTCAGCAGGCTCCGGATGGGGTGGTTAGGGTATCGGAAAGCGGACTCCATAAACCGGAGGATCTCAAGATTCTTTTCGAAAGCGACATCCACTCTGCACTGATCGGAGAGTACTTTATGCGTCAGCCCGACCCCGGTAAGGCTTTGAAGGCCTTCATCAACGACTTTGAGGAGATGATAAAAGCAGAATTACCGGAATAATCTGACCTATTTCTTAAAAAATAACGTTACCCAACAGAACCTACACGTCAACTATGTTTGCTGAACCTGAGAAACGAACCAAAGTTAAGATCTGCGGCCTTACAACACTGGAGGATGCACGATTTGCATCAGGTGCACTGGCCGACTATCTCGGCTTCATCTTCTATCCGGATAGCCCGAGATTTATTGAACCGGCTAAGGCAGGGGCGATTATCAACTGGCTCGAGGGGCCTCAGAAGGTGGGGGTTTTTGTGAATCAGCCACTCGATGATGTTAACAGCATCGCCCGGCAGACCGGAATTGATCTGGTTCAGCTCCATGGAAATGAGTCGCCCGAATATTGCGGGCTAGTTGAGAAACCGGTGATTAAGGTATTTCACGTCACGGAAGATAAAACCGCCGCCGGTCTTAAGGCTGAAGTTGAACCCTATCTCGATCACTGCGATCATCTTCTCTTTGATTCAAAGACTGAATCACTCTGGGGCGGCACGGGAAAGACGTTCGACTGGTCTCTGCTTGATGAGATCACCGACGAGAAGCCGTGGTTTCTCTCCGGTGGGCTCAATCCCGGGAATATCGCTGAGGCGATACGCAGCGTAAATCCACCTGCTGTCGATATCTCCAGCGGACTCGAGGAATCACCTGGCCTGAAAGACTTCGATAAGGTAGAGCAGTTTTTCGAAGTGATGCGGGAGTTTTGGGAAAAGCAGGAAATGGGATAGTACCGTTTGGAAAAGGAGTAACAGAATTAATCAACCCGACATCGGTTTTGAGCAGTGAATTTATTCAATGGTCTCAGAATCACTACTGAAGCACAATAGAGGTAAGTCATGAAATATACAGCACCGACCAAACAGGGATATTTTGGAAAATATGGCGGTAAATTCGTTCCGGAGATTTTGATTCCGGCACTCGCCGAACTGGAGGAGGCCTATGAGGAGTCACTTAACGATCCGCTTTTTCAGAAAGAGTACCACGATCTCCTTCGGGAGTATGTGGGTCGCCCTACAAAGCTCACTTTTGCAGACCGCCTCACTGAGCATTACGGAAAAGCGAAAATATACTTCAAACGTGAGGATCTCTGTCATACCGGAGCCCACAAAATCAACAATGCGATAGGTCAGCTCCTGCTTGCCAGAAAGATGGGGAAGAAGAGAATTATTGCAGAGACCGGAGCCGGTCAGCACGGTGTTGCCACAGCAACCGCCTGTGCGAAGTTTGGCTTTGAGTGTGTGGTCTACATGGGCGCGGAGGATATGGAGCGGCAGAAGTTGAACGTGGACCGCATGCGCCTGATGGGAGCTGAAGTGCGCTCCGTTGAAACCGGATCCAAGACGCTAAAAGATGCCACCAACGAGGCGATTCGCGACTGGGTAACCAATGTTGATGATACATTCTACATCATCGGCTCGGTTGTTGGTCCACATCCATACCCAATGATGACCCGTAATTTTCACCGTGTGATTGGAGAGGAGACACGGGATCAGCTAAAACAGAAAGAGGGCAGGTTGCCCGACTATCTCGTTGCATGCGTTGGTGGTGGAAGCAATGCCATCGGATTTTTCTACCCCTTTATTGATGATGAGAATGTTAAGATGATCGGAATTGAAGCGGCCGGACTTGGCGCGGACACCGATCAGACAGCAGCTACACTCACCAAAGGCACACCGGGTGTGCTGCACGGCTCGCTTAGCTACCTGCTACAGAGTAATGAGGGGCAGATACAGCTTGCCCACTCCGTAAGCGCAGGGCTCGACTATCCGGGCATTGGTCCGGAGCACTCCTACCTGCACGATACCAAGCGGGTTCACTACTATGGCGTGACCGATCAGGATGCGATGGATGCAGTAAAACTGATCTCTATGAAAGAGGGGATTATCCCGGCCATTGAAACGGCACACGCCTTTGCTTATCTCGAGACACTGATGCCGCTCACTCAAAGAGATGAGGTCGTGGTCGTCAACTGTTCCGGACGTGGTGACAAGGATATGAAGACCATATCAGAGTGGTTCTGAACTCTCCCTGAGATTATTTGATAGAGGCGATACAGAACCACCTATCTTTGAAATAGCTATCAACTGCACTAAGAAATAAACAACGTTTTAAAAAGTACTATGACCACCAAAACATCCCGTATTCAATCAGTTTTCGAGAAGAGAAACGGAGACGATAAGATCATGTCGCTGTTCATCACCGCGGGTTATCCCGATCTGGAATCTACCGTTGATCTCATTCTCGGGTTTGAGGAGAACGGTGCCGACCTGATCGAACTGGGGATGCCTTTCAGCGATCCGCTTGCCGACGGGCCGACAATCCAGTATGCAAGCAACGTTTCGATCGAAAAGGGAATCACAATGAAAAAGATCTTCGGGATGGTTCGTCAGGTTCGGGAGAAGAGTGAGATCCCGATCATTCTCATGGGATACATCAATCCCATTCTGCGATATGGCGTGGAGGCTTTCTGCAGCGATGCGGAGGAGAGTGGTGTGGATGGACTCATCATACCGGATGCACCGATTGAGGAGTCCGGAATCATAGAGAGTGCGGCTCGCGAGCACGGACTCGACATGATCTATCTGGTAGCTCCCAACTCAACGGATGAGAGAATGAAGGCGGTTGATGAGAAGAGCAGCGGCTTTGTCTACTGCGTCTCTGTAACCGGTGTGACCGGTGCCAGACAAGGGGATGAGGTGGCACGCTCGGTGGAGAGATTTATAGGCAGGGTAAATACCAATGTAACCAGTAATCCAAAGCTGGTCGGTTTCGGCATAAAAAACTACGAAGATGCCAAACTAATCTCAGAAAGAGTTGATGGATATATCGTAGGTAGCGCACTTATTGAGGCGATTCGTAAGGAGTACCCCAATAAAGGGTGGAAGGAGAGCGTTCTGCAATTTGTAAATCATCTGAAATTTGGGAATATTTAAAACTAACCCAATAATATTCTGACATGAAAAATATCTATTATCCGCTAATAGCTCTGTTCGTTCTGGTATTTACAGCTTGCGATACAGACTATACCCCTTCTGCTATTGGAGACATTGACCGAGTGATTGTGGTGATGGACTCCACCAACTGGGATGGAGAGACCGCACTGGCACTTGAGGAGACGTTTGGAGGCGCTATAGAGACGCTGCCAAGTTTTGAGCCCCGATACCGACTTGAATTTCGCGATTTCCGCAGCAACCGTGAGCTGGACAATATTCGTGAAAACAGAAATGTGATCTTCGCCACCCCGATCGATGCTGAGACGAATGTGGGTTCATTTGTTCGGGCTATTTTGAGCTCTGATGTTGAAAACAGGGTTCGTCAGGGAGACAGTTTTGCATTCCCAATCGAAGACCGCTGGAGACGAGATCAGTGGGTGTTGGTTCTAACGTCTACTGATGATGATGAGCTGGCCGAGAAGATCCGTAATTCCGAGGAGTCACTTATCTCAAGCCTCGAGAAGCGAGAGTTTGATCGTCGTGAACGTGAAGTTTTCCGCAGAGGGGAACAGGTTGATCTTAATGAGTACTTGTGGGACAATTTCGGTTGGAAGGTGAGAATGCAGCACGATTACATTCAGATTAATGAATCGGAAGATGCGATTGTGTTCGGTCGCTACCTGCCGGATAACAACCGTCGAATGTGGGCCTGGTGGAAAGATGATGTGAAGGATATTGACTTTCTCGATTCAGACTGGATAAACGCCACCCGCGACTCTCTGATGCAGATCTATATGGAGGGTGAAAGTGATGGTAACTACGTGACAACCGAGTATCGTGATCCCCGTGTCGTAAAGACTACCGAAATTGAGCGCGATGATCACATCATAGGATTTGAAACGATGGGCACATGGCGCATGGTTGGCAATGTGATGGGCGGACCGTTTG
>JAFIFA010000030.1 GCA_020832225.1 Balneolaceae bacterium
ACGCTCTGGAGCTGTCCGCGCGTAGCGTTATTGGTCAAACCCTCCGCACTCGGGCGATTGGGATCATCAATCGGACTGAATATATCACAAGCCACTAACCCTGCTATAAGCAGTACAGAAATCGGAATCAATATTTTAATATTCATAGTACGTTTAATTTAAATGGGTTAGAGGTCGATCTGAACGTGGAACAGAATACGCCGGGCAGTTGGGTAGGGTGTAATATCTACCGACTGATTCAGAATATTTCTGCCTGCAAAGTTAACCTCGGGATCATAACCGCCATAATTGGTAATGGTGAAGAGGTTGTTACCGGATGCACCAACCCGGAACCGGCGGATATTGTCGCCTGCAATCGGTCTGAGAAGGCGAATTGGCACGGTGTAGTAGATCGACGCTTCACGCATCTTCAGATAGGAGGTGTCCTCTACGAACCGACTCGTGATCAAACCCTCAGAGAGTCTTGGATTTAGTTCAGTACCGGTGAGGAAGTAGTCTTTCGAGTTCCCCCCGAAATCTCCTAAAAGCTCAGAGAGATTTATGTTGTTTCCACCCTGGCTCCAGTGCAGAAGGAAACCGATACTCCAGTTCTGTGCAATTGTGAACTCGTTGCTCAGCGACATCTGAAAATCAGGCTGATAGTCGCCATATACAGTTAAACCACCAGGACCATCGGTCCCAACGGGAGCACCCAATATGGCAGTTGGTGAAACGCCTTCCTGTATCCGGATTGCACCAAAGGCGATATTACCGAGCGCCTGATTGGTCTGAGCCGGAATAGAAAGGTTTGTCACCTCACTCTTGTTGTTCCACCAGAGAAGTCGGGTATCCCAGTTAAAGTTGCTGCGCTGTATTGGACGACCACTTAATCCGAGTTCAAACCCTTTATTGGTGAGGTCAGCAGCGTTAGTGAGAACATTCGTTACCCCGGTTGCGGGAGCTGTAGCCAGGCCAAGAATCAGGTCCTGAACCTCTTTGCGGTAGTATGTACCCTCGAAGGTAAGTCGGCCATTGAAGAATGTGACATCAAGTCCACTCTCGATCTCCCGTGCCGTTTCCGGTTTCAGATCGGGATCTACGCTGGTGGTAGGGGCCACCACACCCACCTGTCCTGCAAAACTTGCACTACCAAGACTGGAGAAGATCGCTCCAAAGTTGGGTGTGCCACCTGTTTCACCATAAGCGGCACGCAGTTTAAACTGATCAAATCTATCTGAAGTCCAGAAGTCGAAATTGGTCAGGTTTACAGCCAGCGATGCCTTAGGAAAGAAGTAAAACTGATCCTGATCCAGATTCAGCGTAGAGCGGTCCAATCGTGCTCCAACAGTACCAATGATACGGTCTGCCCAGTTCACTTCCTGCTGCGCAAAGTAACCGAAATCTGTTGACTCCGTGAAGTTCTGGGTAACGGTTCGGTTCGCTGCATTCTCAATATTGATCTGTCCCGGAAGCAGACCCTGTCCGCGCACGCGGTCGAGCTGAGTCTCAATGGCAAATCGAGAAAAACCGGCCTGTGTGGTAAGATCAAAATTGTCCAGGGAAACAGTGTATAGTAGCAGCGCCTGAAGGTTTGAGTTGAGAACCTCCTGGCGTGTACTGATTACATCACCGGGCAGCGGCAGGTTTCTCTGAAATTGCATGAATTCAGGGAAGTAGATGGTTGACTTGGAGTTCATATAGTCAAAACCGGCCTGTGCGTTCACCGAGAGAATGGCACTGTTTCTCTGCCATAGATCGGCATTAACCTGGAAAGATTGTACGAATCGGCGAATCAACTGCTCATTCTGCGCCACATCCCTAAGGCGAAACGGATTTTCAGCGAAGTAGGGGTTGTCGTTGTAGCTGCCATCAGACTGTCTTCTCAAAATGTCGTAGGCATAGTTGGGAGTGTAGGCGAGGGTGTATCCAATCGATCCTCCCGTGTTGTTCTGGTTCCCGGTAAATCCTCTCTGCTGATCGTTTGAAACAAAGTTGGAGTTTGAGGAGATTCGGATTGTTGGGCGGATGTTATGATCCAGATTCACTCGCAGAGACTGGCGATCATTCCCGGTATTTTTGATGATACCATCTTCACTGTTCAGAGCACCTGACACGTAGAAACGGGTTCGGTCATCACCACCTGAAATACTCAGCTGTGTATTTCTGATCAGTCCGTTTTCGCCATAAAGCTCACGCTCCAGATCGCGGATGTTTCCGTTTTGACGGGCAGTAACCAGTCTGGAACGCTCCAACTCAGCCCTTGCACTTCCCGCACCATAAAATGCATCGATTCGTTCTTCAGTCCAGTCGGTACGCCCCAGTAAACGCTGTGCACTGTTGAAACCGACATCCTGCTTTACGGAAATATTGGTTCTGCCGGAACGTCCCCGTTTTGTATTGATAATGATTACACCTGCATTGGCCCGTTGCCCGTAAATGGCAGCAGCAGAAGAGCCTTTAAGAACTTCGATGCTCTCAATATCCTCAGGATTGAGATCGGCAATTCGGTTGGCCGAATCATCCTGCACAGTTCCGCCTGCACCGCTAACCAGCGAACGTCCTGTGGTGAGAATGGAGTTGTCAACGTAGACCCCATCCACAATATAGAGTGGTTGAGAGGCTCCTGCACCAAGTGTACTGATTCCCCGGAGCTGCACATTGAAACCACCACCTGGAGCACCGGAGGTCTGTATAATGTTAACACCGGCTATTTTACCCTGAAGGGCACGATCCAGCGTTTGGGGATCAACATTCTCGGCTATCTGCCTGGCCGAAATGGAGGATACCGCATTTGCCAGGTTAGACCGTTTTACAGTCGTTGCAAGTCCGGTTACCACCAGTTCGTCGAGAGCTGAAACTTCCTGCTCCAGTTCAACCCTTAGTGTCGTTGTTTGAGGTGTTACCTCAACATCCTTCACCCTGTATCCAATATAGGAGAAGCGAAGGGTGGTTGAACCTGTAAAGGTGATGGTAAACTCACCCTCAAGATCTGTGCTTGTTCCGGTTCCTGTGTTCATATCGAGGACCGATACGCCAAACAGCGGTTCACGGGTATTGGAGTCGATTACCTCCCCGTTGAGCGTTGTCTGTGCATTTGAATTAATTGCAGTGAAGAGAAAAGCCAGTACTGTCACTGCAAAAAGTATCGTTTTTTGCATATATGCTCACCATTGATTTTATGTTATAAGTATGCAGCAATAAAAGAGAAGCAATGCTGCACTTCTTGATCAACTCAATGATGTAATAAATAGATTGTTATGCAATAGGCAGAGGTAAAATTTAATAGTAAAATTGTTTTTAAATTACATATGGTTAATGATTGAAGCGAATCAGGTATAACTTGAGTTGGGAGCTTTCAGTCTTGAGCCTTGAGCCTTGAGTCCTGAGCCTTGAGGTTAAATATTAATGTAGGTGTAAACTTAACAATGACTAAAGATCCGCCTCTCGTCTTCCGTCTCACTACTTCAACCGGCCCCGCCTGAAGCTCCGCCACCTGCACTGCCCATCGATGCACCTCCACCGCTGACCGACCCTCCGAAACTGCTGCTTCCTGAAGATGCCAGTGTTGAAAAGGAGGAGGCGGCTGATGCGGGAGTGGATGAAGAGCCGGCCATCAAAAAGAGCCACGGAAAGTACTGCACAAACTGGTCCTCATGCGGCTTGATCAGTTTGTTGATCTGACCTTCTGATAGCTGAAGCGCAGTGGCGTAAATGAAGTGGCGATCGAGCATCTCCATCCGAAGCGTATGCTGATTCGCATTTGTAAGCCCGTCTTTGTAATTGTTCCAGCGGATATAGGCCTCTTCACCTTCAGGAGTGCGTCGGATCATGGCGAACGAAGAAATAGACATCAGCCCAACAATTATGAGCGCAATAATCACCTGCAGGGCTCCACTCATCACTAAAATCCAGATGAGTGGAATTAGAAGGATGAGTTGAATCACGACGTTAAATATAACTCCCTTATAGCTCTCAGAGTCTTTCCAGTTCAGTTTCTGTATACTTTTAGCAACCAGCCCGTTCCACTTTTGATAGAACTTCGTGATGCCCGATTTTGTGGAGCTGAAGATCTCTTTAAAACTATCTCTCCCTTTTCCAATTTGCTCTTCAAGGTAGGAGATCAGTTCTTTCTCCCATTCATAAAGATCGCTTTCGGGATTCTGGTCGGTTCGAATAATTTTGAAGTCGGTCTCTGATGATGAATACCAGGTATCTTCTCCTTTTTTAGTCTCTTCAATCTTAAACCAGCCTCTTCGTGCCAGATCGAGAATAGTCGCCGTCAGATGATTGTAGGAAGCGTAATTGTGATAGAGTAGCCTTCCAACAAAGGCAGGGGGCGTATGCCCAGGAATGAGTACTGTTTCCCGACGGGAGACAGTTGTAACCTTATGTCGTTGTCCGTAGCGGCGGTAGATCACAATAAAAGTGATAATGCTTAACAGAACAGCGGCAACCGCTGCTTCGGTGGCAAAGGAGCCGTAGAACGCTTTCCGTGCTTCCTGTTCGACGCGTTCCTGCTCAATTTGGGTCTCCTCTTCAACTACCCGATCGAGCGCCATCATCGGCTCATTAACAGCTACATCTGTTTCGAAAATGGATGAAGGAAATACAGCTCTGGTACGAACCGATTCTGATCGACTTATATCTTCACCTGTAATCACAAACCGTCCATTCTCCTTGGTTACGGTAACCCCGGTAAGTGGTGAACGAATCCAGCTGTGGAGTGAATCAGTGGGTACCGGTTCAGGCAGTTCGATCGAGACTTCGAGCTCTTCTGTGGATCTCTCACGTCCCGATGCCGCCCAGGTCCAGAAGAGTTCGGACCACTCGGGTCCCACCGTAAGCGCTCCTTCCAATTCGTATGATATCGTAAAGGTGCGGCTGGTGTCTTGGGCCGAATAGTGCCACTTAATGGTTACAGAACCGGAGCTTTTGGATACGGAGAAGGTGCCGGGCTCCTCACTCTCATCATTGATAAAATCTTGATCACCCTCCGATACACGGATATTTCGAATCTCATCAAACCCATCTCTCGGAAATTTGTAGTCTGCCCAGCTAAAGCTGCCGTCATAAACATAAGTACGGTGCTCGTGGATGGTGATCACCCCATCAGCTCCAACCTGAGCTTCTACTTTAATAATCGGTATTGTATAATCGGAGGCATTTCCTTCCGGCAGAAAAAGAAAAAAGAAGATGAGTGAAGTTAGTGCTGCCTTAAGCATAATGGATTAGTTAGATTGCCCTTAAAGTCTTTCAGGTAGGACATTACGCAGATTTTCAGCGAAAGTTTCGTCTGTATACCATCGGATCTACATCTTCAGGTCAGAAAACCGTTTGATCCTCTTCAGAAAGAAGGCAACAATGACAAGTCCGGGATAGATCAGACCATCCGGAACACTCTTCTGAAACTGGGCTTTAAGACGGGATCTCTGCTTAAGGGCAAGGGGGAGTCTTTTGTAAAATGCGAAATGGGCACGAATCACAGACCACGTTTCGGCAGGTTTCCCTTTCAGTAGAGAACGGATACCGGCCACGCCGTCAAGACATAGACGGGCAAAAATTGGGAAGAAGAGAAAGCTTTCTAGATTTTTGGTGAGCATCAACAAGCTGTTGCGGTAGTTGTAGTACACTTTTCGGGGGGAGTCCATGGGAAGTGATCCTCCACCCAGGTGGTAAACGATGCTTTTTGGCTCCGATTTTATGATAGCACCGGAACGGTGTGCTCTCCAGCAGAGATCGATCTCCTCCATGTGAAACTCGAACGTTTCATCAAATCCACCCAGCTCCAGAAAAAGCTCTTTACGAATGGCGAAAGCAGCACCGGAAGCCCAGAAAATCTGGCGGGATGTATCGTATTGCCCCTCATCAGGCTCAACGTGGTCAAAGATTCGTCCCATGCAGAAGGGATATCCGAGACGATCGATGAATCCGCCCGCAGCACCTGCATACTCAAAGTGGGAGGGACTGTCAACCGACCGTATTTTAGGCTGAACAATTCCCGTTTCAGGCTCATTGAATGCTATGTCAAGAGGCTTTAGCCAGCCGGGATCGGTCTCAACATCGTTGTTCAAAAAAATGAGGATTTCACCATTGGCATACTTAACGGCCCGATTGTTTCCGCCACAGTAGCCGTAATTGCGGTCGTAAGTAACAACTTTTATACCGGGAAAACGTTCTTTGATCCAGGAAGCACTTTCATCTTCAGAGGCGTTATCAGCAATGATAATTTCGTAGGATGGATGCTCCGATTTCGCCACAGAAGGTAGAAACCTTTTGAGGTGATCAATGGCATTCCAGGTGACGATAATGATGCTGAAGCGAGTACTCAAAATCTGTTAGTCAGGAACTACTTAAGGTTGAAAAAAAGGGTTCGAAAAGATTTTGCAGGGATGTTAAGGATTCCTATCATCAATTAAAGATCATTTTTCACAGTTGCATGGTCAAAATAGGACTCATCTCAGACACTCATAACTACCTCGATCCGCAGGTTGCCGAATTTTTCAGCGACCGGGATGAGATCTGGCATGCCGGAGATTTTGGTACGATCTCTATCGCTGAGGAGCTCAGAAAAATTGCCCCCGTTATTGGTGTTTACGGCAATATTGACGGTCAGGATATCCGCAAGATCTATCCGCTTCATCAGCGATTCGACAGGGAGGGTGTCCGGATCTGGATGACCCATATCGGTGGGATTCCGGGGCGATACTGCATCCCGATTCGCGAAGAGATTGAGAGGGATCCGCCCGATCTATTTGTGTGTGGCCACTCTCACATCCTCAAAATTGCACGCGATCAGCAGTTGGATAAAATGCTGTACATGAACCCCGGTGCAGCGGGAAGGCAGGGATTTCAGGTTTATCGTACCGTTGTTCGTTTTGCGATTGATCAGGGTAAAATCAAGGATGTGGAAGTGATAAACCTTGGTAAGGTGGGTGCTCAGGCTGAATAACAGCCATGGTCGTTTTACCTCTTTTTGGGGTTGTAATCACCATTTTACATTCGGTTTTATGTAGCTGAACTTCATACCCGATTCACAAAATTCTCATTCCTTTTCGTTATATTAAAATCTTCAAGAATCTACCCATATAACGATTTACTCTGTGTTGAAGCCCTGGAAATATATAGTAGCCGTCTGGATGACTCTCGTGATCATCCTCGGATTTTCCATCGAGATACCCCGTATAGAGATTTTGGAGCAGACAGCCCGAAACCTCTTTCTGCATGTGCCCATGTGGTTTACCATGATGGTGGCGTTTGTGATGGCGTTCTACTACAGCATCCGATATCTTAATGATGAGACGCTCGACTGGGACCGTAAAGCAGAGACTGCGACGGCTGTAGGTCTTATGTTTGGTATTTGCGGACTTCTGACCGGCTCGCTCTGGGCGAGATTTACCTGGGGAACCTGGTGGACATTTGCAGAGCCGCGAATGAACCTCTCAGCTCTGGCAATGATGATATTTGTAGCCTATTTCGTCTTAAGAACGGCGTTCAACGACCCGGAGAAGAGGGCTAAAATTTCAGCCGTATATAACATATTTGGAGTTACTACCATCCCGTTTTTGCTCTATATAATACCGAGGCAGCTTCCAAGCCTGCACCCGGGAGCAGAAGGCAATCCGGCCTTCAGTGATATGACCGCGCCCGAGCTGAGGGTTATTTTTTATCCGGCTGTTATCGGCTTTATAGGTATCGCTATCTGGATGATGGACATCGTGAACCGCTATAAGCGGGTTAAGATTCAAACCGAAATTACCTCATGAGTACTGAGAAATTTACACAAGATAGCGCCGAAAGCAGCGTTGACACCCTGACAAGCAGCTATTCAGATCAGTGGGCCGGCGTTGAAGGGGCAGAACAGACATCCGGGTTTATTCAGTTTATGGCCTCCAACGACCTGATCTACGTCGTTCTGGGTGTAAGTCTGATTATCTGGTTCGTACTCCTTTTTTACATGATAAAAGTAGACCGGAACGTATCGCGCCTGGAAGAGGCGATCGAGAACCGTTCCAGGGATGATTCAAAAGATCAAACTTAATAGCACTAACCAATATGAAGCCAAAATTAGTTATCGGAGTTTTCTCCATCGTCCTTTTTACATCGCTTCTGATGTATAATTTCGGAAACAGTATCAGCTCTTACGTCAGTTTTGAACAGGCAGCTGAACGTGCAAACGCTCACGTTGTGGGAGTTTGGGACGATACCCAGGAGTATGGTTTTTCCCGTGAGTCCATGCAGTTCTCTTTCCATATGAAGGATGAAGACGGAAACGTTCGCCGGGTAGTCTATCCAAGACCAAAGCCCAACAATTTTGAAGAGGCCACTCAGCTTGTGGTAATTGGTGAGATGCGTAGCAATGGTGTATTTCACGCCAACGATATGC
Source organism: Balneolaceae bacterium (assembly GCA_020832225.1). Lineage (GTDB taxonomy): Bacteria > Bacteroidota > Rhodothermia > Balneolales > Balneolaceae > Rhodohalobacter. The sequence goes on from JAFIFA010000030.1 coordinate 8,363, forward strand.
TCATGAAATGCCCTTCCAAATATAATGACGGCAGTGAACTCGTGAACGCACAGGAGAACTGAAACAGCTATGATTGCAACAATCGGCCAGTTTTTTCTCAGTGCCGCATTTATAGCCGCTATCGCAGCGATGATCTCATACGCGATAGCCGCTTATAAAGAAGATGAAAAGATAGAGCGTATTTCCCACTGGCTTTGGTACGCCAAAGGGATCTCCCTTCTGATCGCATCGATCGCGCTAATCCGTCTAATCGTTACGCACCGTTTCGAGTACTACTACGTCTGGAACTACACCAGCCTCGACCTGGAGACAATGTATCTCTATTCCGCCTTTTACGGCGGACAGGAGGGAAGCTTTATGCTCTGGATCCTCTGCGGGTTTGTTGTTGGAATCGGTCTGATCAAATGGACACGAAAGCCCTACATGGCTCCGGTGATGTTCGTGATGACACTCACACAGTTTTTCCTTCTCTCGATGGTTGTTGGTTGGGATCTGATTGTGACACAGATTGGTGCAACACCTTTCCGAACCATCGCTCAGGAGATGCCCAACGCCCCTTTTATACAGGCTAATCCCGATTTTGTCCCTGCCGATGGCTCCGGGCTGAACGACCTTTTGAAGAGTCCCTGGATGATGATCCACCCGCCGATTATTTTCGTTGGGTTTGCGATGATGACTGTACCGTTTGCTTTTGCAATTGCCTCACTCTGGACGAAGACGTACCACGAGTGGATCCGTCCGGCACTGCCGTGGACTCTTGCAGCGAATCTCTCGCTTCTGACTGCAATCTTCCTCGGCGGATACTGGGCGTATGAAACACTCTCTTTTGGCGGTTACTGGGCATGGGACCCGGTTGAAAACGCTTCGCTTGTACCATGGTTGATCGGAACGGCAGGTATCCACGCCATGATTATTCAGCGGAAGAGCTCCCGTGCACACAAGGCCTCGCTCTTCTTCGCAATTTTGGCTTACGTGGGCATTGTCTATCAGACCTTTTTGACACGCTCCGGGGTGTTGGCTGAACAGTCGGTGCACAGTTTTGTTGATCTGGGCCTTTATGGACAGCTTCTGCTCTTCATTCTTGCGATGACGATTATGGGTATTGGGTTCTATCTCTACCGATACAGAGAGCTTCCCAGCCCGGAAGAGGATTCCAAATTTCTGAGCCGTGAGTTCATGACCTTTACAGGTTCGATGCTTCTCTTTATCCTCGGTTTTGTGATTATCATCGGAACCAGTTCACCGATTATTGGCCGCTTTTTTGTAGAAAACCCGACACCTCCCGAAATTCAGTTTTATAACGACTGGAGCATGCCGATCGCAATTATTATGCTTTTTGCCACGGTGATTGGTCAATATCTGTTCTGGCAAAAACATACCTGGGAGAGCCTGGCCGGAGCGCTGATTGTACCACTTTTAGCGACATCCATTGCAACTGTTTTGACCATCGTACTTGGTGAAGTTCGAAATCTCTACTACATGGTTTACATCTTCGCAGGTTGGTTTGCGGTGATGGGTAACGCAGCTGTCTTGTTTCACCTGATCCGGAAAAATCCAAAACTTATTGGAGGTACCGTCACCCATATTGGGTTTGGTATACTCTTGTTGGGTGTGATTGCCTCCTCCGTTTATACAGAACCGCTGCTTGACCAGCGAACCATGGACTACAACGCCCGTGTAATGGCCGGTGAAGTCTATGACGAAGAGGGATTCCGGGTAACCAACAGGGTTGAGATGTTTGAGATGGAGCTGGACAAACCGGTCCTTATCAACAATAAATATATGGTGACCTATAAAGGCTATGATGTTGAAGATAGTCCGCGTCCGGGTCAGCAGACCTATACATTGAAATTTGAGCCGATTGACGGCAGCAGGCCGTTCTATATGAACCCGGTTGTTTACCCAATGCTTACGACCTCCTCTGCGGAGAGCACGGAGTGGACTGTTGATCCGCATGTTCGTACAGGATGGATGCAAGATATCTATCTCTACGTTGCGGGTAGCCGTTATGTAGAGCGCAGAAACGAAGAAGTCGCTGCCCGAAATCGTGGATTGGCGTCTGTAAGTGACGCGCCTGAGCTGCAAGAGCAGAATCAGTCGATAGAGATGCAGCAGGGCGAAACCATTGAGACAGGCCCGTTCAGCATTACGTTCCAGTCCTATCTGCCGGCAAGTGAATCTGATCTGCCTGAAAACACACAGATCGGTATCCGGTCACTTGTGAAAGTGGAGCATATGCCAAGTGGCAATGCATACGAAGTGGAGCCGCTTTTTGCCGTCTATACAGATGATGACAGGAGCTATACCTACTCACCGCCGCTCGAGATTGAGAGATGGGGTATGGAGATTAGCTTTACAAGAATCCATCCGGAGTCGGACTCTATCGAGCTGACGATTGACGGGCTTGACCTGGACTACGAAGAGGATTGGATTTTGGTGGTAGCGGAGAAGAAACCGTTTGTCTCCATCGTATGGCTTGGAACCTTCCTCTTGATGGCCGGCTTTTCGATCTCCATCATGCGCCACTGGAAGCGTGAGAAGGATACCGAAGAGAAGCGGTAGTTAGAGGACTTTTTTAAAAAGCATAAAAAAACCCGGTCAGAAATGGCCGGGTTTTTTTGTGAAATAACTTCGTGCCCGTTGTGGTTAAATTTTACTCCTCAAAGACCAAAGCCTCGGGATTGGCACCAAGCTCTTTCAGATAGTTCTGCATCGCCTCATTAAATGGTTGTGGACCGCATACATAAAACGACTGGCTGAAATCGCTGATCTTTGATTTCAGGAACTCTTTATCGATGTGACCATCGTAAAAAATGTGCTCCTCAGTCGGCTCATCGGTAATCACGTTGATAAACCGGTCACCCAATATCTTTTCAAACTCCTCCTTCAGAATAATATCCTTATCCGTTTTGTTGGAGAAGATGAGCGTGTTGCCTTCTGTGTTTCCTCTTTTATGCAAATCACGGAAGATGGCAATGAATGGGGTTACACCGGCTCCACCGGCTAGAAAGACACCGTCATTTTTATATTCAATGGTACCCCAGGGGTCGTCGATAATCAGCTTGTCACCGGCTTTAAGTTTGCCAATCTGTTCGGTGGCTCCATTGTGATCAGGGTAGATCTTGACCACAAATTCCAGGTAGCTATCCGAATTGAGTGATGTGAAGGTAAAGGGGCGTTTCTCGTCCCGCCATCCCTCTTTGTCGATTGCTACCTCGGTGGCCTGTCCCGGAGTGAAGCTGTACCCCTCGGGCTTTTCGAGACGAATTTGCTTTACGTCGTGGGTTAAGTTTCTGATATCCTGAATCGAATGTGTGTATGACATTGTAGCTGTATAAGTTAGTTTGATATTCACTTATACTACAATGAAGGGAGGTTTTTCATTCGGTTCCTGGCTTCCCCCTTCAATTCACTACTAGTCAGCTTCGGTTCACAAAGTGAGTGTTTCCCTTCACGCTTTCATGAACGGCTGCCTTGGTAACGGTATCGGGTCCGTAGCAGTTGTTGAGGCAGTCGGCTGCCCTGTAGAGATGGCGAACCTCATCCCGTTCATGGAAAAAGAGCTCCATCTGTTCGGTCTGCTGCATCTCAATGGTGTGGAGGCCAATCCCACGAATCTTGATCCCTCGCTTGAGTGCACTAGTTACCACGCGCATCGCTTCCGGCAGGCACGCTTTCAACACATAGTCGTCGAGATTGGTGAAACCGGGGGTGTTGAAGGTGAAGGAGTATCCCTCCCAATGAGCCTCCTGATATCGGATATGGCAGCCCCACCGTCTTGCCTTTCGTTTGTAGCCTCGCATGCGGTAGCAAACTTTTCGGACCCCCTTCACAATTTCACCCTTTACCGCTATGGGATCTTCCGTCCAGTCGGAAAAGGTGTGCATGTAGCTCACTTCATCCGGTATATGCTCCTCATTCTGCAGTACCCGGGCACGGTCGTTGCCGGTTACGGTCTCCCAAAATAGCTGTCCCTGCATCTCTCCAAAGAGCTTTTTGAATGGGCCTGATCCGCTCTTCACCGCATCGGCGATAGTAAGGAGTCCATACCGCTTCAGATGTTCATATCGTCTTCGTCCGATACCCCACACCTCATCCAGAGGGAGAGGGTAGAGGTGGCGGACGGCATCATCGGCAGTTAGGATGGTGGAGAGCCCCTTTGGTTTTTTGAGGTCGGAGGCGAGCTTCGACCACGTTTTGCTGTATGCGATGCCCACAGAACAGACGAGCCCGAGGTCGTTGTAGATCTTCTCCTTGATGCTCTTCCCGAACGCCTCGATCTGCCGGTGCGGCTTCCCCTTCAGGAAGGTGATGTCGATGAAGTACTCATCCATCGAATACTTCTCCACAACGGGGGAGAAGCTGTCCAGAATCTCTTTGAGCTGGCGGCTGATCCCCTTGTACTTATCGTAATCGATCTGCATGAAGACGAGGTAGGGGCAGATTTGGGAAGCTTCAAAAGCACTCATCGCAGTTTTGATACCGAGTGCACGGGCCTCATAGCTCGCCGTGGCCACAATACCCCGTGCGGTGCCGTTTGGCTTGCGCCAGCCACCCATTGCAACCGGAAGACCATAGAGGTTGTAGGCAAGCTGTTCCACCTGAGCGTAGAAACAGTTCATATCAAGGTGGAGGTATAACCGCTTTTTCAGGCTGGCGTGTTGGTGCTCCCGTGCCACAGTGCTGTATAGCGTGATGCGGTGAACATCCTGTTCGAGGTCGTAGTTGTTATAGCGGTTCGGGTCCATAGGTGAATGATAACGATATTACACATATTTTATACATATATAATGTAAATTGACAAAGCCCCGTTTCCCGGTTGTTTCTCTCTTGGCCATCTGTTACAATTCGTCTCAACATTCACCAACGGAATCAACGATGTGCGGACGATATGTACTCAAGGCAACCCTTCAGGAGCTGGAACGTAAATATGGTGCAGTGCCGGAGGGCACTTACTCCTTTGATGCACGGTACAATGTCGCTCCATCTGCAGAGATGCCGGCTGTTTTGAACCGCAGCGAGGGGCCACGTATCATTCCGCTCAGGTGGGGGTTAATTCCCTTTTGGGCCGACAGCATGAATACCGGCTACTCCATGATCAATGCCCGGTCTGAGTCACTGACCAAAAAACGGTCGTTCAGGGAACCGTTTCGATCCCGGCGGTGTGTGATTCCGGCCAGCGGCTTTTATGAGTGGAAACGGAGCGGCTCATCCAAAATTCCCTACTACATCACCGCAAAAAGTTCACCGCTGATGAACTTTGCAGGGCTTTACGAGCAGTGGACATCTGAGGAGGGGGAGAGCGTCAATAGTTTCACGATCGTGACCACAGCTGCGAATAGAACAATGGAGGAGCTGCACGACCGCATGCCGGCGATGCTGACCGGCGAGGAGACGAAGATCTGGATCGATCCGGATAACCAGGATACTGATGCCCTTCAGGAGTTGCTCCGGCCCTGGGCAGACGACGACATTCAATTTTACAGGGTCGATCAGCAGGTAAACAACGCCCGCAGTTCGGGTCCGCAGCTCATTGAACCCTATCGCGACCTTTTCTCCTGAACTGGATGTTGCGCAAAAATCATTTTCGAGATCCCTTCTCTTGATATATGTATGATATATGTGTAATATGCTTTTTCACCAGAAGAAGCAGTTATGAGTCACAAGAAATACCCGCCCGTCAATGTCCTGAATGTAGTACGCGGATTTCCGCAGCCGAAGATTCCACATCAGATCACTCCGTTCCGTTTTGAGCTTCAGAATGGAGAGAAGCACCAGATCGCCAAGATCCGCCAGATGCATCGTGAACGGGTCGGAAAAGGGTTCCACTATCACTATGTGGTCTACACACGGGAACAGCGCTATTTTCATCTGGTTTTTGATGCCGCAGAACTGATATGGAGACTGGTTCAGGAAGTGGATGAGGAGCTTCTGTTTAATGAGTAGGTTGGAGCTCGAAGGGGGCAGCGTCGTTGTTGCGGGTTGCGGGTAACGAGTAGACCTTTTGAATCGAGTAGAACTCCCCTCCTTTTTTAAGGAGGGGACACAGGGGTGGTTGGATTAGGCCCATAAGAAGTTGCGGAGAGCGATGAGGAGGCTCTCTCACTGCGCCTTGATAAATCCCATTCCTTTTCAATAACTACCCCTCAGCGCGGGATGGAGGCCGTCCATTTTACACGAGGCTTTGCCCATGTTGTGTTGGGCTGCCCCTTCTGGGCAGGAATTTGGGCATAAATTGAGAGACTTACCCCTGCGCGCCTTCTCCCGACTCCGCTACGATAACACCCCGTTTAGCTCCTACCCAAATTTTGGATTCGCGCAAAACCCGCAACCCAATGGAGACGCTGCTAGATCCTGCGCTCCGCTCCGGTGCTGCCAGGTCTCATCCGAACCTTGATTTCGAATTAACAACCCGCAACCAGTAACCCGCAACCACCAATCAGCATAGAACAAAAAAACTCTTCTGCCCGGTGGACAGAAGAGTTTTTGGAAAGCTTTGATTGGTTGCAGTCTCTTTTATCCGTTAAAGAAGAAGAAGAGGATCCCTGCAATCACGATGAAGTTGAGGATACTGAGTGGAAGGAGTTTGGCCCAGCCCAGTTTCATCACCTGATTGTACTTGAATCTCGGAATTGTCCACCGCACCCAGATAAAGAGGAAGACAAAGAAAGCTGTTTTCGCGGTGAAGACACTCACGTCCAGAATACCTTTCATTACCGGAGAGAGTTCCGGCAGCCAGTATCCGGCAAAGGGGAGGTGGTAGCTTCCAAAGAAGAAGGTCACCATCAGCATGGAGTTGATCACCACGTGCATATACTCAGCGAGGAAGAACATACCGAACTTCATGGAGCTGTACTCGGTGTGGAAACCACCCACAAGCTCCTGCTCCGCCTCAACAAGGTCGAAAGGAGTACGGTTACTCTCCGCAAAGGCGGCGATAATAAAGATGATTGCGCCAATCGGGTTTAGAAATACAAACCACCAGTTCTCCTGGGCAGCGGCAACATCAACCACACTGAGCGATCCTACAAAGATCACTACGGAGGCAACAGCCATACCGAGTGGGAGTTCGTAGCTGATCATCTGAGCAGCTGCACGAAGACCCCCGAGCAGAGAGTATTTACTGTTGGATGCCCACCCGGCAAGCGTTACGCCATAAACCCCGAGAGAGGCAACAGCGAGCAGATAGAGCACACCTGCATTGATATCAGTTGCATAGAGCCCCTCACCAAAGGGGATCACGGCAACGGTCATCAATGCGGTTATCACCGGTATGAGCGGTGCCAGCGTGTGCAGCATTCGATTGCCGTGAATCGGGGTAACGTCCTCTTTAAGGAGCAGTTTCACCACATCGGCAATTGGCTGGAAAAGTCCCAGCGGCCCCACACGATTTGGTCCCACACGATTCTGAATAAAAGCAGCAACCCGGCGTTCCGCATAGACAGTGATCGCTGCTGAGTTCAGCAGCATGAAAAGCGCGGTACCGAGTACGATATACGAAGTAACAGTAACTTCAGCCATCCCCTAAATTGTAATTAATTTTATGATTGAACTGTTGTTGGTTTGATGCTGTCGAGCTGAATTCCGGACTGTTCATCCATCGCTTCGTAGCTAACACCATTGAATGGTTCACTGATGGAAGCGATCTCTTCCATCACTTCACGTCCCGATCCATATTGAAACTCTTCAAGCCCGGCTTGCTCTGCAACACGTCGCATGATCTCCCACATAGGGAGGCAGTCGACCTTGTTATTATCGGTTACCCAGTTGTCAAAGCTGGTACCGTATCGGTCGAGTCGTCCTTCAGACATCTCAAAATCGAGACGCCGGTTGGTATATTTGGTCTCTTTAGCAGGGAATGTTCGCTGAATGCGTCCATCAATATTCACATAGCTGGCTGCATGTTCGGCAGCAGTGGTGATTGGAACAACCAGATCCGCAATCTTCGTGGTTTCTGAATTGTTGGTAGCAAACGCGGCAACAAATTTCTCTTTAAGATCTTCTGATGTCAAAATACCACGATCCACCAGGTGGTCGCCCAAGAGGATTACGACAGTAGCTTTTTTAACCGCCTTGGCGATTTCGCTTGCGCTCTTCTCTTCGAGTCCGAGTAGGCGACAGCCGTTGGTGTTTGGTGCAAGATCGTCGGTGATCAGGAATCCATCTCCTTTACCTTCCTCGATATGAGGCGTGAAGAGGGGAGTTCTATATCCCGTCAGCGACGCAAACTTGCTGAAGAGATAGTTCTCTTCTACGGATGCGTGAGGGCTTGCCACGAAAAGGACATCCGACTTTTCAGCTTCTTCAAGCTGTTCGGAAATAGTAGCAAAAGCGTTGTTCCAGGAAGACTGTACCTGCTCGTTGTCCAGTTTCTGTTTCGGTCGGCTAATTCTGTTTTCATTAAAGATACGGTAAGCCTCGCGTCCTTCATCCGGCATCCAGTGGTCGTTCACATCCTCGTTAAATCTCGGAGTTACTCTAAGCACGAGGTTGTCTCGAGTCCAGAGGTCGATGTTGCACCCTTTGGCATTCGTGATATCGATGCTCGGAGTCTGGTTCATCTCCCAAACACGCGCCTTAAAACGGAAATCGGCCGATGTAAGTGCTCCCACCGGGCAGAGATCAACGGTATTGAGCGAGTAGGGGTCATCAAATTCGGTATTTGGTGCAGTAATCGGGTAGTTTTTATCTCCGCGGGATGTGATGGTAAGCTGATGTGTTTTACTGATCTCATCGGTAAAACGAACACATCGTGTACAGTTGATGCATCGTTCAGCATCGAGGATCACACGTGGCCCGAGCTGAACCCGCTTTGGCTTGTGAACTTTTTTCACTTCAAAACGGCTCCCTTCAGGACCATACTTGTAGGTCTGAATCTGCAGCGGGCATTCGCCTGCCTGATCGCAGATAGGACAGTCGAGCGGGTGGTTAATTAGAATAAATTCGAGATTATCTTTCTGTGCCCTGGAAACGAGCTCGTCGGTCTCCTGGGTGTGAACCACCATTCCGTCAGAGATCATCATATTACAGGCGGTTTGCAGCTTGGGGAACCAGCGAATAACGCGATCGCCGTTTTCGTCAACTTCATACTCCCCGGTTTCACGGTCTTTGATCGGCTGTCCCACCTTAACCATACACTGTCTACAGTTGGCCGGTGCCGACATCGATGGGTGATAACAGAAAAAGGGGACTTCCTTACCCAGATCCTGGATAAACTGAAGAAGTCTCTGTTCCCCTTCGTATATGTATCGTTCACCGTCTATAAAAACTTCAGGCATCGTTTCTAATTGATTGTTGTTGATTTATGATTGCCCATTGTGGCACAATTGCCGGGTTAACCAAGAATTTCGTTTTCAATATTTATGGATGCGTCCGGTAAAAACCGAAAACCTTCACAAATACTCAATTCAACTAAGCAACTGCATGTACTGATTTCTTGCAGCGGGCTTCAAATTCATCGCGGAATCGGGTAATGGTATGTCGCACGGGCCACGCGGCAGCATCTGCCAGGGCGCATATTGTGCGTCCTTCCATCTGAGTCGTGATGTCGAGAAGCAGGTCAAGATCTTTGACCTCACCTTCTCCATTTTTGATCTTAAGCATCACTTTTTCAAGCCATCCGGTTCCTTCACGGCATGGCGTGCACTGTCCGCAAGACTCGTGGTGGTAGAAATGTGTAATTCTCCAGAGCATATCTACCATGTCGGTATCCTCATCCATGATCACCATACCGGCAGTTCCCATCATGGTACCTACTTCGCGGAGGGAATCGCTATCCATCGTGATTCCATCAAGCTGATCGGCCCTGACAACAGGGGTGGATGATCCGCCCGGAATTACCGCTTTCAGTTTCTTGCCGTTTCTCATGCCACCAGCCACTTCATGAACCAGATCCAGAACGGGTACACCGGAAGGGAGTTCATAAACGCCGGGACGGTTCACATGGCCGGAGATACCGTAAAGAATCGGGCCCGGATGATTCTCGGCACCAACTCCTTTAAACCACTCTGCACCCCGGTTAATAACGGAGGGTACATGAGCGAGTGTCTCAATATTATTGATCGTGGTTGGGCGTCCCCAAAGACCCTTTTGGGCGGGGAAGGGAGGTTTAACACGTGGATAGCCACGTTTGCCTTCCAGTGATTCGAGCATGGAGGTTTCTTCCCCACAGATATAGGCGCCCGCACCGGAGTGTACATGAAAATCGACACTGTAGCCGGAGCCAAAAATATCTTTTCCGATATAACCTTTGTCGTAGGCATCCTGTATCGCCTTCTCCATCATCTGGATATAGGCTCTGTACTCACCACGTATATATACGTAGATAGTGGTGATCTGCATGGCATAAGCAGCAATCAGTGCTCCTTCAATAAATACATGCGGATTGTACTCAAAAATTTTGCGGTCCTTAAATGTGCCCGGTTCCGACTCATCACCATTACAGGCGAGATAGCGGGGGCCACCATCTGCAGGAGGCATAAACGACCATTTCAGTCCGGCGTTGAATCCGGCACCGCCACGTCCACGAATGTTGGCGGCCTTCACCTCTTCAATCACGCTTTTCTGATCGGGAAATTTATCCTTGGCGGTCAGAACGGTTTTGAGGGCGGAGTAGCCTCCATTTTTCTCATAAACATCGATTTTGTGCAGATCCCGGATCTGAGGAATCAGTACAGGCTCGTAATTTTTCCAGTCAGCTGAGCTCATAATTTCTTATTTGACGTTTCGAAGCGGCATTTCAATTTGTTCGTACTCGGGTACCTTGCCGTTTTTCAGGTCTTCGACCACCTTGTCCACTTTTTCAGTAGTCAGATTGTTTACATACTGGTCGTTGGTAATCTGCATCATAGGGGCGTAACCACAGGCGCCAAGGCACTCAACTTCATTGAGGGTGAACATCCCATCTTCGGTAGTTTCACCTTTCTTGATGCCAAGGTTTTTCTCCAAATGCTCAAGGATATCATAACCACCACATAACTGGCAGCTAAGGCAGGTACAGACGTCAAGAACGTATTTGCCCTTCTCCTCTTTGTAATACTGTGTATAGAATGTAGCCACACCGTGAACATGAGACTCAGGAAGATCCAGCGTATTCGCTACGAGCTTCTGAACATTTTCATCTACGTGGCCAAAGCGATTTTGGGCAACCCAAAGAGCCGGAAGCGTTGCTGCTTTTACCTCCGGGTATTTCGCTTTGATCTTTTCAATTTCCTGCAGGTCTTCTTTTGTGAATTCGTAAGCCATAATTTATTTATCTGCTTCTCCCAGTACAGGGTCAACGCCACCAATAATTACTACTGTATCAGCCACCATTTCGCCATCGAGGATGTTTTCAAGCACCTGAAGATTGGCTAGTGAGGGGGTTTTGATTTTTACTCTCCAGGGATGGCCCGTGCCGTCGCTCTGGATATAGTACCCAAGTTCACCTTTCGGGGATTCTACCGCATGGTAGGCTTCAGCGCCTTCCGGTGGACAGATTCCCGTGTCGGTCATCATAAAGTCGTGGATCATTCCCTCCATAGAGTAATAAACCTCATCCTTGGAAGGGTAGGCGTGCTTCGCGTTGTCTGCGCGAACAGGCCCTTTTGGAAGTTTATCAAGACACTGACGGATAATCCGGATACTTTCGGACATCTCCTCCATTCGTACGAAATAGCGGGCGAGGTTGTCACCTTCCAGTCGGGTAGGAATGTCAAATTCTACCTCATTATAGCGTGCATATGGTGTGAATTTCCGCATATCCATCGCGTAACCGCAGGCTCTGAGAACAGGGCCTGTTGCACCGATTCCGATCGCATCTTCAGTCTTGAGTACTCCAACACTCTCATTACGGTCGATGAAGATCCGGTTTCTGTCGAGTAGTTTGTGATAGTCTTTAAGTTCTTTTGGAAATGTCTCAACAAATTCGCGAATGGCACCCATTGCCTCGTCAGTGATATCGTTGGCAACACCACCAATTCGGGAGTGTGAAACGGTGAAACGGTGACCGGTAAGACGGTCCATAATGTCGTAGATCTTTTCCCGCTCCTTAAAAGTCCAGATGAAGAATGAGATAGCACCCGCATCCATCACCATCGTACCCAGCCAAAGGAGATGGGAGGAGATTCTCGCAAGCTCACAGCCAATCATTCGGATGTAGTGAGCACGCTCAGGTACTTCCACTTCAGCAAGCTTTTCTACCGCTATACAAAGCGCAACGTTGTTGCTGTAAGGGGATAGGTAATCCATGCGATCCGTGTAGGGCATGAACTCCTGATAGGTTTTGTTCTCAGCGATCTTCTCGACACCCCTGTGGAGGTAGCCGATGTCAAGTTTTGTCTTTTCAATCGTTTCGCCGTTCAGCTGAAGAATGAGACGAAGCACACCGTGAGTGGCAGGGTGCTGAGGTCCCATGTTGAGAACCATTTTGGTTGTAAGCGGATCGCCGTCGTCCAGCTCCTCAATGGTTGTGTGCTTATCTTCCAGACTCTGATAGAGCTTCTTCTGATGCTCTTTAAAGAACGTGGAATTTACCTTCGATTGAATGTCCGTCAATTTCATAAAAAAGTCCTGCTATTCAGTATCGGGAGTGGTATTTGGTAGATCAATGGAGCCCGGGATGCCAAGAAGCGGAAACTCCTTTCTCAGAGGGAAATATTGAAAATCTTCCGGCATATACATTCTGCGTAGGTCCGGATGATTTCTGAAATGAACTCCAT
>JAFIFA010000034.1 GCA_020832225.1 Balneolaceae bacterium
ACCCAATCAAGAGCCACACTCAGTCTGACCCGGCTCCTTCCTGAATACCCGCCCGCGGCGTAAGACGATCCTTGCATTGCAACACAACTTAATACGCCGCCTCTGTTATATAGTAGTTGCGTCATCCTGATCGAAGTGAGCCCAGCGAACGAAGAGAAGGATCTGTGGGGGAGTTAGCCTATGATTGAGAATGTCCTTCATTAAAACCCCGGGCGTTACAGATCCTTCATTCCACTCGCTGCGCTCGTTTCATTCAGGATGACATGTTCCCGTATTGCAAACGGCCGGGTATAAGTACAATACCAAGAGCCACATTCTGTCTAACCCGGCCTCTTCCTCATTTCACGTTTGCGGCGTATAACGATCGCTGCATAGAACTGCTACTGAAACGCCGCCTTTGTTTTACTGCGAGAGAGTCATCCTGAATGAAGCGTAGCGAAATGAAGGATCTGTAAGGTTGTTGATCCATGATTAAGAACGATCTTCTTTCCTTCTAAAAAACCAACTCCCCACACCCACGAATGCCACAACCATTTATCTTGTTGGAATCATCGGTAACTATATCGTGCAAAATCAGTTACCCTATCATCTAACAGATCATTTTAATGGACCCTAACTCATTCTTATTACCCCCATCCATTACCAACACGGACGGTAACGAGCGTTCTGTGGGGTATGAATTTGAGTTCACGGGTGTGGATATGGAGAGGGCAGCCCATATTGTTGCCGGTCTGTATGGTGGAACCATAACCACTATCAGTTCATACGAAATTGAGATTTCCGAAAGCCGGTTTGGCACCTTTAAGCTTGAGCTGGATGCCCAGCTTCTTCGTGATAAAAAGTATGAAACGATCCTCAAGTCGGTTGGGCTCGACCTGACGAAATTGAAAAATCTGGAGTCGTTGGAGGGCTCCCTTAAAGATCTCGCCTCTTCCGTAGTGCCTTTTGAGATTATCACTCCTCCTGTTCCGATTTCCGAAATGGAGAGCCTGAACGAATTGACACGTGAACTCAGAAAACATCACGTAAAGGGTACAGGCAGTTCATTCTTTTACGCCTTCGGACTCCATCTCAATCCAGAGGTGCCGGACAAGTCCCCCGAAAGCCTACTGAACCATCTCCGAGCCTATGTAATGCTCGACCCCTGGATACGTCTCGATGCCGATATCGACATCAGCCGGCGGCTTACGCCCTACATCAATGAGTACAATGAGAAGTATATTCAGCTTATCCTGAATCCGGAGTACAAACCCGACCTACAGACCCTGATACGAGACTACTTCAACTACGACAACTCCCGCAACAGGCCTCTCGACATGCTTCCACTTTTCATGCACCTTGATGAAGATCTCACCACATCCCTGATAGGGGAGACAATCACCTCGGCCAGGCCTACCTATCACTACCGTCTGCCAAACTGCTCACTTGAAGATGAGAGGTGGACTCTCGCATCGGAGTGGAACCGGTGGGTAGAGGTTGAGAAGCTTGCGGCTGATGAGTTCGCACTAAATCAGTACTCCCGTGCATGGCTGCGTATGAACAGCCAAACGCTAATCGGCTTTGAGCAGAAATGGATTGAACTGATAAACCGAATGATAGAGAATGAAAAGTAGAAAACGACCCGTGATTGGCGTTACCGGACCGGATGAAGGAGGAACCGGAGCCTGGCTATTTACTGCACTCTCAGTAAGATTGGCCGGGGGTAAACCCCGGCGTATCACCGTAAAAAACCCGTGTGATATTGATGATATTGATGGTCTGATTTTAGGTGGTGGCGCCGATGTGGAGCCTCTGAAATATGGTCAGCAGCGAATTGAGAAAGCCACACTCGCAAAAAATAGTCGTACAATTTTTGAATGGATTCTCTCTATCCTCTTCTTCCCGATCTACTGGCTGGCCCGCTATTTTCAGCATACCAAATCGGCCCCTATCGATACCGATCGGGATGAACTTGAGCTCGGCCTGCTAAAGGATGCACTAAGTGAGAAAAAGCCGGTTCTTGGAATCTGTAGAGGCATGCAGCTGATGAACGTCCACTTTAAGGGAAATCTCCACCAGGATATCCGCGGCTTCTACACGGAGGCGCCTCAGGTATCCTCCATCTTTCCAAAAAAACGGGTTGAGATCAAAGAGGGGTCCAGGCTGGCAGAGATTCTGAACACCAACATCTGCAACGTAAATGCACTGCACAATCAGGCGATCGACGTTCCCGGTGATGGGGTGGAGCTGGTGGCCAGGGAGGTCAAAACTGAAATCTATCAGGCGCTCGAACATCCCAACTACGAATTTGCCATCGGTGTACAGTGGCATCCCGAATATTTGATTCAGGTACGAAGACAGAGACGGATTTTTAAGGCGTTGGTGAGAATTGCGCAGGGTGCATAGCGCGGAGCGTTTTGGTGAGTGAGAAGTGAAAGGTGAAAAGGCAAAAGTGAGACGTGAGACGGGCGGCTCAACTCGATGTGGGTCGGGAAGCAAGCGCAAGGGGAGACTATTCTGTCGCTCAAAAAACGCTCTGCCCTCTGCGCCATGCGCTACGCAGTCTATCTAGTATCTACTATCCACTAAAACCAACTCACGACTAGCTCTAAATCAAAACAGTCCGATAATCCTCATAATTCTCAAGTACGATTCCGGTGCCGCGAACGACGGTGGTTAGGGGATCTTCGGCGATGTGGACGGGCAGGCCGATCGATTCGGAGAGCAGGCGGTCCATTCCCCTTAAGAGGGCTCCGCCGCCTGTCAGAATGATGCCCCGGTCGAGAATATCGGCCGAGAGTTCGGGGGGTGTATTTTCGAGAGATTTGGTCACTGCATCGAGGCAGCTGTTTACCGACTCCCTGATCGCTTCACGCACATCCTCCGAAGTGATCTCCAGCGTTTTTGGCACGCCACTCACCAGGTTCCGGCCCTTAGTGGCAAATACCAGCTCCTCATCAAGGGGAACCGCAGAGCCAAGTTCAAATTTGATCTGTTCTGCCGTACGCTCGCCAATCAGGAGGTTGTACTTTCTGCGGGTATAATTAACGATCTCTTCATTCATCTTCTCACCCCCAATCCGGATCGATTTCGAATAGACAATACCCGCAAGCGAGATAATCGCGATCTCCGTTGTACCACCTCCGATATCGACGATCATGTTGCCCATCGGCTCTTTTACATCCAAGCCAACACCCACGGCCGCGGCAATGGTCTCCTCAATCAGATAGACCTCTTTCGCACCGGAGTTCTCTGCACTGTCCCGAACGGCCATTCTCTCAACAGCAGTAATTCCGTTGGGTACCGTCACCAGCATCTTCTTCACGGTGGAGAACCAGCGCTTATCCATTACTTTCCGGATCATCTCCTTCATCATGATCTCAGCAATTTCAAAATCGGCAATCACCCCTCCTTTCAGCGGACGCACCGTCTTGATATTCTTATGAGTCTTCTCGTGCATCAGCAACGCCTCATTACCAACCGCAATCACCTTCCCTTTGGGGTTGAGTGCAACAATAGAGGGTTCGTTCAGCACAACACCTCTGTCCTTGTGGTAGATCAGTGTATTTGCCGTCCCAAGATCGATGGCAAGCTCCGTGTTGAGTGATCCAAATAGTCCGCCGTTACGTTTCTTCTTTGTGCTCTTAGCTGCCTTGCTGCTTGTAATACTCATGCTGCCCGAATTCTTTTTTTTGACCGTTTTTTCCCGTTTTGGGGATTTATTACTTCTTCAATTCACCATCCAATAGAAAACCGACAGATTTTCTCCTTTACCAATTGAAAACCTGCCGGAAACTCTTCAGACTATGTCTATATCTATTTGTCTGATTTTGTTCCTGTATTAAAGGCCTTATCTCTCATAATTTAAAGAGGCCTTTTATACTTTTTTTAAAGGTACGATGGGTTGTTACTACGATTAATGCCAAGTAACAAATAAAAAAGCCGAAATGCAGTTTAATACGCATTTCGGCTTAAATTAACTGTTCATTTTTCACATCAGACCCTTGGGCGCCTTCCAAACAGCAGCGAAAGCACAAAAAGTACAATAAAGATGTAAAAGACAATCTCCGCCATACCCGCGGCTGCTCCGGCCAGTCCCCCAAACCCGAGAACGGCAGCTATTATTGCAATAATCAGTAGTGTTATGCTTAGACGTAACATAAATTCCCCTTGTCATTAATTTATAGTTCGTACAGCACTTCTTACTAATTAGACACCACTTTGTTCCATGTTTCGCAATAGGTTAGCCATCTGCTGTCAGTTTAAAAGCTCTTTCCGAAACCTGAAAATATCTGAATAGGTGAGGTGTAGATCATAAATATCGAGTTCATCGCTCTCCCCACTTTTATAGGTTACACTCAACTTATTCAGCTTCAGGTCCATCGACTCAACTTCATCTCTTTTGATCATCCGGTCAATTTTTTTGGCCCGGTTTATTACCCGTATCTCTCGCTCGTTCCATTTAATCTGATTTCCGCGTTTCAACAAGCCGTAAGCCACCCCGGCCGATGAAATAGCAGCGAGGCTAAGGTTCAAGATCCAATCAGGCGATCCCATATCACCTTTTCTCCACATCACCCAAACCAGTACGATAAACCAGGCAGCTGTAAAAATATACGTCCCCCAATGGAACCACGCAGGCAGAGCATCATTTCCAATTTTCCCTTTCTGATTTGCTGAATCCATCCCTCAACATAATTCAAATCAATTAAATATGGAAAAGCAGTCAGGATTAGATTTTCCGGATTGCATCAATTCTCTGCAGTGCGGGTGGATGCGAATAGTTCAGAAAGACGTAGAACGGATGAGGAGTCAGATTGCTCAGGTTATCTTTTGAAAGTTTCTTCAAAACATTCACCATCTCTTCGGAGTCCGTTATCGATTCGGCCGCAAAGCGATCGGCTTCATACTCATGCTTACGGCTCATCATCTGCATGAAAATTCCCAGTATGGTCTCTACCGGTGAGTAGAGCATTCCAAAAAAGAGAAGCCCTGCATAGACACTCATCTCCTCCATAAAAAAGGCGTCGAAAAGGGCGGGTACTTGTAGAAAGATCGACAGCAGAGCGAACATGATGCCCGTATGCATTACCGAAATGGTCATATTCTTTACAATATGCTTCTTTTTATAGTGACCTATTTCATGGGCAAGTACCGCAACAAGTTCCTCGGTCGTGTGATTTTCTATCAGGGTATCAAAGAGGGCGATCCGCTTATTTTTGCCAAATCCGGTAAAAAAGGCGTTCGATTTGGAGGAGCGTTTCGAGCCATCCATTACATAGATTCCCTGCAGCGGAAAATCGACCTTATCGGCATACTCCTCAATTGCCTGTCTGAGCTCTCCGTCTTCAAGCGGTTCAAACTTATTGAAGAGCGGCATAATCCATGTGGGTGCCACATACTGCATCACCAGTGAGAATGCCGTTACCGCCAGCCAGGCGTAAACCCATGCCCAGGTTCCACCAAACTCAAAGAAGGCGATGATCCCCGCGAGAAGAGGAGCGCCAATTACGATCGTTAACATCAAACCCTTCACCCGGTCTGCAACAAAGGTCTTGCCATCGGTCTTGTTAAACCCAAACCTCTCCTCAATCACGAAAGTGGAGTAGATACTGAATGGGATAGAGATCACCACTTTCGCCAATACCAGCACACCAATAAAGATGAGGCCGGTTCCGATCACGCCAAATTCAAATGCCCTTGCCCATTGGTCGAGCCAGTTAAACCCGCCCGCAAACCAGAAAACCAGCAGTAGAAGCAGATCAAACGAACCGGTTAAGAAACCAAACTTTGTGTTTACCCTGGTATACTCCTGTGAGCGGGCATAAGTATCCTCATCATAAACCCCCTCAAACTCATCCGGCAACTCCTTTGAGAGCGCCTTCAGGTTGAGACGGTTTGAGACGATGCCCAGAATGTAATCGACTAAAATAGCCGCAAGGATAATGATGGTAAAGATATTCATGGCAGAGGGTAAAACATGTTTATTCTAAAGCGACGGGAAAGATAGCAAATCCACTGCTCTATCATTAAACCTGTATTCGCTTTTAAACTTTCTGGAAAAGTAGTCTCTCCTCCTTTCTAGAGGCTGTGAGAAAATGTTATTTCAATAGGGATCTTTATTTATTTGATTTTTTCTAAGCATACATGTTTTCCTCCAGACATCATCCGGGTCGAAGTGAGGGAGTTGGATCCCATCCGATCACCTGCTCCATCAGTCCTTT
>JAFIFA010000037.1 GCA_020832225.1 Balneolaceae bacterium
CAAGGCCAACGATATTGAAATCATCCAGACGATGATACGCCCTTGCGTGTGAGGTTCCCATATTTCCGCATCCTGCTACGAGTACATTGATCTTCTTGTCTGCCATGCTCCAATTACCTCTGTTCTAAAAATTCATAAATATAGTAATGCCGGTGCCGCTTAATGTAACCCCCTCTTCAGAATCTCGCAAACCGACACTCAAATCATAAAAAAACCCCGCACAATGGAGATCGTGCGGGGTCGGGTCTTCGGCTGCTGTTGTGCAGTATGTTGCTACACTCTTATTTAGCGATTAGTCCTCATTTGGAACAATTCGATAGACTCCGCCGGGATCTTCATCAGTAACAACATAGATCATCCCGTCAGGTCCTTGTCTTACATCACGGATACGTCCCAGCTCAAAGGTGAGCAGCTCTTCATCGTGAACTACCGTGCGATCTTCAATCACAAGACGGCGAATTCGCTCGCTCCGGAGGCCACCAGCAAGAAGATTACCTTCCCACTCAGAGAAGTGCTCTGAGGTTACAAGTGCCAGTCCGGAAGGTGCGTGTGTTGGGAGAATCTCATATACAGGGTCTTCCATGCCTTCAAGGCTTCTCGCTTCAGTTCCATCGTGAAACTCCCGCTCATTCCCGTAAGCACGTCCGTAACTTGCATCGGGCCATCCATAATTCTTTGTTGCTTCTACGATATTAAGCTCATCACCACCTCGTGGTCCGTGCTCAGTAGCCCAGATCTCATTATTCTCCTGATTGATGATCAAACCCTGAATGTTTCGGTGGCCATAGGAGAAGATCTCATTCGCAACATTGTCATCGTTTACAAAGGGATTGTCATCCGGCACGGTTCCATCATCATTAAGCCTGAGTAATGTACCTGCATGATCGGAATTGTCCTGGGCACGGGGCGGATTGGTACCGCGGTCACCGATACTCACATACATATAGCCTTCATTGTCCCAGGCAATCTTTGAACCGTAATGACGACCGGGCGAGGAGTATTGATTCTGAACGAAAATCTCTTCGATATCAACAAAGCTGTTGCCATCCAGGCGGCCTCTGGCAACGGTAAGTGCTGTGTCATCCCCATTTGCCTTAGAGTATGTGAGGTAGATCCAGCCGTTTTCCTCATAATTGGGATGAACGGAGACTTCCAGCATCCCACCCTGATTTCTGGCCATCACCTCAGGTGTGCCTTCTATTTCGGTTACTTCACCATTCTCAATCAGATTTAAGCGGCCGGGGCGCTCGGTTACAAGCATTCTGTCTTCAGAAAGAAATGCCAGAGACCAGGGCCTTTCCAGACCGGTTGCCACTTTTTCAACTTTTATCGCCTTATACTCGGTTCGAATTTCAAGATCTTCCCAGCCGTCATCTTCAGCTACCTCAACTTCAGCACAGCTAAAAGCGATGGCGGAAGCAAGAACAGTAAATAGAAACGTCTTCAGTTTGTTCATAATCAATGATAGGTTTCTGTTTTGGTTATATGGTTATAGATTCTAACAAAATGATGCAATCCATAAAGTTAAACAATGAAAAATCGTTCACTGTCAAACAATTTATAGGATCAGACTATAACTTACCAATCTGATCTGCTGCTCATACCGGATTCCTAAAACCGCTCCTGTTTTGAAACGGGAACGGTTTGTAACTTGCTCACCATGAGTAACAGAGACAATGCCCCAAACCACAACTGCATCTTATGCCAATCATCTGAAACCGGTCACTTTTGCCGTGCCGAGGGATACGACTATCTGAAGTGTTCCGAATGTGATCTGATCTTTGTAAAGCCCGGTCAACGCCTCGATCCCGATGTGGAGAAGAGCCGGTACGACCTGCACGAAAACGATCCTGATGACGAAGGGTATCGTGAATTTTTGAGCCAGCTTTTCAACCCGCTTTCTGAACGCCTGGACCCGGGAAGCGCCGGACTCGATTTCGGATCGGGCCCTGGGCCCACTCTAAGTGTAATGTTGGAGGAAACAGGCCATCAGATGTCTATCTATGATCCGTTCTATGCGCCCGGGAAAAGTGTTTTCAACAATACCTACGATTTCATCACTACCACAGAGACGGCAGAACACCTCTTTAATCCCAGAAGGGAGTTCGATCTGCTATGGAGCTGCCTGAAACCGGGCGGATACCTCGGTATCATGACCAAGATGGTTCCCTCAGATGAGGTGTTCCCAAACTGGCACTACAGGCGAGACGATACCCACGTCACCTTCTACAGTCCTGCAACGTTTCGGTGGATGGCATCCCACTATGGCGGCATACTCGAGCTGTTTGGTGAACGAACGGCGATCATTCAAAAAGAGCAATCGGAGAGTTGACCCTGTTCGCTTTCCTTCCCATCCCTAATCCTCTATCTTAAGTGCAAAATTAAACCAAACCAGATCTGACCCAATGAAAGCAGACGAAATTCGGGCTATGCAGGCCCCGCTAAAAGAGAAGTACAAAACAAATCCCGAAGAGGCGGTTATAACCCTCGAAGCCAAAGGATCCATTGGTGAAGGGATCACCTGCAGGGTTGATACCGGCAAGAAGATGGTGGAAGCGGGACTGCACCCAGCCACAGGCGGCAACGGAATGGCGGCCTGCTCCGGCGATATGCTGCTCGAAGCGCTCGTTGCATGCGCAGGTGTTACACTGAACGCCGTAGCCACTGCAATTGAGGTAGAGCTGAACGACGCTGAGATATCGGCTCAGGGAGATCTCGATTTCCGGGGTACGCTTGGCGTGTCAAAAGAGGCCCCCGTTGGTTTCACAAAAATCCGCCTGCACTACAACCTCAACACAGATGCTTCTCAAGATCAGATTAAGACTTTGTTAAAACTGACCGAACGCTACTGCGTTGTTTTCCAGACACTTAATGGCGGCGTTGAACTCAACACCTCACACTCTATAACCGGCTAAACATCGACCAAATCGCCGGAAAAAAGACCAAAAACCCAGCTTCATGAAGAAAAACAGAAAGGGCTATCTGAACTCCGGACTTGTCCGCGCATTCACCTTTTATACCATCACCTTCTGTGTGCTGGCGAGCGTCATTCTCTGTATTCTGGCAATCTGGGAGTTTGCCGATCCGGATGTATTCTGGCGCATGCTTGCCACTTTCTTCGTTATCTCCTTCGGGAGCGCGGTATTTGCAATCGTAAACAACATATTCGGAACGGTTGAACTCTCCGATCCC
>JAFIFA010000038.1 GCA_020832225.1 Balneolaceae bacterium
CGAGCAATCTCTTCTGGCGCTCCTCCCGCAGTTCGGCGAGGTTGAACCGAAATTCAGCCCTGGATTTCTCGGCCTGCAATTCGCTGTCATTAATCTTCAAAAGAAGGTCTCCCTCCTCAACTTCACCCCCCTCTTCGAAATAGATACCGGTTATGATTCCCGATGTCTCTGCAGAGAGGTCTACAATTTCGTTTGCTTCCAGGGAGCCTGTGGAAAAGATCCGGTCCTGAATCGATTCATGTTCGAGAACCACACCCTCAACCCGCAGCTTATCTCCTGATCTCTGCTGCTGTTCCATTCCTTGTTCACCATTGCCGCTATTCGATGGTGAACTGAAAAGCGGCTTAACCTTTGGATAAGCCAATGCCCCGACAACGAGTAGAAGAATAGTAAAACCAATTAGTCGTTTCGTAACCTTTCCCATATTCTGATTTAAAGTGAAGCAGCTCTGTTAAATAACAACGAAGTTGTAACGGGCTAAATTAGCATATAGTTCTGATCGATAAGAACCGGTTTTGTAAAATATTGTAGGCCTAAAATAAGAAAAGGCGGCCTTGATTTCTCAAAACCGCCTTGGGATGACCATCTTTAAAAATTACTTCTTAGACAAGCTGTGCGTCAAGCTGCTTCTTAATCTGTGTTTTTGGAACAGCACCAACAATCTGATCCACAACTTCGCCATTTTTAAAAATGAGAAGTGCTGGAATGCTTCGGATGCCATACTTCACTGAGACTTCCGGATTGTTATCTACGTTTACCTTGCCAACTTTGGCTTTGCCTTCGTATTCACCTGCCAGCTCCTCAACAACAGGACCGATCATTCTGCAGGGTCCGCACCATTCAGCCCAAAAATCGACCAGAACAGGCTCGTTTGCGCTTTCAACTTCGTCTGAAAAATTACTATCTGTTAACTCTAAAGGTTTACTCATGATTCTTTGATTGGGTTTATTTTGTTTAACTTAATTTCTCGCTAATTTTATTAAGAAGCATATATCTCTTCGTTATCGGCTCAATCATCGAAGGCTATAAAATAGACATTCATAACGTTTTGATACCTAATCCATAAGAAACAGATCAAATTTCTAGTTAAATCTATTTATTCCTTGTTAACTGAACCGATTCCCGTCCAATAATATTCCTTAGGCCTTTCAGCAACTCATTGCTCGGCTCTACCACAAATTTACGGATATTCATCCTGAGTGGCTTTTTTGCCTCACGGGTCATCACCAGCAGTTTCACCGGCGTCTCGCCTTTGTGAATACTGAGCAGGGTTGCCATCTCCTGCAGATCATCTTTCGAAACATCCTCCGTTTTAAGCCGGAGCTTTAGCTGAAGCTGAGCCTGGAACTTCTCCCGAAGGTTTTCCACGCGCTCCATATTGTTTGCGATAATTTTCGGGGGTTCATCACGGGTTGAGATTGCCCCCTCCAGCATCACAACGGTATCGGGCGCTATGAGCCCCTGATGCCGATCATACACCTCACTAAAGACCAGCACTTCTGTACTCCCCTTCAGATCTTCAATCTGGGCAAACGCCATCGGTCGTCCCTTTTTGTCGGAGATCCTCCGCACTCCGGTAAATATACCGATAATCTTCACCGATTCACGATCGTTGAGTTTACTCAGTTCCTCTTCAGCCAATGTATGCGAAGCAAAGAGCTTGGCGTCCTCCTTAAACTTGTCAAGCGGATGACCGCTCAGGTAGAACCCGATGAGCTCACGCTCCTTATTGAGTCGTTCGATATTGGTCCATGGCGGACAGTCGCGCAGTTTCGGCTCACTCATAAAACCGCCGCCTCCGGAATCGCCGCCAAAGAGACTTACCTGATTGAGCCGCTCCTCCTCCTGTTTTCGGGACGCATAACTGATCACATCCTCAATACTGGCAAGCAGTTGTGCACGGTTCTGATGCATTGTATCGAACGCGCCGGCCTGAGCAAGGCTCTCAATCGTTTTCTTATTGCAAACACGTGTGTCAATTCTGGAAGAAAACTCAAAAATACTGCTGAACGGGCCCTTCTCTTCACGCATCTTCACAAGCTCACCGATCGCTGATGAACCGACACCCTTAATGGCTGAGAGTCCATACTGAACACGTCCATTGCGGGCCACAAATTTCCCTTCGGCAGTATTGACGTTGGGCGGGTCCACCGGTATCCCTATTCGCTGGCACTCCTCAATAAAGAAGCTCACTTTTTTGATGTCGCTCATATTGTGGCTCAGCACGGCTGACATATACTCAGCCGTGTAGTTCGCCTTAAAATACATCGTCTGGTAGGCCACAACTGAGTAGGCCGCCGAGTGAGACTTATTGAAACCGTAACCGGCAAACAATGCCATCTTGTCGAACACATCTTTGGCCGTCTTCTTGTCGTACCCTTTCTCCACGGCCTGGCGCACAAACTTCTCCTCTTCAGGCGGCAGCAGTTCCGGCTTCTTCTTACCCATGATTCGCCGGAGCACGTCCGCTTCACCAAGCGTATAGCCACCCATGCGCTGCGCAACCATCATGATCTGCTCCTGATAGATCATGATTCCGTAGGTTGGTTCCAGGATATCGATCAGATCATCATGATCGTATTCCACATCCTCTTCACCATGCTTTCGCTTAATGTAGTCCGGAATGAACTGCATCGGGCCGGGACGATAGAGCGCGTTCATGGCAATCAGGTCATCAATACTGGTAGGCTTGAGCTGCTTGAGGTATTTCCGCATACCGTCCGACTCAAACTGAAAGATCCCAACCGTGCCCCCTTTCTGGAACATCTCGTAGGTCTTCTCATCATCCAGCGGGATATCATCGAGATTGTACTCCTTTCCGTGATTATCCTTCACATAGCCAATAGCGGTTTTCAAAATCGAGAGCGTCTTGAGACCGAGAAAGTCCATCTTCAGCATCCCGGCATCCTCAATCACCTTACCGTCGAACTGCGTTACATAGAGCTCCGCATCCTTTGCCGTGCCGATAGGAATGTAGTTGGTAAGCTTATCCGGGGCGATAATCACACCGGCTGCGTGAATACCGGTATTTCGAACCGACCCTTCCAGTGTCTCCGCCATCTGAAGGGTTCGTCCCTCGAGGGAGTCGGAATCCTTGATCTCCCTCAGTTCCCTCACCTCTTTGAACGCATCTTCGAGCGAGATACCAATTGTCTCGGGAACCAGCTTAGCGATACGGTCTGCATCTGGCAGAGGAAGGTCTAGCACCCTTGCAACATCACGCACCGAAGAGCGTGCGGCCATTGTGCCAAATGTTATGATGTGGGCAACCTGATCAATTCCATATTTATCGACCACATAGTCGATGACGCGCTGACGGCCGTCATCATCAAAGTCGATATCGATATCGGGCATCGACACACGCTCGGGGTTCAGGAACCGCTCAAAGAGCAGATCGTACTTGAGCGGATCGATGTTGGTGATGCCCGTGCAGAAAGCAACCACCGAACCTGCCGCCGAACCACGTCCCGGACCAACATAAACACCCATTCTCTTCGCTTCGATGATAAAATCCTGTACAATGAGGAAGTACCCGGCGAAACCCATCGTTTTGATGATGTTAAGCTCATGATCGATTCGCTCTATCACCTCATCGGTCAACTCACCGTAGTGACCTTTGGCCCCCTCGATGGTGAGATGGCGCAGATAGTCATCCTCCGTCTCAAACCCTTCCGGAAGCTGAAAGTTGGGAAGAATAACATCCCGCTCCAGTTTGATTGGCTCAATCTTGTCGGCCAGCTCTTTTGTGTTGGTGATCGCATCGGGGATGTCGGCAAAGAGCCTCTTCATCTCCTCCTGCGTCTTGAAGTAGAACTCATCATTCGGGAAGCCGAAACGCTTGTCGCGCCCCCGGCCGATCGATGTGGAGATCAGCTCGTTATTATCAATACAGAGCAGTGCATCGTGCGCTTTGGCATCCTCCTTCTCCATGTAGAATGAGCTGTTAGTGGCAATCACCTTGATGCCGTACTTCTCCGCAAATTTCAGGAGCACGCTGTTCACACGCTCCTCTTCTTCCAAGCCGTGCCGCATCAGCTCAATGTAGAGATCCTCACCAAACAGATCGTGCCACCACTTCAGCGCCTCTTCGGCAACCTCTTCACCTCTGTTCAGGATCAGGTCGGGGATCTCCCCTTGCAGGCCACCCGTAAGAGCAATCAGCCCCTCCTTGTACTTCTCAACCAGTTCGCGGTCGATCCGGGGAAACTTGTAGTAGTACCCCTCAATAAAACCCAGTGAGCACATCTCAGCCAGGTTTCGATAGCCCCCCATGTTTTTGGCCAGGAAGATCTGCTGATACCGTTTATCACGATTATCGCGGGTAAACTTTTTCTGAAGGCGGTCTTCCACAAAGTAGGCTTCCAGGCCCAGGATTGGCTTGATCCCTTCCGCAGCAGCCGCTTTGGAGAAGTGAAACGCTCCATACATATTCCCCAGATCGGTGATGGCAACGGCCGGCTGTCCATCCTCATTCGCCTTCTTTACAAGATCTTTTACGCCCGATGCCGCCTGCAGAACCGAAAACTTGGAGTGGTTGTGCAGGTGAACAAACGGGGAGTCCACCGTTACCTCGGCTGCCTCTTTCGGCAGGTCGATGGCAGAAGAGGACTCCTCCTCTTCACCGGTTACACCACGGCGGCGGAGCTCCTCCACCTTCGGCATGTAGTGCGAGGGGTCGATCAGCTTAGATGGATTTCCGGGTGCCTCTCCCGGTACTTGTGGCTGAACCACGCCGATGCGTACCAGCTCCAGAAATGCGCGTGCAGTTGCGTCCACATCAGCCGCAGCATTGTGTGCCTCTTCAAAACCAACTTCAAAAAGCTTGTCGTGTAACTCGGCGAGTGTAGGCCACTTGTAGCGACCGCGACCGCCCGGAATGGCGCAGTATTCGGTAGACTCATCCTTGGTGTCGATAGAGAGCTTATTCTGCAGCGGATTCTCCCGCTCCATTCGCAGATATTCCGACCCCATTATACTCAGGTCAAAATCGAGATTGTGACCAATCACATAGGTGCACTTCTCCAGATCCCGGTTAAAGAAATCCATCACATCCGTGAGCGGGATTCCCTCTTTGCGCGCCCGTTCGGTTGAGATACCATGAACCTTTTCAGAGTTAAACGGAATAGTAAAACCGTCTGGCTGTACAATATAATCTCCCTCCGAGATCAGCTTTCCGGTCTCATCATGCACCTGCCAGGCTAGCTGAACACAGCGCGGCCAGTTGTCAAAGTCAGTCAGTGGTGCTGAATAATTTTGTGGAAGGCCGGTCGTTTCGGTATCAAAAATCAGGTACATATAACGGATAGGATGAAAGCTTTTCGGGAATCAGGTCCGAAGAGAATATAGCAACAAGCCGGCGAAAGTCTGAAGACAGATTCGATGAAACAACAATTGATTGAAAGGTCAAAAAAAGTTAAATATTTGGAAATAACCTTATGAGGCTATTTCTTAAATCAATACAAGAGCCTATTTCTCTTATAGATTACACCAAAAAATTCCTCACTATGAAACCAATTTCTACTTTTCTAACCACCATACTCGTCGCTTTTTGTTTTATGGCCCTGCCCGACACAGCAGAAGCCCAGGTTCAAAACGCAGCCGATATCAGCTCCGAGGAGATGAGAAATATGCTGGATGCCGACCGTATCCCAACGCACCGTGCCACTAACACCACAGGCTCTCCATTTTTCCAGGATGAGTTTCATGAGGGTAGCCTGACGCTGCACAACGGACGAGTTACCAAAGGGGTAGAAATTCGCTATAACTCGCACGAGCAGAATGTTGAGATGCTCATGGATGGGAATGTTTACGCTGTTCCGGGCGAACGTCTCAGTTCATTTCAGTTTGAAATCGGCAATCAAACCTATCTCTTCCGTAAGGGATATGATGCCAGAAGGTTATCGGAAGATGAATTTGTACAGGTATTGGCGGATGGGCATGCGAGTCTGCTGATCAAGCATGTAACAAATTTCTATGCGGATACTCCCACCTACGGACAAGCCACTCAGGAAGACAGATATGTGAATAACAGAACCTACTACATCAAAATCGGTGATGATGTGGATCGAATTCGAGGACTCAGTCAGCGCAGGGTGATGCGCCAGCTCGACACCCATCAGGATGAGGTTGAAGAGTATGCACAATCGAATAATCTTGATTTTGGGGAAGCAGAAGATGTAGCCCGAATTCTCACATACTACAACTCTCTGCGCGAATCATAAACCCGGCCGGAATGAATTAACGACTTCTTATCGATTCAGAAATTCCTCCCAGTTCTGCCTGATCAGATCGCGTGATACGAAAAAGTTGTCGTTGTGAGTGCCGCCCAGCTCAACAAACGTTTTGGGTTCGTTAGCCAGTTCGTACAGTTCCTCACCGTGATGAAAGCGGACGATCTCATCATTCCTGCTGTGCATTATCAGAACCGGAGTATCGGTCAGGCTTTTCAGGTACTCCGCTGTTGGAAACCGGTATTTCGCAAGAGATGACGGCACAAATGGATAGACATCACTAACCATCGACCGGAGGTCTGTGAATGCGGAGTCTAGCACGAGCCCGCCAAGGCTATATTGGGTTGCCGCATACGCTGCCACTGCACCGCCCAGCGAGCGGCCATACATATAGATCGCCCCCTCTTCATACCCCTTCTCATTAATCAGATGGTTTGTGATGGCTTCAATATCCATATAGAGCCCCTCTTCGTCAGGCCTGCCCTCACTATTTCCATATCCCCTGTAGTCGTACATCAATACAGCTGCTCCCGCCTCCAGAAGCGTCTCCGCAATATCAACTCTGTGGCTGATGTTTCCGGCATTTCCATGTGAGAGCACAATTACCTGGTCAGATGTATCATTCGGAAAATACCAGCCGTGAACCTCCACCCCATCTTCGGTCTCAACAAAGAGATCTTCTGCTGAAGCAGGGCTCTGCGTCATCTGTGAGGAGGGCATAAAGAGAAGCCGATCCTGAAAAAGAAACATCAGCAGAAGAAGCGCCAGATAGATAACGCCGAGTGTCGCAATAAATCCCATAATTGATCTCATATTCTGTTCTCTTTATCTGTGGATTGGGCACTTCGATTATATCATGTGGCCGGAAACTCCTTAACGGTTTGATGAATCGCCCCGTTTTGATGGAGCTTACTCTGCTTCAACAGAAACTTCTCAACTGCAAACTCCGGCAGATCGGGGGCTGTCGCTTCTCTTACCAGCTTCGGATATCTGCCACCATCTTTTACGCGGGCAAGCGTAATGTGGGGATGAAATGGTTTATTATCACCTTCATCCGGCAGGAAACGGGAAGAGACCGCTTCGATACGTTTCTGCAGCCGATTCAGGGATTCTGATGCCTTAACCCCGGCCCATATCACCCGGGGACTCTTTTCAGATGGAAAGGCACCCACACCGGCCGGCTTAATGCGAAACGCTCTGAACCGTACCTTGCCAAGCTCTTCTGTTATTTCATCAACAATACCCGCTTCGGTTTCACCGAGATAGAGTAGGGTAAGATGCAGCTGCCCAACATCTGTTTTGCGGATTTGAGGATGATCCGGCAGAATGTTATCAAGAGCCGCCCTCACCTCCTTTGGAGGCTCAATGGAGATAAAGAGTCTCATCGAACTACCCTGAATGGTCCACCGGAAGGTTCTTCTGCCGCTTCACTAATCTCAATATCTGAAACACTTGCAGTTACGGGGCCACTTTTTAGCCGTTCCACCATCTGTTTCAGACTCTGTTTCTCTCCGGCAAGTACGGCCTCAACGCTTCCATCGGCCATATTTTTAACCCACCCCGACAATCCAAGTTCACCGGCATTTTTTCGTGTAAAGTGCCGGAATCCAACACCCTGTACGCGTCCGCTGATTTTGAGGTGAATCACTTTTTCAAAACGGTCCATCATCTACTTTTAAATCTAAAAAGTGTTCGTGAAATTGGGTGATCTTTATCCGGCAACTTTTTCGTAAATTGGCTCTTCGCTCATTTGCTTCAACTGCCATTAATGTTATTGATTCCATGACTCTTACACAACTCTCCTACATCATTGCTGTTGATAAATATCGCCACTTTGCCACAGCTGCAGAGAAGAGTTTTGTTACCCAACCCACCCTCAGTATGCAAATTCACAAGCTTGAGGATGAACTGGGAATCACCATTTTTGACCGATCCAAATCGCCGGTTATTCCAACCGAAGTAGGCGAGCGGATCATTGAACAGGCGAAACGAATCCTTAAAGAGTCGAAGCAGCTCTCTGACATTGCCAATTTCAACGAAAAGGATCTTCGTGGCAAGTTTAAGGTAGGGATTATTCCCACCATAGCACCCTATCTTGTACCCCTTTTCCTTCGCTCTTTCGTGAAGAAGTACCCTCTCGTTGAGCTCGTTTTTGAGGAGCTCCTGACTGACGAAGTGCTCGACCAGCTTGGACGGGACCAGCTCGATGCCGGTATTATCGCCACTCCCACCGATCAGAGCTTTATCTACACAGAAGAGCTCTATGTGGAACCGTTTGTGGCTTACCTCTCGCATGGTCACCCTCTTATCGATAAAGAGCGTCTCACTGTAGAGGATCTTGACCGCACCAATATCTGGTTGCTCAATGAGGGGCACTGCTTCCGAGATCAGGCCGTGAAACTCTGCAAGGAGAGTGAACGGGTCAACCAGTCTGCCATTGAGTTCAAAAGCGGAAACCTTGAAACGCTGAAAAAGCTGGTTGAACAGAATTTTGGCATGACATTGTTGCCATGGACGGCAATCAGCGAATTTAAAGGCGGCTGTGATAATGCGGTTATCAAGGAGTTTGAAGATCCGGTTCCCTCCCGAAAGGTGCGTCTCGCATATGGGCGGAAGCATCTGAAGCAGAGCATTATCGCCTCATTCAAAAAGGAGATCTGCGATGCGATACCGGAGAAGTTGAAAAAAACCGAGAAACGGGTGGTGCTCGACTGAGTGGATGGCGAATTAAAACACAATTCCTTCATCTCACTTCAGCAGAAGAAGTATCCAAGCCAATTCATGATCCAGCTGTCCATTTCCCATTGAATGCCGTATACATTCTGACGATCTTTGCTGTATCAAACAGACCCGCAACCTCATTTCTGAAATGGAAAACTTCTCTGCCCAGTGGTTTACAGCCTATTATGTCTCTCTCGGAGCCCTTTTGATCAGTTTTGGCCTCTACCTTTTTGTTCGCACGGCCGGCATTACCGACTATTTGCTGGATGTTGCTGAACGGGATACCCCACCACCGGTCTGGCGAACGGTCGTTAAATACCTTCTTCTCTTCACCATTCCCTGTATTGTTCTCTCGTTTACACCCTTCTCATGGATCGAACTTTTGTTCTCCCTCTGGAGTTTATTGATCGTCTATGTGGCCGGACAGTTTATTCTGCTCTGGCCCCACACCTCAAAGGCGATCAAACAGGCGGGAGAACAGCTTAGCCGAAAAGTTCGCTTTATTGCAGCCAACATGATTTCGATCGGCATTATCCTGTTCCTGCTTGCCTATCTGTTAATCGAACGTACCGGCGCATTTTGACGCACCACGATCATAAAATTGTAAAGAGCGGCTATCACGGACTATGGTTTCCGGAGTATGGCTTCTCTCTTGATGGCTACCATCCGAAAGCGGATTTCACTTTCGTAAGCCACGCTCATGCCGATCACATGCCGCGTAACCGAAACTGCACGGCAACGGCAACCGGCGCCACACTGGCGTTGATGAGGAGACGCGGGTTTCGGGGACATGAGAGAGAGCTCCGTTTCGGAGAAATACTGGAGACCGATCGATTCATGGCCACGCTCTATCCTGCAGGACACATTCTCGGCTCCGCGATGGTCTTCATTGAGACCGACAACGGCTCTATACTCTATACGGGCGACTACAAAACTCCCCCATCCCCTGCTACTGAGGGTTTCTCGGCGCCGAATCATGCAGACCTTCTGATCACTGAAGCCACCTTCAGTCTACCGATCTACCGATGGAAACCGGTGGAGCAACTCGGGGAAGAGATCAGGCAATTTGCAGCAAACTCTCTCGCCGATGGCTACACTCCTGTCTTCCTTGCATACAATCTCGGTAAGGCACAGGAGGTGATGCATCTTTTGGCTCCGCTGGGTAAGGAGGTGATGATTCACGGCGCCGGCTTTAAACTGTGTGATGTCTACGAAGAGCACGGAATTGAGCTTGGCAACTATCGGGCATATGTGAGAGAGGAGTGCGAAGGCAAGATTCTGATTGCGCCCTCATCCGCACTCGGAAATGGGTTTGCATCAAACGTCCGAAAAAAGAGAGTGGCTTACTGCTCAGGCTGGGCTTCAAACGAATCGAGGAGATCACAACTCACGGCCGATAAGCTCATTCCCCTTTCAGATCATCTCGACTTCTTTGAGCTGATCCGGTTCTGTAAAGAGCTGAATCCTGAAAAAGTTCTGATTACTCACACACCTAACCCGGATGTCGTAATGCACTATCTGGAAAAAGAGGGGGTTCGCAGCGGGCACCTTGAGCTTGAACACGAAGATGAGGAGAGCTGAGCGGATCGGATCGTTTCAGCTTATCTCGACTCAAGTACAGGATCTGAATTGGCATTTACATCACTGCTCTCCAGGTCTGCAGGAATCGTGAAGTTGAATGTTGTTCCCTTGCCCATTTCACTCTCGAACCAAAGCTTCCCGCCATGCTTCTCAACAAACTCTTTACAGAGCATCAGACCCAAGCCGCTACCCTTTTCATTATCGGTTCCGCGATTGGTAAAGTGCTCCCTGGAGAAGAGTTTCTTCTGGTCTTCCGGTTTAATTCCGATACCGCGGTCAATAATCTTTAGCTCAACAAACTCGTCAGACCCAGTCACCTCAACCGTAACAACTCCCCCTTTTTGGCTGAATTTCACCGCGTTGGCCACCAGGTTTCTTACAACCAGTTTGATCATATCGTAATCAGCATAGATCTCGATCTCTTCCGGTGCCTTCACCTCTACCTCTACACCTTTGTTTTCAGCCTGAAAACGGATCTGATCAGTCACTGATTTCACAGCCTGCTTCACCACAAACTTACGCTCATTCAGCTGAATTCCATTCATCTGAGCCCTGGCCCAGGCGAGAAGGTTATCCATCATGCTGGCGTTCTCCTGAAGATTACGCTCCAGGGTAAAGGAGATCTCATCCAGTTCGCTCTCCGAGAGATCGTGATCGCGGATCAGATAGAGAAGACTCTGAAGAGAACTAAGTGGACCGCGAAGATCGTGTGCTACAATTGCAAAAAGCTTGTTTTTGATCTGGTTTGTCTCTTCCAGCTCAGTATTCTGCTGCTTAATGGTGGCGTTCATCTGATTAAGCTGCTGGTTACTCTCTTCCAGCTCTCGATTGGTCTCTTTCCGCTTGTGGTTGAGGCGGATCGATACCACTGCCGTTATTAGCAGAATAATTCCGCCAAAGAGCGAAATGATAAAGAGCCAACGCTGCAGGTTTAAGCGAGACTCGGTCTCTTTCTGCTGAGCTTCAAGCAGTTCGGCCTGCTGCCGGCTCCGTTGCAGGTCAAAAAGTGTTTCATATTCTGCAAGAAGACTGGCCCGCTCGTTGGAGTTGAGCTCCGATCTCATATCGTTGTAGCGCTCTAGCCAGTTCAGCGCCTGCCTGAAGTTGCCGGCCTGTTTGTTTGCAAGGTAGAGGTTTTCGTAAGCGGGCAGCCTTAGTGAAGAAAAATCATCATCCTGAACAATCTCATTCGCTCTCGTAAACCATTGAATTGCATCCCAGATATTGCCACGGCTCATCTCCAGTTCACCAATACCCGTTGTGTTCCGAAACTCCCCTTCCCGGTTTCCAATCTCTTCACTCATCTCCAGGGCTACCTCAAAGAGTCTTCTCGAATCGTCATATCGATCCCGGCGCTTCTCCATCAACCCGCGGTTGTAATAGATCCGGATTTGAGAAACGGTATCGCCTGCCTGTTCAGCGTAGGCGAGTGCCTCATCATAATACTCTTCCGCAAGATCGTAATCACCAAGACGGGAGTAGAGATTACCAAGATTCAGAACCACTCTACGGAGATTCACGATAAAATTTAGATCGCGACTCAGTTGTTCAGATCGCAGAAGGTAGTGCTCCGCCTGCTCCTCACTATCCATCTGATAGAATTTATGCCCCACATTGTTGTTGGCCGTAGCCATGAAAAGTGAATCGCCGGTCTCCTCTGCATATTCAAGAGCGTTGTAGAATGAGCGCAAAGCGTTGGTATTGTCGTCAAGGTTGGAGTAGACGTTACCCAGATTGAGGTTCATCCCGGCCACATAGCGCTTATTGCCAATGGAGTCTGCCAGCGCAATGGCGCTCTCAAACTGCTCTGATGCAAGGATAAGCTTTCTGAGCAGGCTGTATGATGTACCTTTTATATTGTAGAGTTCAAGGCGTTTTTCAGTTGACTCTGCATAAGCGGCAGCCTGTTCGGAGTAGACGAGTGCAGAATCCGGCATCTCCCTGGAGATGTAGAGCTGCCCAAGCATTTTGTATGAGTTAAAAACTCCCTCTCTGCTGTCGATTCGTTCTGAGATAACCAAACCGCGATCTATCCACTCACGGGCCTCGGTGAACCTCCCTTCAGTGATCAGCAGATCTGCAAGATCTGTGATTTGCTCAAGCGTCTCTTCAGATTCATCTGCCGTATTTATGGACGTACGGAGATTATCAGCTCTGTTTCCCTGCGCAACAACCAGCGCCGGCAACGACAGAAGAATTGTAATTAAAACCAGTGTTCTCATGATCTTAGCCAGATCGGGGTCCCCAAACATCACCTACCCCCATGATTATTAGTAGAAACTAATATAAACAATTCAGGTTCCTAATTTAAACGATTTTCCCTCTTTCTGAGGGCTGCTTTTTCGGTTCATCTTGTTTTCATACGCTTGCTCAACATCTTTCAATCTGTCCACATCAGCGGGACTTAAATCCCACCTGATTGCCTTGAACCGCGGAAACCGAAGGGTATAACCTGCCTTGGTTCTGCGATTCACCTGTATATCATCAAACTCAATCTCAACAACAAGTTCCGGAATCAGACCCAGGGTTGGCCCATAACGTTCCACGGTAAGCTCTTTGATCCGCTTGTTCATCTTTTTCAGCTCTTCATCGGAGTACCCTCCATACGCTTTCCCAATCGGGATGAACTCCTCTTCATACCTCTCATCATCCTTCACAGACACACCCAATGTGAAGTCTGAATAGAGTCCGCCACGCTTACCGCTTCCCGCGTGTGCATACATCATCACCGTATCAAGAGACCCTCCCGGCTTTTTCACCTTCAGCCACGATTTACCTCTTTTCCCATACTCATAGACGCTCTCTTTCTGCTTCAGCATCAAACCCTCATTTCCTCGCTCCAAAGCGAGTTCAAACAGCTTTTCAACATCCTCTGGATCAGCAACATCAAATTGCCTTGTAACAGGAAGGCCAAACTCACTGTGGATATCTCTGAGTCGTGATCGTCTTACTAAGCATGCTTCATCAAACACCGGGCTCCCCTCAATATAGAGCAGATCGAAGGCGATAAAGAGTGCGGGATATTTCTCCAGAATTTTTTTGGATGGTTTTTTTACTCCCATCCGCTTCTGAAGATGCTGAAAGGGCTGGATCTGATCGTTTGAAAAGATACAGATCTCACCATCCAGGACAATTTCAGGTAGATTTTTACCGGCGATCTGTTTAGCAACCTCCGGAAAAGATGCCGTTATCTCATTCAAATCTCTCGAAAAGATTTTCACCTCGCCATCTCTGTGATGGACCTGTGCCCTCATCCCGTCAAACTTCTCTTCAGCGATGTATGATGAGATATCCGACACGGAACGGCTCTCTATGGGTGAAGCGAGCATAAATGAGAGGGGGTGAAAGAGTCGAAATGTCGCACTCTCAAGCTCTCCTCTTCGGGCAAGCACGGCCGTTTTACCAATATTTCCCGTAATCATATGGGCATATCTCACTGATTCCAGATCCCGTTTAAACGCTCTTGCGATAGCTGCCGTCAAACTTTTTGATTCAAACCCGATCCTCAATGACCCACGCCCCAGTATGCGGATAAAATATTTCACCTCAACGGGGTTCATATTTTTCCAGACCTTGTGAAGCACCTCTATTTTATCGTCCCTGGACGAGATCTCCAGAAAATTCTTGAACATCTCTTCAACCTCTTGAAGTGATATCTGACGGGGCTCCCTTTTCAATACTGCGGCTTCCACATTCTCCAGCAGGCGGGCTACCGTTTCGGAGTTGCTGCCCGTTGCTGTTCGGCACGGCTTAAAGACCAGATCGTAATCGATTTCACAAAATTGTGAAGCGGCGAGTCCGGTTGTGCGGCTTCCTACCGATGCACTCTCACCACTGGTAGAAGAAAAAGCGCCCTCACCAATAAACTGCGCGGCCAGTTCCAAATCTCTCTCATCGTTGAGTTGTCTAAGAAAATTGGAGCAGATCGAGATCTTGGCATTGCTCCCCCTGGTCTCACTGATCGTTTGAATCGTCTCACATAAATGTTGAAATGATTGAATCATTGGTTAATACTGCTGTTTAGGTTCGGCTCTGAATCACTTTTTGGCCATCACCTGTATATCTATATGCGCAAAAAATCATTGGAAGTGCTCATCACCCTCAATTATGGATGTCGCTACTGCAGTTTTGACTCTCGGTAAACAAACAAAGTGTTGTATATATCGGTTCATAAAAAATGAAGTCGGAA
Organism: Balneolaceae bacterium; assembly: GCA_020832225.1. Classification (GTDB taxonomy): domain Bacteria; phylum Bacteroidota; class Rhodothermia; order Balneolales; family Balneolaceae; genus Rhodohalobacter. The sequence goes on from JAFIFA010000038.1 coordinate 14,722, forward strand.
TAAGTCTGATCAAACAGATTATTTACTCACTTTGCCCGGGCCTGTATTTACGTATAAGCGCTGCCTCTATCTCCTCCTCTGTAAGCGCTGCAGGCGTCATCTCATTATTGGCAAAGAGCGCAAGCTGATCGGTATTGTGGGGCGAACCTTCCCTGATGCTCTGTCCATAAGCAAGAATTGTGTAAGCTCGTGGCTTTTCGCCGAATTCAACGGCTGAGACCCAGCCGTCTCCCCCTCTCACTTCACGTTGTTGTTCATTCTCTCTGTGTTGGTTGAACCATAGTATTCGATAGCAGCCAAGCAGGCCGGTACATCCGCCAACGGCAACATCCACGTCATCGATCACCGCGCGGTGTACCTCTCCCCATGCAAGATCCCACGCGCCATGACGATCCACTGCCTCTTCAAGTGCCCACTCAAACGATTCGGCGGCGCGTTCATAGTCTGCCAGACCATAGGGTGTATCCACGGGCCGGTCAAAACTCCACGGCTCCCTGAATAGCTTTTCAGGAGTTGCAGCGTACCCTACAGATTCGGGTGAGCCGCTAACGCTTACTGAATCGGCCGTGGCCCTGTAGCGATACCACCAGAGCTGAAACAGCACCCCACCCCGGCTATCTCTGGCAACGGTTTTATCCCACTCCCGAAGCATCTCCAGGGCTTCCTTTGCAGTATCAGACGGTTCATGTTTCTCCACGGCATCAAGCAAATCGTCGAGTACGCGGTCTGCCATTATCATCCTCATGCTGTGCTTCAGCTCAACCACATCTTCTAGTGAGAACTTCTGATCGTTGTGAACAAGCTCATGGGAGTGCTGACTTCTAAGCCTCATCTGAGGTTCAGGAAAATAGTCCGGATAATCTTCCGGGTGCAAAATTTCGTTCAGATTGGTAAAGTGGAAAGGATCATTCTCATTTTTCACATAGCCCCCTTCCGGGTTTTTCAGCTGGGGGAGATCTTCCCAGGGCGTGATTTCACTCCACATCTGATCAGCCGATGTTACATGAATCGCTGTTGTGTCTCCGCCGGCAGGGTGGGGCCGTATTGGAATAGTGGCATTCCAGACGTAGTAGATATTCCCGTCCGCATCCGCATAGGTCAGATTTGATGAGGTTCTCGCCCTCATCTTCATCGCATCCTGCCACTCGTCAAAGTTCTGAGCTTTCATCATCCTGAAAAACTGCTCGCCGGTTCGATATTCACCATCACCGGCCGATTTGATGACATAGATCTTCCCCTTCTCCCGATGGATCACGGGTCCATAAGGTGTGGACAGAAACTCGCGGCTTTCCATGCCGAGTGCCACTCCATGCCGAAACTCCACGTCAACCCTCGCTTTCTCTATCGGCACACTCTGGCCGTCTATGATGTAGTGATCGGGGCGATCGGGGTCTGCGTCAAAAGAGTAGATCTCATCCAGATCCGGATTGTTGTTGGTTGTGCTCCACCCCAAGCGGTCGTTAAAGCCTCCGATGATTCCCAGCGGGCCTCCGATTCTAAAATCACCGTAGAATTCAACAACTCCCGGCACCTTCAGGCCGGCCTCATAATATCCTGCTTCCCAGGACAGGTGGGGGTTTCTCATCAGGATCGCGTTGCCTGATGTGGTGCGTTCGGGAGCAAAAGCCCAGACGTTGGAACCCGCATCGAAGTGAGGCACCTCCTCTTCGGCCGCAAGACGGGCCCATACTGATTGAGATTCCGGATTGGCCTCAAGTCCTGCTGAATTATAAGCGGTTTCGCTGTCTCGCCTCTCTTCGAGTGCTGACAAAAACGAACGAATGGTTCCGCCGGAAGGCGACACGATCCCCCTTGCGTGCACATCCAGTCCGGTAAAAATGGGCTGCACCCAATCATCAAATTCATCGGGGTTCAGTTCAATATATCGGTTCACACCCATGGCAAAACCGGTCATGATATCCCTGGTATCCTGATCAAGCCGGTTCCAAGTCTCTTCTGCCCGTCGGTAGTCCAACCTGTTCGCCGCATCGCGATCGATGGCTGAGTTTCTGGAGTCTGCCGGCAGGTCGTTATACTTTGCCCACTCTCCCCTGGCAATCAGAAGCAGTTCCGGAACCCGCTCCCCATAGTCCTCCATCTGAACGAAACCCATCGCATATCCCGCCGCCTTCACATTCTCAGCATCGATATGAGGTATTCCATACTCCGTTCTTCTGACGACAACCTGGTCTGACAGGTCGAAATCTTGCACAACCTCCTCTTCGGCATCCACCACCGCTTCTCCGGATGAACAAGAGATGAAAAAGAGCGGCAGAAATACAAATAGCAATGCCACCCACCTTTTTTCAAATAATTGGTTAGCGTTTTCAAGTTCTGATTTCAACTGCTTTTGGGAGTCCATCACTAAGATTGATTCGGATTTTACTGTTATAATTCGTTTTACTCGACTGCAGCACGAGGATTAGTCGCCGTATAGATAGGAAGCTGCGTCGATGGCCATTCGGGCGTTATCGTGACCTACTTCCGGAACGGATCTGATGCTCCAGACCGCTTCCCTGCCCGACTCTTCGGCAACTCTCTTTATGCGATCATAAAAAGTGTGGCCACGTTCGTAGCGGTGCGCCCCCTGTGCCCTGGCGCCATCCGTATTCCTGAGAAACCTGGCTTCCGGGTCGTTGTCATTTTCACCGAGCTGAATCACCAGATGCTGGCCCAAGCGATTCAAGAGCCTCTCTTCGGAGAGCGCCGTTCCCTTTAGGCCATAGGGAAACTCCGTTTCAAAATCGGGCATGGTGTACCAGCCTGCATTTGACGCAACCACACGGTTTACTCTCAAATCCTTTTTAAAAAGAAAAAAGCGGTGGGTAAACTGAGATCCTGCAGAGTGGCCAAAAACATCGTAGCGGCTTTGGTTGCTGCCTGTATACGCTATCGCTCGATCAAAAATCGGCTCGATCATGGAGTAGCCCCAGTATTCCTCATCAACGGCTTCTCCATTATCATCAAACATACCGCCAAGATTGTAACCATCGGCTCCCGGAAAAAGCTCATTCGAGAACTCGGGCGCGATAATAATAATACCGTGTTTGTCGGCCAGCTCAACCCAGTTATCGCGATAGTCATCCGCATTCCGGTTGGTGCCGTGCATTACAAAGAGTATAGGCTTCTCAGATAGGTCCCCCTCAGGAAGGTAGTAGTAGACATTCATCTGCCCGCCATTCAGCGGCGGCTCATCCTCTATCACAAACAGACCTTTTCCCGGTTCAGGATTGCTTTCCGGATTTTTGGACGTAACCGGATCGGCAATTAGAAAAAGGGTGAGCAAAATGGAAAGAGAGAGGTATCCGTATTGTTTCATCTAGCAGCTTTAGAGTGTAATCGAGCAGTGTGTTGTTAAAAACCCTTTAATCCATAAATCCGGTTAAATACGCCATGCGCTGAGCACTTAGCATTTAACTTTTCCTGCGTTGGCAGCCCCGAAACGTCGGGGACTTTTCACTTTTTACTATTTCAAACTTGAACAACCAATCTATTCGTGAAGCCGGTGATAATCAACTAAACCTGACGAATACATCAGCTCAATCTGAACTAGCAACCTACTTTGCCGCAATATTTTACACTATTTTACCGACTACATGTTGTCTCTGATAAACTCCAGAACCCTGCCCATTTCAGAACGAACAGCGTTGTTGCTGATCACGTAATTGTTGTTGATGAAGCTGAAACTGTATCGCTTGCCGCTTCTGGAATAGACATATCCGCTGAGGGCGGTGTTATTACGTAGCGTTCCGGTCTTGGCGTAGACATAAGGTGGTTCTCCATCAGCAGGTCTGTACCAGCCACTGAGGGTGCCGCTCTCTCCTCCTGCCGGAAAGAAACTTAACGCCGTCTCTTCGCCAAGTTCATCGATCAGAATCTCCAGCAGCTCAATTTTTGATCTGGGTGTGATTAGATTATAGCGGGTGAGTCCCGAACCATCACTCCAGCGAGGCCTGTCTGAAAGTTCGCCAAAATAGTTATCCAGCGAATACTCGATCCCCTTCTCCGTATTCAGCACACCTGTTTTCTCCTCAGATATCATCAGCATCAGCTGTTCGGCCACAAAGTTGTCGCTAACGAGCATCATCCGCCGAAGAAGCGTATCGGCAGGCGTGGCATAGAGCGTTTCCGTAAATTCAGGTGTTCCCTCATTTGCATAGCCGATCTCCCTGCCAAGGGTATCAGCCAGCATCTCCCGAAAGAGGTCAGTATCGTATATAAAGGGGATATTGCGTTCCTGACGCACCGTATCCGACTTCGGAACGTAAAGAATATTGTTCGATTGGTGGTCCCGAGTAACCAGCTCCAATTGCTCGCCATCCCAGCCGCGATTATCGATGAACCGCTCAAAAAATCGCGGCTTCACAGGTTCATCCTCATTTAAAATCACCAGGGCAACCTGCTCTGCCTGAAGTCGCATCATATTGCCGTATATGGGAAACGGGCTCTTTTCCGGTGCGTATGGCATTGCGTACCAGTCCCATGCCCAGCCCGAGCCAAAATGGGCATCATCATAGTGGGCATCGAAGTATACAAGGTGTTCATCCCTGTTTTTCAGAAACTCAAAGACGCCATTGGATTCAAATTCGGGGTTGAGAAAAGCTGGATCGCCCGTACCCCGAAAGTAGAGGGTGTCGTTGCGAACGGCATAGCGCAGAGAGGGCAGGGTGTCGGGAAGAGCCTTCAGAGCTGCATAAAGAGTCAGTGTTTTCGTGTTGGAGGCAGGTGTAAAAAAACGTTTAAAATCCTGCTGATAAACCATCGAATCGGCTTCCGGATCGTAGAGCGCGAAGCCGGTTAAGGTTTGGTTGAAAATGTCGGATGTGGTGAAGAGTTCTTCGAGAGGATGAAGGATTTCTTCAGCTTCAACTTGTGCAGTTGTTTCGGTTGAACCACAACCTGCTAATGACGGAAGAATACAGGCAACGAAACCCCAAACAATCCACCTGCTCCCGGTTAAGTTTACGAGCTTTTCAGAGATGTGGTAATAAATATATTTCATGAAATGAATCCGTTTACTAAAAAATTTTTACGCACAGGGCAAAATAATCTGATTTATGAAAAATTGTAAACAGGTCTAACTACCGGTCTAAAAAAAAGCGCTTCCCAATTCATGACAAATCCCCTAACCATTTAACGATCAATTATTTATGACCGGACAAATCAACCATTAAGTAAACGGGGTCAGAAAAAAGCCTTCAAATACCCGCAAATAAGCAGGTACGATTTTCGATTGAAAGTTACGCAGATAATGGGGAATATAAAGCGTGCATTACTTGGAGTATACAAACTGTTACAAATAGTGCTCATATCTACAAAAAACACGGGATCAGGGATTTGGGAATATTATGCACAGCATGCTCAAACCTCTCTATCCCAATTTAACCTATTAACCTAATCATAAGGAGTAATATGAGAAAGTTGCTACGATCCAAACTGCTATCGTTGCTCGCTTTTATGCTTCTGTTTTCCGCCGGTCAGGTCTTCGCTCAGGGGACCATTACGGGTACGGTTACAGACGCAAATACCGGCGAGGAGCTCATAGGCGTGAACGTGGTGATACCTGCAGAGAATGTAGGTGACGCTACCGGAGTTGACGGAACATACCGTCTTGACAATGTGCCCGCTGGCGAGCACAACCTGGAAGTTCGATATATCGGCTTCAACACCATAACCAGAACAATCACAATAGCAGATGGCGAAGAGCTTGTGCTCGATTTCGAGATGTCTGCTGCTGTGGGCGAGCTTGACGAGCTTGTAGTCACAGCGTTTGGTGTGCAAAGAGAACGCCGCTCCATCGGTTACTCCGTACAGGATGTAAGCTCTGAAAACATCAGCCGTACCGGCTCAAACAACCTTCTGAACGCACTTCAGGGGCAAGTTTCCGGTGTACAAATTAATCGTGGTGGTGGTGGCGCCGGACAGGGTTCACAGATCTTTATCCGTGGATTTACATCTCTTGACCCTTCCGCTGATAATCAGCCACTATTCGTTGTTGACGGTGTGCCTATTGATAACTCCACTACGGAGTCATCCGGTCGCGCCCGAGGCATGTCTAACAGAGCAATCGATATCGATCCAAATGATATCGAGTCTGTCTCTGTATTGAAAAGTGCTCCTGCAACCGCACTCTACGGTGTTAGAGCTGCAAACGGTGCCGTGATTATCACCACAAAGAGTGGACAGCCGGGTGATCTCCGGATCAATTTCAATCACAGCATTAGCCGTGAAGATGTGATCAACCGTCCTGATTATCAGGATGTGTATGGACCAGGTTTCGGTTTTAATTCTGCTCCGGATGGTTTCTGGCCATCATGGGGTCCTGCATTCAGCGAGACACCTGACCTGCAATATTTCAATAACTGGGAAAACTCAATGAGAACCGGTATTGGAGTTAACAATTCTGTCAGCATGTCTGGTGGTACTGAAACGGCAACATTCTACACCTCTATTGGAAACTCTCAGAATCGTGGTATTATCCCGAATAATGACTGGGATCGTACATCTATCAGAGTATCTGGTGAGCTTTTCCAGGGACCGTTAACCGTAGCCGCAAGTGCTAATTACGTAAATTCAGGCGGAAGCCGGGTTCCATTTATCAACTTTATGGAGCGCCTTGCATACTGGAATACCAGTGCAGACGTGACCGACTGGAGACATGATGATGGAACCATGCGTTCTGACAGCAGAGACGGTCGCGGAACCGGGCGAAACCCTGTTTATGACGCGAACACCAACACCTATGAGGATGATGTTAATCGTCTGATCGGTAATCTTCGAGCATCATATCAGCTTACAGACTGGATGAGCCTCAACTACCTGGTTGGGCTTGACCGATATTCTGATGAGCGTACCGAAATCACACCCGGCCCGCTTGGACTTGAAAATGAGTTTGTATGGGATGCAGGTGGTGGGTTCCGCGAGGAGACAAGGATCAATAACCGCGAGATTACATCCAACATCTCCCTGAACATGGAAGGTGATATCTCCGAAGACTTCGGATTTACACTTAGACTTGGTAATGACGTCTTTGATCGCTCTACCGACTTGGTTCGCGCCAGAGGGTCAAGCTTTGTTGTTCCTGAATTCAGCCACTTCAGCAATGCTGAGAACATCGATATTGCTCAGCGCTTCACGCAGAGACGCCTTATTGGTGTTTATGGTGACCTGAATGTAGACTGGAGAGACATCGCCTATCTAAACGTTACAGGGCGAAATGACTGGACCTCAACCTTGCCGGAAGAGAACCGATCTTTCTTCTACCCATCTGTAAGTCTTGGTTTTGTATTCAGCGATCTGGTTGAACTGCCTGATTGGGTTACCTACGGTAAGCTTCGCGCCTCTTATGCAGAGGTTGGTAAGGATGCACCTCCATATGCTACTCAAAGTGTGTTCGTATCCCCCGGAATCTTTCCGCTTGGCGGACGTACCGGATTCCGCAGAGGCCAGACCATTGCGTCTGCCGACCTGCGCCCAGAACGAACCGTGTCCAACGAGCTTGGGTTTGAGCTTCGTGTTCTTGACAACCGCCTCGGTTTTGATCTGTCCGTCTACCAGGCGAATAGTCGCGACATGATTATTCCGGTTCCTGTATCCAATGCAACCGGTGCTGCGGTATTCAACACCAACGCCGGTGAGATTCAGAACCGCGGTCTTGAACTAACTGTAAACGCCACACCTGTTCAAAGCCAGCAGTTCCAGTGGGATATCACATCCAACTTCACTGTAAACCGTAATGAGGTGATTTCCATACGTGAAGGTGTTGATGCCATTAACCTCGGTTTTGTATCCGCATATAGCGACAACCCGTTCCAGCAGCTCATTCCCGGGCAGTCTTACGGCGCCATCTGGGGATCCAGCTATCAGCGATTTGGAGCTGACGAGAATTCTCAGGTACTGGACTCCAGCTTACCAAAAATAATTGGTGATGATGGATTCCCGGTCAGGAACTCAGATCCTCTAATTGTAGGTGATGCCCTTCCGGACTGGACCTGGAACATCAATAACCAGTTCAACTACCGCAACTGGGACTTCGGCTTCAATATCGACATCGTTTACGGTGTAGATAAGTACAACAAGCTGGATAACTGGGATTCCGCATTTGGCCACACAACCAAGACTCTGAATCGTGAAGATTATGTAGTCTTTGATGGCGTGCTTGCAGACGGCTCACAGAACACACAGGAAGTGTGGCTCGGTCAGGGTGTAGATCCGCAAACCGGCCGCAACTATGGTGCAGGTTATCACAGAGAAAACTACAGACTGGTTGTTGAGAACTCAGTGGAAGATGCGTCTTATGTAAAACTCAGGAGCATCAACCTCGGATACTCACTCTCAGAGTCTCTGCTGGCAAATCTGCCGATCAGAAGTGCACGAGCGAGTGTAGCTGCAAACAACATCCTGCTTTGGTCCCCATGGTCACAGTATGATCCGGAAGCGTTTGTGAGCTCCGGCAGCAACCTGGTAGGTCTTGTTGACCTGGCATATCCGGGTACACGCAGCCTCGTATTCTCACTCAACTTCTCCTTCTAAACCACGAGGTATTTCAACATGAATTATTCTATAAAACTACTTCTGGTAAGTACATTAACCTTTTTGATGGTCGTTGGTTGCAGTGATTGGCTGGACATCAACGAAGATCCAAATAATCCTACCAATGCACCTATTGAAGGATTGATGTATAACACCACATTTGAAACCACCCGGAATACTAACCGTGTTGGTGGTACGACTTCCTTTTTCGTACAGCATCTCGCATCCCCTAACCCGGGCGGTGCATCTGACACCCATGATTCCGCATCTTACGGAACCGCATGGTCTCAGCTATACTTCAACATCACCAACCTGCGCGACCTTATTGATGAGGCTGAGGAGATCAATGCTCCCCACTACGCAGGTGTTGCCAGAATCATGAAGGCTTACAACCTCTCGCTACTGGTCAATATGTTTGGTGATGTACCCTACTCGGAAGGATTCTCGGCTGAAAACCTTCAGCCCGCCTATGATTCTTCTGAAGATGTATATGATGTGATTCAACAGGCGATAGCCACTGGGCTCACAGAGCTTCAGGCTTCTGAATCGAGCGCTTCACCTGGCGGAGACGACATGATCTTCGGTGGTGACCTCGCTTCTTGGTTACGTACAGGCTATGCCCTTCAGGCTCGAATCCTCAATCACTACAGCAAGCTTCCATCCTACAACCCGGAAGCAGTGCTTGAATCGGTAGACAATGCCTTTGCAAGTAATGATGAGGATTTCGAGATGGCGTACTTTGATGAAGGTACAGCAACCGAAAACCCATGGTACAGAACTGCTCTCAACAACTCCAACCTCCTACTTGGAGGCTGGCTCTCCACCCAGGTCGTAGACCACATGAATGGGGAAACCTATGGAGTGTTTGATCCTCGCATCGAGTTCATTACCGAACGCGTTGAAGAGGATTTCGGAGGCGGATTCCGCGGCACACCTAATGGTGCAGGTCGTGGTGGAGACCCTGAGCAGGGTGCAAGATCCGTGCTCGCTGTAGGATCCTACTACGCATCGGGGCCAACTGCTGCTTTGGAGATGATCACCTACGCCGAGATGAAGTTTGTTGAGGCGGAAGCCGCACTGGCTGCCGGCCAGACTGGTCGCGCCTATGCAGCCTATGAGGAGGGCATCCGCGCTCACATGGAAAAGCTTGGTGTGGATCAGGCCGACATCGATGCCTACTGGGCAGAAGATGAAGTATCTGTGGGTGAAGGAAACCTGACCATCGACCACATCATGAAAGAGAAGTATGTGGCCACATTCCTCAATCCGGAAACATGGAATGACGCCCGTCGCTACGATTATGGCTATGCAGGGTTTTCACTTCCGGCCAACCACAACCCTGAACTCGGTGGTGAGTTTATCCGCACAGTGCGTCCACCAGACTCCGAGATTCAAAGAAACGGAGCCAACGTTCCAACTCAGTCTCTGCTACAGAGAGTATTCTGGGATGTGGAGTAAACTCTGAACAGTTTGTTCAAATCAAAAACCCGGCCTTCTTTGAGGGCCGGGTTTTTTTATGTCTGAGAACAGGGCTGAGGGCTCACGGGGCAAGGCACAAGGTACAAGGTACAAAGTCCCAGGCCTGCGCCAAAGGCGCAACACATCTCACATCTCACGTCTCACGTCTCACGTCTCACCAAAAAAAAAGACGACCCATTTACGAGCCGCCTTTTGATTTTAATCGTATTTGAATTCACATCTCTAACAGAGGATCACGGCACATCCCACCAAACCCTGTCTGTAATAGATGCACCACCCTCAGATGCTGCCTGAACATTTGCTGCATTGGTGGCAACCTCATTGGCCGGATATGGCCACCTTCTCGGTATTACATCATTGGTCAGGTTCGGATTTGCGGGGGTAAGCTCCGGAATTCCTGTTCTTCGCCAGTCGGAGAAAACCTCAGGCTCCAAAAATAGCGCAACGTATTTATGCGTCATCAGACGTTCAAAACCGCCGGCTTGCATCGAAGCTGCATCCTCAGAGGCCTGAGCCGCAACATATGCCGCATCAGCCTCACCGGTCACATCCTCAAGTGAGGCGATTATAGCGTTGTTCATTGCCTCAGCGGCATCTCCATACTGCCCCAGCCTGTAGTGGGCTTCGGCACGGATGAATTCAACCTCTGAATAGGTTATAAAGTTGAATGGCCCATCGGTCGATGCATAGTACGAACCAAGTTCAGAGAAGTTCTCTCTTGGAGTACCCGGTGTTCCTGCAGACTGCCCCACATATTCTCCCGCACTATTGGTTGATGCAAAGAAGGGTAGCCTCGGATCGTCGATGCTCAAAAGCAGATCCACATAGAACTCACCCATCATGGTGTTGGTGCCAAATGCGGAGGTTTGGTAGTTATGCCACGGATTGGCCTCTGATGACTCACCACCAAATGCAATTCGCATACTTTCATCATTGGATGATATGGCACCACCATTCAGGGCAGTTAGCACTGCGTTTGCAGAGCCCTGTGGATCTACCTTACTCAGATGGTTATGGTATCTGGCACTCAGAGAACGGGCGGCAAGAGCCCAGTTCTGCAGATTACCTCTGTAGATTACATCTTCGTTTCCGAGTATGAACCTCTGTGAAGGCGTTCTTCCAAGATCTTCAATTCCATCCTGCAGTAGCTGCTGAACAATCTCGTAGATCTGCTCACCGCTATCATATGCCGGACGGGTATTGGATGAACCCTGAAATGCCTCCGTGTAGGGAATGTTGTTCCACAGACTTGAGGTCTGGCCAAGTGCGTACGCCATCAGGATTTTCGCCACACCGCGATGGTGGTATGCGCTCTCCTCAGTAGCCTGACTGATCAAAAGACTCAGGTCGTTCATACCGCCGGAGTATAGATTACGGTCCCAAACAGAACCTGCAATTCCAGACGAGAAGTTATACCGGCTCACATCGAGGTGAATTCTCTCCGTTCCGGCCATATGCTGCATCAGTACAGAATTGTACTGCGATATATCTCCGCCGAAACCGTAGGCCAGGTTCACCTGTGCGTGGGTCAGCAGGTTTTGCGTCCTTGCCGTGGTTGCACGGTTCGGGTCATCATTCGTTGAACTGATATCACAACCGACTAGCATAAACAGAACCGCAGCGGCTGCAAGAATCACTATATGTTTTTGAAATTTCATCATTTCTTATCCTTTTGATTCAAGATTACAGCGACAAGCTGATTTCAAGCCCGAAACTTCTGCCGCCCGGGTTGTTGTAGTAATCAACCCCAAGGGAGTTGTTCTGTCCATAAAGGTTCGTTTCCGGATCGATACCGCTGAATGGCGTTATTAACAGCAGGTTTCGCCCCCAGAAGGAGAGCGTGGCATTACGCAGACCGATTCCGCGGGTGAATTCGTTATCCAGCGTGTAGGAAAGCGTTACGTCCCGCAGCCTGAACCAGGTTGCATCCTCAACAAAAGGCTCATTTACGTTTCCATACCCTTCGATATTGGACCAGTAGAACTCATTGTACTCAGCAGTAATGTCGTTGGGTTGACCATTATCTGATCTTACTCCGCTGAACACAGTTGTAGTACCACGTTTTTCAGTCTCCACAGACTGCCCATTCTGCCGCATCACCGCCTCTGTGCCATTCCAGACGTCTCCACCCTGCTTATACTCCACGAGCGCAGTAAACCGGAAATTTCGGTGAGTGACTGTATTTCTCCAGCCAAGGGTAAAGTCGGGATTTGGATCACCGATACGGATCGGTTCAGCCGATCTCATCGGATAGCCAAATGTACTGCTCGACTCATCCGCGTTGATGATTCGGTTTCCGTTCTCATCGCGCAACCAACCTATTCCGTAGAAAACCCCGAAAGGCTCGCCGGGTCTCAGCACAGGATTAATCCCCGTCCCAAATGGCCCCACTCCACCGAGAAGTATCTGATCGATACCATCGGCCAGCGCAACCACTTCGTTTCGGTTTGCAGAGAAGTTGAATGTGGCATCCCAGCGAGTGTTAAGCCTCATAACCGGACTTACGCGGAACTGAATTTCCACACCCCGGTTCTTCATCTCTCCAGCATTGGTGAGAAATGAGTTATATCCGCTTGAAGCCGGGATCGTTGCTGGAATGATCTGGTCTTTGTTGTTCGAGTAGTAGTAGGTGAAGTCCAGACGTACCCGGTTGTCAAAAAAGCGGAGATCTGTTCCTGTTTCAAGTGTTGTGTTTGATTCCGGCCTGAGAGCCGAGTTCCCGATCGAAGTGGATGCGGTTGCACCACCAACGCCCAGAAACGGAAAAGACGCACCACCTCCGTAACTCTGCCCGGCATTGCTGGTAACAAAGAAGGATGATGTTGAGAAGAGAGGTGCATCATTGCCCACGCTGGCGTAGGAGAGTCTCAGCTGACCAAAACTCAGAATACTTTCGTCGATGTCGATCAACTCGGTGAATACCAGCGCAAGACTTGCAGCCGGATAGAAAAAGGAGTTGGCATCAGCCGGTAGTGTCGACGACCACTCATTACGGCCGGTCAGCTCCAGATATAGATAGTCGCGGAAATTCAGGGATAGGTTCCCGTAAACAGCCACTCTCTCTAGCGGACGCGTACTGTGCTGAATGATTGGTGTCTCAGTTGTATTGCTGATGTTAAATAGAGTTGGTTGCTCAAAACCCCTGCCTGAAATATAGAGTCTGTGTGTAACCCTGTTCTGATAGTTCTGACCCAGAACCAAATCGAGTCTCAGATCATCACTTACCTGATAGTTTGTGTTGATGAAGAAATCAGAGTTGATATTCCGGCTGGTGTAGTTCTCCTCAAAAAGCCGTCCCCTTATACCATCACCACCGCTGGATCCCAGCGTAAAGTTATGACGCCTTCTATCGCTATATGTATCGATTCCAAGACGATAGTTCAACTCAACATTATCCAGCAGTGAGTAGATGAAAAGTCCGTTTCCTATAAAACGATTCACCTCATCCCGATAGATGTTGTTGTTAACAGACCAGAATGGGCTGTCTGGTCCGCGGCCGGCATCCGTTAATGAACGGCCCAGATCCGCTTGTGAACGACCAACATGAGTTCTTGCCGAACCATCGGGGTTCACATAGGCAAATTCATCATTTGCCGGATCGCTGGTGCCATACGTAAGGTCCATTAGCGGGTTTGTTCTTGTAAGCGGAATCATGATGCTTGTAAAGTTACTACCCCTACCGGCACGACGTCCCTGTGAGTTCACATAATTAGATCGTCCTGAGAATCGCAGTCTGTCTGTCAGGTTGAGGTCTGCATTCAGCCTTACGGCATTCCGCTTGAAGTATGTTTTGGGGATAAATCCATTCTCATCGGCATCCGAGTAAGAGAAGAAGAAGTTACGATCTCTGGTACCAGAGGCGATGTTGATCTGATTGGTCAAACTAAGACCGTCTGTAAAAAACGCATCGTAGTTATCGTAGATCTCTGCCTGCTCTCCGGTTGCATTCGGGTTGCTTCTGAGTATCGGATCCCCCTTTATATGCCAGTTGCTGGTTCCTGTTGTGGTACCGTCGTAACTCAGCTCAGAGATTGCAGGGCCCCAATGAGCCGCCGATGTGAGACCCAGGTTTCCTCCGGTCCCTGGCCCGTACATCATCTGAAGTTCAGGGAGCTGGGTTACCTGTGTAACTCCAACCCTTGAGGTGAAATTAATATTGGTTCTTGGCTGACTTCCCTGACTCCCCCGTTTGGTCGTAATCACAATCGCACCGTTCGCAGCTTCGATACCGTATAAGGCTGCTGCCGCAGGCCCTTTTAGTACGGTCATCGACTCAATATCATCAGGGTTCAGGTCTACTGCCCTGTTTGAGTTATCAACAGAACTTGACAAAACGGTTGAGTTGAAGTCATTACTAATCGGCACCCCGTCCACAATGTAGAGGGGCTCGTTATTTCCCAAAAGTGACGATCGCCCTCGGATGTTTATCGACGTAGAGCCACCCGGCACACCTGCCTGACTCCTCACTTCAACACCTGAAAACTGGCCGGCAAGTGCATCACTAACGCTAACCCGCCGCGTATCGGCAAGATCCTGCGCCCGTACACTCTGTATTCCGTAACCCAGAGATCTTTGGTCCGCATCCAGACCCAATGCTGTAACCACAAGATCTTCAAGCATCGCCACTTCGGGCTCCATTTCCACATTGATTGTCTCACGACCGTCAACTCGAACTCTCACCTGCCTATACCCGATAAAACTAAACAGAAGCACCTCTTCACCTTCGTTCAGATTAATCGAGTAATTCCCATTCGCATCGGTGGATTCTCCTCTTGTTGTACCCTCAACCTGAATCGTGACCCCCGTAAGTGGATCTCCCGTTCCGGCTTCTATCACCTGACCTGATACCGTCAGGCTCTGGGCCGTTGCAGGCCCGGTGTTACCCAATGCAATCAATGCAAAGGTCATCGACAGCAGTATATATGTTTTCATATATCTCCGACTATATTGTAGTTGTACTCGAAATGAGCTTTTCTAAAAGCCTGACAAAGTTCTGTGTACCTAACCAAAGACACACAAAAAACTTTAACGAAACTTTACAATCACAATAATGCACAGAGATATTTATTCCAAAAAAAAATTTATGCACGCATTAAAGAGTTTGCATCAGTAGTGTCCGGTTAAAAGTCAAAGAGTCCCAACTGGTTACGGTCATGGGTCTCTAACTGCGTGAGTGTTTCACCGGAAAATAGCTGTTTAAGCGTCATACGCTCCAATATGGCTACACTCAGAACTTGCATCATCGT
>JAFIFA010000041.1 GCA_020832225.1 Balneolaceae bacterium
TAAGGAGAAGTACATTCTGGGTGATGCGGCCGATCATGAAGTGCTTAAACGTGCCGGGCTGGATGAGGCTCACACCGCATTGATCACCACTCATAACGATGATGTGAATATCTACCTCACGATCTACTGCCGGCAGCTTTCACCCAATATGCAGATAATAAGCCGTGCCACCTATGAACGGAACATCAATACCCTCCATCGCGCAGGTTCCGACTTTGTGATGTCTTACGCCTCTATGGGTGCGAACTCGATCTTTAATATTCTCGAGGGGCAGGAAGTTCTTGTTCTGGCCGAAGGGTTGAATGTATTTAACCACAAAGTTAATAACACTCTGGCTGAAATGAGTTTGATTGATTCGGACATACGGAAAAAGACCGGATGTACGGTTATGGCGATAAAATGTAAGGATGAGGGTATGATTGTTAGTCCCGAACCGAGCAGGGTTCTAAAGGAGAATCAAGAGATCATTCTGATCGGCACACCCGATGGCGAAGAGCAGTTTAACGAGCTATACGAAAAGAAAAAGAGCTAACTCTTCAAAAATTAACTATAGCGTTTCAAAAGTTTCAGGTTTTCTGAAAGCAGCACATCTCCCTTTATCTCTATTGGATAAAATGACTGTTTCGCCACTTCTGAAGATGAGATCGATATCTGATTGATCCGTTTTTTTATCTCAGGAATTGAAACTCCGTAGAAAACTGCATCCAGATTCGCCCAAATTGCCGCGCTCATACACATCGAACAGGGTTCACAGGTTGCGTAAAGTGTATGGCCGGAAAGGTCGGTCTTTCCAAGCAGTTCACACGCCCTTCGGATAGCGAGAAGTTCTGCGTGAGCGGTTGGATCCACCTGCTCTGAAGTTTCATTGGCTGCCGCTACCAAAAGTTGATCACCAAGTGCAATCGCTGCTCCAAATGGTGTTTTCTTCTTTTCAGCGATGTCAATTGCAGCCTGCATATGGGGTGAGTGGGGAGAGATCATGCGTCAATATATTGGATTCAATATCTATATGGACGAACCCAAAGAGCTTCGGCTGCATTCCGGCCAAATATCCAGAATGCAAATGTTAAACCTTTGAACTTGAGATCTACCTAAGATGCCGGTTCAGATAGTTTGTATAGACCTGATGGAGAAGCAGGTAGCTCTGTTGATTGTAGGCAACGCCGTGCTCGCCAGGCGGGTAGATGCGAAGCTCCACATCTTTGCCGGTGTCCGTGAAGGCGATGATCATCTGCATCGTATTCTGAATGTGAACGTTCTCATCCATTGATGAGTGGACTACCAGCATACTCCCTTGCATATTCCGTGCGTGAGCCATTACAGAGCTGTTAATGTAGTTCTCCCGGTTCTCCTCGGGAAGACCCATGTAGCGCTCTGTGTAGATGGTGTCGTAGAGCCGCCAATCAGTTACCGGGGCAGCAACCAAAGCCACTCTGAAAACGCGGGGATACAGAACCATGGTGAGGGCAGCCATATAGCCGCCATAGCTGTGCCCCCGAATGGCCATCCTGGAGCTGTCGATCCAGCTGTATGAACCTAAATAATCTGCCGCTGCGGCAAAATCCTCAGCCTCATTGATGCCAAGGTTCAGATAAACCGACTTCTCAAAATCTCTTCCATAGCCACCGCTGCCACGATTGTTGATGTCTGCAATCATATAACCCTGCTGGGCGAGGAACTGATACCATGCATTGGTTTCAAATTCATTATAGACACCCTGTGCACCAGGCCCACCATAAACCATCATAATGAGAGGGTACGTGGAGTCGGGGTCAAAATCGTGCGGTTTGATGAGATATCCATCCAGCTCAACGCCAGATACGGTGGTGAATGAGAAAAGCTCGCGCGGGGAGTATTCATACTGCCGGATGTAGGCTGATACGGCAGCGTTGTCTGTAAATGTTTTCAGGTGCTCACCACCATTCTCCGTGCTTCGAAGTTCGACATGCTTCGGGGTTTCGATATTGGACCAGCTGTTGATGAAATAGCGACCATTGGCTCCCATGCTGATGGAGTGCCTGCCCTCTTCATCTGTATATCTGCGTTTATCGCTTCCGTCAAACCGAACAGACCAGAGATGCCGTTCGAGCGGGCTCACCTCAGTCGATTCAAAATAGATGCGTTCATAATCTGTATTCACGGCGAAGAGGTTCGTAACTTCCCAATCCCCCTCCGTTACCTGGTTGATAAGGTTACCTTCATAGTCGTAGAGATAGATATGGCTGTAGCCATCTCGATCGGATATCCAGAAAAACTCCTCTCTCTCTTCAGGAAAGAAGAAGTGATCGTCAATCCCCGCAAAGAAATCGTAGACGTCGATCCAACCTTCATCATCGCTCTCCTCCATAATCATCTGCCCCGTTCCGTTTTTTACATCGAAGAGGTGCAGTTTCAGGTGGTTTTGCTGCCGGTTCATCCAGACAACAGCCAGTTCGCCTTCATTGGCGGTCCAGTAGATGCGGGGAATAAGTCCGTCATTCAACTCCAGGTCCATCCATCGGTTCTCCCCGGTTTCGGTGTCAACCACGCCAATTCTGACCTCCGGATTTTTCTCGCCGGCCTTAGGATAAGGGATGTCGGTATACTCCGGATAGATTCCTTCATAGTCTGTTGATACAAACCGCTTAACGTCTCTTTCATCACTCTGCCAGTAGGCGATATAGCGGCTGTCGTGCGACCAGCCCCATGCCTGTACCTGTCCAAACTCTTCCTCATATACCCAGCCGAACCGGCCATTGTAGAGATGCTCATCAGCTCCGCTTGTTAGCTGTTTCTCCTCTCCGGTTTCAAGTTCAAAGAGATAGATCTCTCCATCTCGGTGGTAGGCTATGCTCTGTCCATCTGGTGAGAGCTCCGCTGTGAATGCGGCCCCGGCCACCAACTCCAGGGTTTCATCTTCAATGGAGTAGTAATAGTAATCTGCAGTGCCAGAGTAGCGGTAGATCGGTGAAAAGCGGGTTTGGAAGATCAGGTACTTAAAATCGGATGACCACTGAAACGACCGGAAGGTAAACGCGGTGTCACTGCCGGGGAAGGTGTGCTCTGTTGTGTCAAAGAGGAGTTCATCTTCACCCGTGGCGGGATCAAAAACCCGAATAGCGGTAGAACCGGTACCGGGATTCTGTTCCATGTAGGAAAAACGCTCGCCACCATCAATCCATGTTACATTTTGTGGTCCCTGATCGCCTGTTAGTTGTGATGCGGAAAAGAGCGCATGCTGCAAGCTTTGGTAGGTCTGACGCTGATCCTGAGCCTCTGAGTAGGAGAGTGAGGTGAATAGCAGCAGGGCGGTTATAGAGATTAACCGTACACTTCTGTTAAGCATAAATTTTACGGTTTGATGAAGATATAGTCTTGCAGGTAACGGCACTCCGACAAAAAAGGTGTAATCAAGAAAGGGAATTCTCTCCATTTTAGGAAATAACGGGCATTCAGTTCAGGCAATTAGTTTTTCGAATGCCCTGAAAGTCCGGGGTTGCAGCCATCAGGGAGCGTTGTGGGTATCCTTACGGTCTAGAATGGTGCCATAAAGAGCGTTGGACAGCTCACCACCATCAATGGCCAGGCCACCGTTCACAATGAGGTAGATCATCCCCTCAGAGAGCTGATGCGGCTCGGTGAAGGTGGCAAGGTCGCGGATCGTTTCGGGATCGAAAATGGCGATGTCCGCTTTCATTCCAGGTTTCAGCAATCCACGATCCGGAAGTCTATATAGAGTGGCTGGTAGTGAAGTCATGCTTCTAATGGCGAAGGGGAGATCGGTGACGCCTCGCTCAAATACATATTCGTTAATTCGGCGCGGGAATGAACCGTAATTTCGTGGGTGAGGTACACCATCGCCTTTGGCAACGAAAGCTCCGTCGGAGGCGGTCATTGTCCATGGCTGACTCATGAAGTACTCCACGTCATCGGAGTTCATGTTGAATGAGACGATACCGGGCGCTCCCCTTTCCAGAAGTTCGAGTGCCGCTTCTACAGGCCTCTTTCCCCGGTTTCCGGCGATCTCTTCAAGTGAAATACCCTCCAGGCCGGGATCGAACCGAACGTGGCGCATCACAATTCGGTCGGCACCGCCTCTTCGTGCCAGGTTCTCTTCCATCTCATCGATAATCCGATCGCGATCGTCTCTGTCCTTAAGTCGTTCCAGAAAAGCGGAGCGACCGCCGGCAGTGGCCCAGCGGGGAACAAGGGCGGCCATCAGACCGGTTGCTGATGCTTCATAGGGGTATTGATCGGCAAAAATTTCGAGCCCCTCATTATCCCTTGCGTTGTTGATCAGCTCCACAATCCTCTCTGATTCACCCCATACATTTGGCCCCAGTGCCTTGATGTGGGAGACAATACCAACAATTCCTGATGCCTCAGAGATCTGGATAATCTCCCGTACAGCATTATAGACCCCGATGGAGTAGTCTGACTCATCCCGGATATGGCTCTGATGGATTCCGTTATATCGGCTCACAACCTCCGCAATGGCGATGATCTCATCGGTTTCAGAGTAGCTGGCAGGGGCATAAAAGAGACCTGTTGACATGCCAAGGGCTCCGGCTTCCATCCCGGTTTTGGCGATCTCTTTCATCTCTTCAAGCTCCCCGGGAGTAGGGGCACGATCGTCCATGCCGATCACTTCTCTTCGAATCGTCCCGTGTGGAACCATCTGAGCCACGTTAACGCCCAGCCCATATCGGAGCAGCTCCTCTCTCTGTCCGGCAAGGTCGATAGAGCCTCCGCCATCAGGATTAACCACAACCGTGGTGATACCCTGGGCAACCAGGGGACGACCTGCACTCAGCTCCTCTTGTTTCAGTCCGCTTGCTGCATGAGAATGTGTATCGATAAACCCCGGTGTTACATAGAGCCCGGTCGCATCGATAATCCGTTCCGCCCTGCTGTGATCAAGCCTGCCCATTGCTACAATCCGGTCATCCTTAATCGCAATATCTGTCTTGAACCAGGGGTTGCCGCTGCCGTCCAGTACTTTACCCCCGGTTATCAGAAGGTCATATTCACTTTGTGCACCGGCCAAAAATATGAGAGAGATGAGAATAAATTTTATCGAGGCCATAAGATGTCTGTTATAAAGAAATTTTGAGCAGTTCGAATTCTTTTAACTATATGCGAAGTTTGTCGTTACAGGGTGTCACCCCGGTCAATATCTTTGTAGAAAAGTTAAGCTTTTGTAAAAAGGTATATTATTCATCTCTGTCAGGCGGGCGCTTAGTTGGCACTTCCAAGTAGTCGTAAACCGTTCATAACCACTAGAAGAGTACTCCCTTCGTGGGCAATTACACCCAATGTGAGAGGCAGGTCAACCAGGAAAACGCCGATCAGGAGAGTGACAATTACGGCCAGACTGAAGACAATATTTTGCCAGACAACGGTTTTCGCTTTTCGGGAGAGCTTAAGGAGGTAGGGGAGTTTGGAGAGGTCATCTCCCATCAAAACAACATCAGCGGTTTCAAGTGCAACATCGGTACCGGCTGCACCCATCGCGATTCCAAGATGACTGATTGCCAAAGCCGGGGCGTCATTTACACCATCACCAACCATTGCAACGGTGCCCTCTTTTTTCAGCTTCTCCAATACTTCCACCTTCTCTTCGGGCAGAAGACCGGCATAAACTTCATCAATACCGACCTGAGCAGCCACTGAGCGTGCAACCCCTTCGTTGTCGCCGGTTAACATCACCATTTTTTTAATGCCCAGCTTTTTCAGGGCACGCAGGGTCTCAAGAGCCGCAGGTCTGACCTGATCAGCAAGCGCAATCAAGCCGACAGGTACACTCTGCTTGACAGCAAAAACGACGGTCTTTCCTTCACCTTTTAGCTCTTTGGCTTTTTCATGGATCAAAGCAGGCCACTTCTCCGATTCTCCCTCAAAAAGCTTGAGGTTGCCAACGGCCACTCTTTGGTTGTGAAATTTTCCGTGAACCCCACGTCCCGGAACGGCCTGAACATCTTCCACAGCAACTGGTGAAACAGACATTGCAGTGGCTTTGTGAAGAACGGCTTCAGCCAGATGGTGTTCTGAATGCTGTTCACATCCTGCGGCAAGGGCAATCAGGTTTTCAATCTGTTGCTGATTTTCGGTGAACTGTTTGGATCGGTCATCAAAGGCGAGAAGATCGGTAACCTCGGGGCGGCCAATGGTCAGTGTGCCGGTTTTGTCAAACGCTATAGTGTCAATCTCAACAGACTGCTCCACATAGACACCTCCCTTAAAGAGCACTCCGTTTTTAGCTCCATTGGCAATGGCAGAGATAATGGATGC
>JAFIFA010000044.1 GCA_020832225.1 Balneolaceae bacterium
AAACAGGTTTCATATCACACCACGATTTTATGGAAGGTTGTGGTTTATGAGAAAATTTGAGGGTTACGGGTTGCGTGGTTTCGAGTTGCGGGTTTTCCTGTGGCGATGTCCATCCTGTCGTTCTTATTTAGCCCATTTCAAGAAAGTTGACCCCGATTGGTCTGGACTACGCAAATGACCGCAGCAATTGGCAGTTGACAGTAAACAACCGCGAATCCGGGATCCAGCACCGAAGCGTAGCGGAGGATCTTGCATTGTCGATCTTAAGGTTACAAGTTGCGGATTTGGTAGAGCTCAAAGCTCAAAGCTGAAAGGAATGAGTTGGAGCTATGCACCAATTTTTAGCGTAGAAACTGAAAAACAGGGCTTTTGGGAACATCTGACTGTTGGATCGTTTACATTTTTGGGACAGTTTTTACCGCCGCGGTCGCCGAGTAGGCGCAGCTAACGCAGAGGAGAATAATCTCAAACTTGTCCTAATCCCTGCCCTGAAAGGGCGCACCAACTCAACTCGGAGCAACAGTTGTGTAATATGAAGGCCATTTGTCCCGTCAGGGACAACACATGGGTAGAAAAAGAACGTGCAAGCTACCCCCGCGCCGAGGAGTGAATTTTAAAAAGGAACGGGGTTTTCCGAGGCGCAGTGGGAAGGTTTATGGGTAAAGGCTCTATGTCTCGCCCTCACGAACACACCTCCCGAGTGGATCGGGACGTCGCTATGTTCCGCTTGTCTGTTTCGCTGAACGCTCCGTAGCCTGCCCCCTCTCCCCGACGTCTCGAGGGCAGGCAAGAGGGGAATTTCAACCCCTCAACTAAATTCGAGCTAGCCTCCGGCTTCAAGCTCCTCAACGATTCAAACCGGCCTCTTATATCGAACCGCTCTTCGTTTGCCTTACCCCGATCAGATTCAGCCGAAAATCATTCGGTTCGTCGTTCATCAGGGTAATCAGATATCCCTCTTTTGTAACTCCGAGCGGAGCACCTTCAACCGGAATCTCCCCCATAAAGGTGAAATCATCTGCATTCCACGCCGCTATGAAGTGATCTCTGTCCGTGAAATTGCGGGTTTCATAAAAAGCTTCCGTGTCGTTTCTGAACACCAGGAGAATCAGCTCTTCAGTGAATGCAGGAAACAGGGATACGCTCTGCTCTTCGATCAAAAATTCAAAATACTCAGATTGATTTTGCACCTCGTCAATAAACTGATCGGATAGCTTGAATGAAGGCGGCAGATCTTCTATACGGGCTATTTTACTACCATCATTTAAATCAAATATTTGGATAAAGGGAATTTTGAGATGAGTGGAGTAGACCCGGTTTTGAGAGCAGTCTACGGCGATCACCGGATCCTGAAGAATCGATCTGTTTCCGGCCAGAAACGGGTCAGCCTGACCGAATGGTTCTATCAGCCGAAACTCATCATCAAACCGGCCCGCAATTGTACTTGTATCAGAGATTGCATATTCAAAATGGTTGATGGAAAGAATCCAGTGATCTTCACACTGGCGAAGGTCACGGGAGGTGATATCGATATCCTGATCAATCAAAGTTTGGTGAGATTTAACCTCACCGTTATTTCTGTCGAACGTTTTGATGAGACCCTGTGCCTTGTCATTGATGACGATATTATCGGAAACATCAAGCCCGATATAACGGGCACTGAGAACCTCTTCAGGTCCCCTTCCTTCAGAACCTGCCCGATCGATGAACTGCCCATCAAAGTCGATCAATGTTACGCCAACGGGTTGACGCAAATTTGCCAATGCTATTACCTCATTCTCTGTTGATGATGAGGCGATAGGGTAGATAGAGTGAAGGGATTCAGCCGCCTGCTTATCAACATGAATTTCATGATGGATGATGATTTCAAGAGAGGCTGGCATTCTGTCTTCGGATTGATTGCAACTGCTAATGAGAAGCAGAACTGCCAGTAGGTTAAAACACCCTATAATTGAAGAATCACTAAGTGGTTTATTCACAAGCTTAAAAAGAATGATTTTGAAAGATGGGGCATCTCCAGTTTCTCAAATATCTTACAGATTGGTGCGTTTTTCGGAACAACTAAATTACACGAAAATCGTGCATCATGAAAAATATTACATTTACGGCCAACAAATCTCTGATTGAGAAAGCAAGATTGAAAGCCAAGATGGAGAACACGTCCCTGAATAAAAAATTCAGGGAGTGGTTGGAGCAGTATGCTGCAAAAGGAGGAGAAAACCATCAATTCAATCAAGTCATGAATAAATTGAATTATACGCGTTCGGGTAAATCATTTACCAGAGATGAGATGAATGAGCGATAGATACTTTCTTGACACACTTTTCTAGACACTCTCCGAACCTAAACGACTACCCGCTTGCGCCTTCAAGCCCCCTCAACGATTCAACAGTTCAACAGCCTTTGAGCTTTCAGCTCAACCCTTTCAGCTCTTCCCATCCCTATAATCCACCGCCGAAATTTCCCCATCTTTAACCATGTTGGTCTCCTTGCCGGGTACAATATCGGTGTTCTGTGCGGCAACGCAGATCCAGCTGTTGTCCTCTTTTTTTCTGACTACAAAGGTGAAGATGTTGAACCGCATCTCCGGTTTGTCTGCCTGTTTCCGTTTCGACTGACCCTTCAGCCGCATTCTTGCATGAACCACAGCGGTATCATCCGATAGCTGACGCACTTTGGTTTTCGTCACCTTCAGGTTCGATTCATTGAATATCACGCGCAGTCCATAGTCATGCGCCTTTCGGATATCTTCACGGTTCTCCCACCAGATCCCTACCACATTCACAAAATCGGCATCCTTATCAAACAGGGCGGCGATATCGCCGGCACTGCGGCGGTTCCAGGCACCGGCAAACAGGGCCGGAATATCTTCGGGTGATTGAGGCTTATCTCTGTTCTCATTCATAACCATATAACCTATTGCAGTTCAGCATCTTTTAAATATCATGGAACCGTGAGTCGGCCATTTTCATTCTTTAGATAAACATACTACAACCTGAAAACGATCCGGTTACAAACAATGAAGAAACTGACCTTTCGTGATGGCGACAAAATTCCTGCAATCGGGCTTGGTACCTGGAAATCGGATCCCGGGAAAGTAGGCGATGCCGTATCAGCCGCGCTTGAAACGGGCTACCGGCATATTGACTGCGCCGCCATCTACGGCAATGAAGCAGAAATTGGCGAAGCACTGCAGAAATCATACAGTGATTTGGGAATCAGCCGTAAGGATGTCTGGCTCACCTCCAAGCTTTGGAACAGAGAACATAAACGGGAAGATGTCATCCCGGCCCTTAAACAGACATTAAGCGACCTTCAAACAGACTACCTCGATCTCTACCTGATCCACTGGCCGGTTGCATTTCGTCCAGACCTCGAAGGATTTCCCCGCAGCGACGATGACTATCTACCCCTGAGTGAAGTGCCGCTTACAGAGACATGGGATGCGATGCTCGAAGCAAAAAAGCAGGGTTTGATTCGTCACGCCGGTGTCTCAAATTTCAGCATTAAAAAACTCAAGGAGCTGATCCGTCACCTGGGTGAAGACCCCGAGATGAATCAGGTTGAGCTGCACCCCTACCTTCAGCAGAAAGAACTGCTCAAATTTTGCAAGGAGAAAGGCATTCTGCTCACCTCCTACTCCCCGCTCGGCAGCGGCGACAGACCCGAACGCCTGAAAAAGGAGGGTGAGCCCACGCTTCTCGATAACGAGGTAATTCTCTCAATTGCTGAGAAACAGGAAGCAACTCCAGCTCAGGTTCTCATTCAGTGGGCGGTTGCCAGAGGCACCTGTGTGATTCCAAAATCCACCAATCCGGGCAGAATCGACGAGAACTTCAACAGCAAGGAGGTTGATCTCGATGAGGAGGATATGGAGCAGATCGAAAGCCTCGACATCCACTTCAGATATCTCGATGGCACCGTTTTTGAGACTGAGAGTGAGATGTATAGGGATATATTTGATGAGGGGTGAAGTGGAGACGTGAGATGTTCAGCCGTGAGAAGGGATAGCATGGAGTAGGTTAGTAGATGCTAGATGGTTTACGTTGCGCATCGCGCGGAGCGTTTTTTTCTCGTGCTTCGTCAGTCGAGGGGGGCGTAGCTCGTCTGACGACTCTGCTCTGTTTCCAAACATGAGAACCAAACTCTCAGTCGTCTGACGAGTCCCTGGGGTTTGGCGCAGCCCTGGCCCTCAAGAACTCGACAGACGAGTGATCTTCCCAAGCTTTTCGTTACAAACCGGTATACTCGTCAGTCGAGGAGGGCGTAGCTCGTCTGACGACTCTGCTCTGTTCCTAAACATGAGAACAAGACTCTCAGTCGTCTGACGAGTCCCTGGGGTTTGGCGCAGTCCCCGCCTTCAATAACTCGACAGACGAGTGAACTATCCAAGCTTTTGGTTACGGGGTAAAATACTCGTCAGTCGAGGGGCACAACTCAAAACCCCGCAGCCTGGCCGTCTACTCTCGATTCGGATGCTCCGATCCAGACGTTGTGATCGTGATCGCGCAGTATTCCCTGATAGCGACCGAAGAAACTCTCACCGATACGTACGGTATGTCCGCGACTGCGGAGACCGCGCACTACCTGGTAGTCGATACCTGATTCGAAGTGGACCGTTCCCCTACCCCCTTCAATCTCGTCCAGATCTTGTACCGGTTCGGTTGAGCCGTTGTGCATCCAGCGCAGGGCGTCACCCGCCTCCTGAATGTTCATTCCGAAATCGATCACGTTGGTCAGGATACTGAGATGACCCACCGGCTGATAGGCGCCACCCATATTCCCGTAGCTGAACCACGGCTTGCCATCCTTCATCGCGAATCCGGGGATGATGGTATGAAACGGACGTTTGCCGGGCTCATAGACGTTGGGGTGAGCAGGATCAAGCGAAAAGAGCTCGCCTCGATTCTGGAAACTAAATCCGGTTCCCGGAACCACAAACCCGGTGCCCATTCCCCGGAAGTTGCTCTGAATAAGAGAGACAATGTTCCCTTCAGAGTCGGCCGTGGTGAGGTAGATCGTATCGCCATCCTCCATCACATCTACGCCGGTTGAGACGTCCTGCATGGCCCTTTCACCAATCAGCTCACGTCGCTCTGCTGCATACTCCTTGGAGAGGAGACGATCGAGAGGCTGATCATAGAAATCGGGATCAACATAGTGCTTCGCACGGTCTTCGTAAGCCAGTTTTTTCGCTTCAATCATCAGGTGCATCGTCTCTTCGCTGGCAAAACCCTTTTCAGCCAGGTCGTAACCTTCCAGAATGTTGAGCATCTGCAGCACGGCCGTCCCCTGGTTGTTCCCGCCAATCTGATAGATATCATAGCCGCGATAGTTTACCGTCTGGGGCTCCACCCATTCAGAGTTGTGATTGTCAAAATCCTCGTAACGTAGGTATCCCCCGTTTTCCCTCATCCATTCATCAATCTTCTCTGCAATTTCGCCGCGATAGAACGCATCCACACCCTGCTCGGCTATCAGTCGAAAGGTATTGCCGAGATCGGGATTTCTGAACACTTCGCCCTTTTCCGGTCCGCGGCCATCGATGGTGAAGGTCTCTTCAAATGCACCAGGTTGATTGCTCAGAAAGCCTGCGCTCCGCTGCCACGCACCAGCAATCGCTTCACTCACGGGAAACCCTTCTTCAGCGTAGTAGATCGGCTCATCCAGAATCTGATCCATTGGCATGGAGCCAAACCGGTCGTGCATCTCAAACCAGCCATCAATGGCGCCCGGTACTGAAACGGAGAGCAGATCGTAGGCGGGAATGGCGTCGTCACCCTGCTCTTCCAGAATCTCCATCAGTTCGTCGTAAGACAGATTAAGCGGGGAGCGTCCGCTTGCGTTGAGGGCGTAGACCTCGCCACTCTCCTCGTGCCAGATCAGCGCAAAGAGATCGCCTCCAATGCCGTTTCCGGTGGGCTCCATCAGCCCCATCGCCGCATTTGCAGCGATTGCGGCATCAATTGCGTTGCCTCCCCTTCGGAGTACATCGAGCCCAACTTGTGTAGCCAGCGGCTGACTGGTTGCCACCATTCCGCGCTGGGCGATCACTTCAGACCGGGTTGCAAATGGCTCGCCCGATTCACGGTCGATTTGGGCATACAGATTATCAATTGAGATAAATGAAATTAACATCAGCACAGCGGCTGATGTTGAAAACTTGGAAGAGATCATAGTGAAGTCAGATTTATATCAAATTTCCTCACTATACAATTGAAAATGAGTAGTTGCAAGATTTTGATAAGTATCAGGGGTTAGTTGAAGCGACAGACTTTCAGTAAAAAACCATTTTGAGAGTGAAAGGGATTCCCAAAAATTGGTTCATACCTATTGGGTAGTGGGACTTTCGCTGGTCAATACCTACAAATGCTGAATTTGATATTTTATCAGGATTATGATGTCTACCCTAAGCGGGTATGGCGTGCATCAACAACATGTTTTAATCAACGTAAACCTTGAAGTTAATGTCTCTAGAAAAATATAAGCTATTAATACCATTAGCTTTTGCCATTTTGATTGGCTTGGCTGTGGCCTTTTTTGGCATCTCATCAAGAATTTCCAAAACCGGATGGGAGAAATTTCCTGCCACACCCTTGGACTGGCTCTCAATAGCCGGCAGCGCAGGAATTGTTGTGGGATTAATTCTATTTTTGATCTATTACTTCAGAAGAAGAAAAAGTTACGCTTAACGTGGCCGGCAGAAAACCCTTTTGAACGGAAAGCTGTAAGTACACTGTTCATTGGAAATGTGATTCCCGTATATTTCAACACTAATTAAAACCAGTTTAATCACCCAAGCAAACCCTAAGATGATCCAGGAATACCTCAACTCTGTTGACAAATTTATCATTATTGGCGACCGTGTTCTCATTAAACCAAGAGAGATGGAGACCCACACAAAGAGCGGACTCGTTCTACCCGCTACCGTCAAAGAGAAAGAGGAGATTCAGAGCGGGTACATCATCAAAACCGGTCCGGGTTATCCGATTCCATCACAGGAGAGTGACGAACCATGGAAACCGGAGGGATCTGATACCAAGTATATGGGCATGCAGGCCAAAGAGGGCGACCTGGCCATCTTCCTGAAACGGAACGCCCATGAAATTGAGTTTGAAAACGAGAAGTTTCTGATTGTACCACACGCATCCATCCTCCTGCTGATCCGGGATGACCATCAGCTGGAGTAACAACCCTGCACCAACCCGAACGCCATGAAACGATCCGAATTCCTGAAACAGCTTGCCCTCATCAGTACGGGCACATTGATTCTGCCAAGATTCAGCTACAAAACTGACTCTCCATTCAGGGAGCTCAGAAACGGAGTCGGAACCTTTTCCATGCGAGGCGGAACTATTGGGTGGTATGCGGGTGGCGATTCAATTGCCGTGGTCGATTCGCAGTATGAAGACACCGCATCTCAGTTTCTAAACGGCATTACGGACTATGGTGACGGAACCGGCTTGACCCTCATCAACTCACACCACCATGGTGATCACACCTCCGGTAACCCCATATTCAGGGATGCAGGGTACCGGATTGTGGCTCATGAGGAGGTACCAAGACTCCAGCAGCAGTCTGTCGGTGATGGCGCAAATGCGGTAACCGCTCAGGAGACCTACAGCGAGAGCCTTGATATCGACCTTGGACATGAACAGATTCGTCTGCGTTATCACGGCAGGGCCCATACATCGGGCGATTCCGTGATTCGCTTCAACAACGCCAACAACATCCACATGGGTGATCTCGTCTTCAACCGACTCTACCCTTTTATCGATATCGATGGCGGTGCCTCCATTGCCGGCTGGATCGAGCTCCTTGAAACGGTTGCAAACGGTGCTGATTCCGATACTATTTTTATCTTCGGCCATGGAAACCCTGAATTTGGCGTAACCGGAGATTACAGTGACCTTCTCCATATGCGCGATTTTCTCACCAAAGTGCTCGAACATACACAGGAAGGGATCGATGCGGGCAAGAGTCGGGAAGAGATTACGGAGGTTCATTCGTTTGATGAATTTCCCGATTTTGTCAGTCCGTCCGATTTTCTCTCACTCCCAAGAAACCTCAACGCCGCCTATCGCGATCTGACTGAAAACAGTGACTAAAAAATCAACCGATCATAACACCCCAAGGTGCCTCTACTGTGGACAGCAGGCGGGAATTGTCTGGGTTCACGGGCACGGACAGTGCGCAGCCTGCGGAGTCAATACAGAAGAGTGCTGTAGCGGAGAGAGATGTCAGACTCAAGAGCCAAATGAAATGACTTTTGAAAGAGGTGTTGACCCATTTGGTTGACACCCGACATAGTAAATACCACCCCTTCAATCACCTCCCGGTTTACATAGCATTTTCCCGTGATTCTGCCTACAAAGGAGAACACCCTCCATTTTTTAAACAATTGGCAGAAAGTTGAATAGCATTCAATCTTCAAATTTCGTTAGTTACTTAATTAATTCGATAAGAAGTGGCCATGGATACTAAAAGCGCAAAAATAGAACTTGCAAAACTAATTCTTGAAATTGAGGATCCATCTCTCATTAATAAAATTCACCAGCTTCTTATGGATGAAGCCAGCACATTCAGGAAAAGCTTGACCATCAACGAACAAGAGGAAATTGAACTCGGACTTGAACAGCTGGACCGGGGAGATCGCATTGCTTTTGAAGATTTCCTGAAAATAGTCTCCTGATCCGGTGAAATTCTATCAGAATCCTGATAGAATTAAAAAAGAGATCAATAAGCGATTTCAAAAGTAGTTCAAAGATATCGGAGAAGACAGATCAAAAATTCAGGCTCAGGCTTACTCCGCTGCCATCTCCCCCAACCCATGGCGCAACCGCTACGGATGATCGCTCTGTTTGACTCTGCCTGCGCTCTCCCCTCATCTCACCATTACGGTGAAACCGTCTGAAGTAGGAGACTCCGGCTATCGTGAGTCCGGCCGCTGCACCTACGATCGTATCGGAGACGAAGTGTCTGCCGTCTGACACCCTGGATGCAGAGATGTAGGTGGCGTATGAGAGTGCTCCGGCCTGAAGGGTAATTCCCGTAATCCTGGATCGCCTTGTTGCATCTTCTCCCCAGACATACCTACCGCCGATCGCCATTGCGGTGTACCCGAAAAGAGCAAACGAGTTAGAGCTGTGCCCCGAATAGAAACTCTTTCGGCCATCGTCCAGAAGGTCTTGTGCTTCAGAGGGGTCATCGGCAAGCGGCCTGTCCCGGAAATCGCTGCAGAACGGCTCAAACTCCTCTCCTGTCAGATCCGGACAGTGGAAGCGGAGTGCCCGTTCCCTAAAGTCGGGGCGAAGCCGGGCAAAGACCGGTTTAAGGAGCTCCGTTATCGCAGCATTTACCGCAACCGCTTCAGCATATCCCACAAAGGTTTGATGGATCCGTTGAGATGACCCCCTCCCGTTTCTCTGCTCCATCCACTCCATACCAATCAGGAAACCGCCACTAACCGCAATCGACCTGTGAATAAGGTACTCCGGCACCGATTCACCTACATCCTGCTCAAGGTAGGTTCTGTTCAGTTTGTCTGAATCGAAGAGATCCAGCAGGTTTTCCGGATCATAGGTGGGGCCGATCATCGAGTTGCTTCGCGGTTCAAGATCTTTCCCGATCAGATATCCGGTAAACCCGGCAGTGACAATGGCGTAATCGAGAAGGTATCTGCGGGTCCACCAGCCTGAGTCACCCCGGTCGAATGCAATATCGGCTGCATCAAATTCGCTGAAATTGGCATCTATTGCGAGTTTGTTCCCCGAGTGAAAGCCATTCAGATTCTGCGCGTGTGATGCAGTAGCGATCATCATCAAAAGAAAAACTAATGTAGCTCCTGTGGTTAAACGACTCATTATTCTTTATTGGTTATAATTTCGTAAAGCATATAATTATTAAACTGCTAATGTATTGGAAAATATCAAATCGATTGCAGAATGTTGTCTATTGGTACTTTTCTTCAAGCTGATTGATCACTTTGCGCTTCAACATTCTACGATGTCAGTTTTTCAGAAACCACTAACTACCAATTTTGCCAGAGTAGGTTCAGCGCGTATAAAAAAGACCTTTTCTGTTCCACAGGACTCATCAATATGAGGATCTCATTTTCCGATTGCTATTCTCCTCTTTTTTAAGAAATATATTTCAGCAAGAATGGACAGAGATTATGATAAATAGTGAATTCAGATTAACACCGAAGCTGTTATTGATTAGATTCTGGAATGGGGCTTTGGGGATCCTTCTTTTCATCGTTTTATGCTACCACCTTTTCAGATTTACACATTATTCCATCGAAATACTTTACTTAATTTACGCCACCGTTTTTGGATTTTTCGCTATAGAAAGTATCGGCAAGGCAGTCGGGTTATTCAATCTCACCTATCCTGTTTTGACGATTGACAACAGCGGTATCGCAACCGATGGAACCCTTTGGAGAGAGAACGTCCAGTGGGATGAGGTAGAGTCCGTGAAGCTGGGTAGAAAAAAGATTTTGTTCGAATTATCCGGAAGTATCAAGAGTAAACAGATGGATATTCCGAGGCAGCTAAGAAAATTTTCTCCACAACTGCACAGTGAACTTTCCCGTCGAAGCCGTGAACAAGGGTTTGAATACAGACAGCTTCAGTCATAACAGTCAACTAAAAATGGGTATTTCGAATGTTGGACAAAACAACCGTTCAGAAATATGTTGAAGAAGAGATTGAGGGGAGTAAAAGGCTCTTATTCTTAAAATTCAGTTATCACAACAGTTTAACTATGAAACAGATTCTACTCCTTTTCATCTTTGTTTTCACATCAACAACCTTCACTTTTGCCCAAGACCGCGAACGTGTCCGCGATCTCGGCATCAATCCCGGTATTCTCACCCCGGGTTCACTGAACGCCATCACGGATGTTGATGGCGTGAAGGTGGGCCACAAAACGGTGATTGAGGGTGACAACATACGGACCGGCGTCACAGCTATTCTGCCTCATGATGGCAATCTCTTTCGCAGCCGCGTTCCTGCAGCGGTCTATGTTGGCAATGGATTTGGCAAGGCGCTCGGTTTCACTCAGGTACAGGAGCTGGGTGAGCTGGAGACACCCCTTGCCCTCACCAACACCCTAAGCATTTTCAACGCGGCACACGGAGTAGCCGATTATGTACTGAACCTTCCGGGAAATGAGAATGTGCGGTCGGTGAATCCCGTAGTTGGCGAAACGAATGACGGCTACCTGAACGACATCCGGGCTCGCGTCATCACCATTGAGGATGTCCATGAAGCGATAGAGCAGGCTGCAAGCGGACCGGTTGCCGAGGGAAATGTGGGAGCCGGAACCGGAACCCGCGCTCTTGGCTTTAAAGCCGGTATCGGAACCTCCTCGCGCGTACTACCGTCCGATCGCGGAGGCTATACCGTAGGCGTTCTGGTACAATCAAACTTCGGGGGCATCCTCACCATTAATGGTGCCCCGGTGGGTGAAGAGCTTGGTAATCACTTTATGGCCGGTGAGGTGCCCTACGAGCTGGCGATGAATTCCGGCACTACAGATTCCGAAGAGTACGATTTTGACGTTGACGGCTCCATCATGATTGTGGTAGCTACAGACGCACCGGCAACCTCACGAAACCTGGAGCGCCTCGCCAAACGGGCGTTCATGTCGCTTTCCAAAGTGGGCGGCTTCGCCTCCAACGGCAGCGGCGACTATGTAATCGCATTCTCCACCCATCCCGATGTGCGCAGAGACCTCGATGATGGCGGGGATATCGAATCAAAGCGTGAACTGAGCAATGCCGCAATGACCCCACTCTTTCTCGCAGCGGTTGAAGCGACCGAAGAAGCGATTCTCAACTCCATATTCATGGCCGAAACGATGCAGGGCGACCGTGGAAACGAGATGGAGGGAATTCCCGTGGATGAGGTGATGGAGATTCTCAGGAAATATAATGCGATCAGGTAGGGACTCACCCCCTGTCCCCCTCTCTGCGCGCTTGCCTCGTTCGCTGGACGCGAACTGGCAAACTCGCAAAGAGGGGGAACTCCTTGGCAAAATTTTAGGCTTATAAAGATCTTTATGCCAGTATGGATTTAGTTTCGAAGTTCCCCCTCTATACAAGGTTGTTCACACGCCGTTCAGGCGTGTAGAACGGCCACGTAGAGAGGGGGACAGGGGGTGAGTACCCCTCAAATCTCCTCAAAAATCTTATAATAAGTCTCCGACATCCCCAGGCTGGTGTAAGTTTTCTGGGCGACGCGGTTCTCTTTCTCCACATAGAGTCGGAATCCGCAGACATCGGGTTTCTCTTCCGCCATCTCTTTGATGGCCCGATACATCTTTCGGTAAACGCCCTTTCTCCGAAACTCCTTTACCACGTAGACGCTCTGAATCCACCAGATCAAACCGTTTCGCCAATCGCTCCACTCGAAAGTGATCATCAGGGTGGCGATTACTTCCTCACCTGATTCTGCAACGATATAGAAGCCATACTCAGGTTTTGAAAAGAGAGATTTCACGCCCGGTTCAATCTCTTCGCGTTTCAGCCTCTTCCCTTCCGTCTCCATCGCCATCGCGATGTTGAAATCAGCAATCTTGGATGCATCATCCGGAATGGCTTTTCGAACCTTGATCGGCTTATCCATATATCAATATGTTTAGTTACAGAATGCCCTGCAGCGATGCCACCGCGACAACAATGGCCAGCAGCCAGAGATAGTAGGAGAATACCCGGAAGTTGGCGCGATAGAGAAGGTGGATCACAACTTTGAGGGCAAAGATCCCCACCACAGCTGAGACAACAAAACCGGTAAATATTGCACCCCACCCGAGGGTGATGGTGCCTCCATAGCCAAACACCTCAATCGCCTGAAGAAGGGTTGCACCCAAAATGGTTGGGAAGGCGATAAAGAAGCTGTATTCAGCCGCCCAGCGTCGCTGCATCCCTGCAAAGAGGGCAAATGCGATCGTCATACCGCTGCGGCTCAATCCGGGCATGAGGGCAAGCGCCTGACCAACACCAATAATAATGGCGATCCAAATGCCGATCTGCCGAAGTCCGACTTTTCGGGGCGGCAGGATATCGGTCCACCAAAGAATAATTCCCGTGATGGTGAGTGTACCGCTCATAATCAGCGGATTTGCGAACACCCCTTCAAACATCGCCTTGAGCGGAAACCCGATAGCTCCGGTAACAAATACGGAGAGCAGGCCGTAAAAAGTGAGCCGGCGGTAGAGGTCACCTTTAGGGGTTTTCTCTCCCGTTTTCCACTCCCAGAAGCCGAGAATGGTATTGCGGATGTAGGCTGTAAGGCTGTCTTTAAAGACATATGCGATGGAGATCAGAGTCCCGACATGCACAACGAGATCGAAGAGAATCATCTCCGGTGAATCGGGGTCAGGAATTACAATTCCCTGACTGATCAGAAAGTGCTGCATCAGTGCAAGGTGGCTTGTTGAGCTCACCGGAAAAAACATAAAGATTCCCTGGATAATACCCAGCAGAATCGCAACCCATATCGCCATGAAGCTAATCTCTTAATTCAACAGCACTTTATGCTGTCTTTGTCAATTTGAAGCCTCAATGATAAGGAATAAATCACTCACTCCATGAAGTTGAGTATAAATTCTACTCAGTCGGCTCCAAATCCTCAAGCTGCTCCTCAGTAAACATCTTCGATTTAATCATAAATCGTACTCCAAGCGGAATCTCAATCGAGAAACTGGAACCACGTCCCGGTTTTACATCCAGAGTGAGCTGCATATGCTTCCAATACTCAAACTGGTCTTTGGCCATATAGAAAGGTGCCCCGTAAACTTCACCCAGTTTTACATCGCTCTTCCCCACACGAAACTGCCCTGCTTTGTAACACATGGGCGATGAACCGTCACAACAACCTCCGCTTTGGTGAAACATTAACTCACCATGCTTTTCACGCAGCTCATCCATTACTTTTTTAGCGTCGTCGGTAATTAAGACTCTTTTAACAGACATGAGATCACAAATTTATTCGTCATTTCGTATGAAACATGGCCCGATACGGTGATCGGGCCACATTTTTCATTCATCTTCCTATGCTATTTCAAGAACCATTCGTCCCTCAATTTTATTGGCTCTCATTTCATCAATCACACCATTGATATCATTGATTTTTGCAGAGTGAATATTTGACTTCACTTTTCCTTCTGTGGCAAAATCAATCGACTCCTGCAGATCCTTGCGCGTTCCAACTATCGATCCGCGAATTGTGATTCTGTTCAGTACAGCGTTGAAAATATCCAGTTCAAAGCTGCCGGGTGGCAAACCATTCATGGCGAGTGTACCTTTGCGCCTAAGCGTTGAGAGTGCTTGCTGAAACGCCTGAGGAGCCACGGCAGTCACCAGGGCTCCATGCATTCCGCCGGTCTCTTTTTTCAAATATTCTCCGGGATCTTCTTCCATTGCGTTTACGGTCAGGTCGGCTCCAAGTCGCTTTGCAAGGTTCAGTTTGTCGTCTGCAATATCGATTGCTGCAACATGCATCCCCATCGCTTTAGCATATTGAACGGCCAGATGCCCTAACCCACCAATTCCTGAAATAGCAACCCATTCACCTGGTTTAGTTTCAGTCTCTTTCAACCCCTTATATACGGTAACACCAGCACATAAGATCGGTGCCATCTCCATGAAGTTTACATTGGATGGAAGGTGGCCAACATATCTGGGGTCGGCTAGTACATACTCTGCATAACCTCCGTCTACACTATAACCGGCATTCTCCTGATCTTCACAGAGAGTCTCCCAGCCTGTTATGCAGTGATCGCATGTTCCGCAGGCAGAATAGAGCCACGGGACCCCAACGGCATCTCCCTCTTTTACGTTTTTAACGTTTTTGCCCTTTGCCGCCACATACCCAACACCTTCGTGACCGGGAATAAGGGGTAGTTTCGGTTTTACCGGCCAGTCTCCGTCAATAGCGTGAAGGTCTGTATGGCAGACACCGCTCGCTTTCACCTTGACCAGAATTTCATTTTCACCCGGCTCTTTCACGGGCATCTCCTCAATTTGCAGCGGTTTGCCAAACTCTCTTGCAACAGCTGCTTTCATCGTTTTTGGTAACATAGTCACACCTCGATTTTTGTATTTAAAAGAATCCCCGGCCAAACTGCACCGGGGATGGATTTGGGGCTCTTTAGAAGAATCCTAATGCTTTCTTATCGTATGAGATCAGCATGTTCTTCGTCTGCTGGTAGTGATCCAGCATCATCTTATGATTCTCACGACCAAATCCGGACTTCTTATAGCCTCCGAAGGCTGCATGCGCCGGATAGGCGTGATAACAGTTCACCCATACGCGCCCTGCTTTAATCGCACGCGGAACCTGATAGAGTTGATGGGCATCTCGTGTCCATACACCGGCTCCAAGGCCATAGAGCGTGTCATTGGAGATTGAAATCGCTTCATCCACATCCTTGAATGTGGTTAATGATGAAACGGGGCCAAAAATCTCCTCCTGAAATACCCGCATCTTGTTGTTACCTGTAAAAATGGTTGGCTGTACATAATATCCGCCAGAGATACCGTTTGCTCCCATATCGGCGCGATCACCGCCAACCAGAACCTTGGCTCCCTCTTCACGTCCAACCTCAAAATAGTTCAGAATCTTCTCAAACTGATCGCTGGAGGCCTGTGCGCCAACCATCGTCTCCGTATCGAGGGGGTGTCCCATTTTGATCTTCTTCACACGTTCAACCACCTTTTCGGTGAACTCCTCGGCAATAGACTCCTGTACCAGGATTCTTGAAGGACAGGTGCAGACTTCACCCTGATTCAGGGCAAACATTGCGGCACCTTCCAGCACTTTGTCGAAGTACTCATCATCGGCATCCATTACGCTTTCAAAGAAGA
The DNA here is from genome assembly GCA_020832225.1 of Balneolaceae bacterium. Classification (GTDB taxonomy): domain Bacteria; phylum Bacteroidota; class Rhodothermia; order Balneolales; family Balneolaceae; genus Rhodohalobacter. The sequence goes on from JAFIFA010000044.1 coordinate 15,872, forward strand.
CATTCGGACTCTTGCCGCCCAGTTCCAGCGTAACCGGAATAATATTCTCGGATGCGTACTGCATGATCAATCGTCCGGTAGTAGTCTCTCCGGTGAATGCCAGCTTACCGATTCGTTCGGAGGTTGCCAGTGCCTGACCCGCTTCTGGGCCAAAACCGTTTACAACATTGAGTACACCCGGTGGCAGCACATCGGCAATCAGTTCCATCATCACCATAATACTCGTTGGCGTCTGTTCGGCAGGTTTTACTATGGTGCAGTTTCCGGCAGCCAGTGCAGGGGCAATTTTCCATGTTGCCATCAGCAGCGGGAAATTCCATGGTATGATCTGTCCCACTACACCGATTGGCTCCGGCAGGTTGATGCTGACGGTATGGGCATCATGTTCAGATATACCTCCCTCCTGCGTACGTATTGCCGCTGCGAAATAGCGATAGTGATCAACGGCCAGCGGAAGATCGGCATTCAGGGTTTCGCGGATTGGCTTACCATTTTCGATCGTCTCCACCCTGGCCAGATACTCCAGATTCTCCTCCATGATGTCGGCAATCTTCAGAAGCATCGAACTGCGCTCAGCAGCTGAAGAGCTGTTCCATGATGGTGCTGCTTTGTGGGCTGCATCAAGCGCTTTGTTGATATCAGCCTCACCTGATCTTGCTACTTTGGTGAATGGTTTACCATCAACGGGTGAAATGTTGTCGAAATACTCTCCGTCAACCGGCGGTACAAATTTGCCGCCGATAAAGTTGTCATATTTACTTTTGAATTCAGGGCGTTCATGTAACATTTGAGACTCCTTCTTTTAATGTTGAATTGATACAATCAATCTGTTATTAAAAGCGCTTCCAATCTCGTCTTCTATTCTCAAAAAATTGCTCTATCCTATCAATTTTGAAATAGTGACGCCGTTAACTATAATGAATAGCGGACTGTAGCTTTCCCGCTTTTGCCAAAAACTTCATTAAAAGCCATGCAGACAGCATTAGCAGGCCACCAGCCCAAACCGGAAAAATTAGTTGAAAACCGAACCAGCTATGCTGGAAAAGAGGCCGTTTTTTCGGTTTATGATACCTACCAGGAGGCACGCCGTGTTGAACTTCATGCATCCAGTCCGATGTACTGCGGAATGATATCCGGCAAAAAGGTGATCCACTCCGGTAATGAAGAGGCGTTTGATTTCGTACCAAGCGAATCCCTGGTACTCCCACCCGACAAGACGATTCACATCGATTTTCCCGATGCAAAAATGGATGAACCCACAAAGTGCATCACCGTTGAGCTACCCCTCTCCAGAATCAACGACATTGTGGATCGCATGAATGAGATAATGCCGCGAAGCCGCTACTCTGGTGAATGGGAGTATGATTCGGTTACGTCGGTTCATTTCAAGAATACCGGCTCTGTGGATCTTCTTATTCGCAAGCTCTTTCAGGTATTCACCGAAGAGCATATGCAGCGAGACCTTCTTGTAGATATGAACACTTCAGAGCTTATCGTGCATATGCTTCAGACCGAATCGAGAGAGCTACTGCTTAAGAACTATCGCGATCACGTAACCCGCCACGGCATCGCTGCTGCTGTCGACTATATCCACAAAAATCTGCACCGATCCATTACTGTAAATCAGCTATCTGAGGTTTCCTGTATGAGTCAGGCCTCATTCTATCGCTACTTCAAAAACGAGTTTGGGATGAGCCCTATTGAGTATATCAACAGGGAACGGATCAAGAAAGCGTGTTCACTTCTGAAAAAGAGACGGATGAATGTAACCGATGTCTGCTATGAACTGGGATTCTCCAGTATCAGCCACTTCATTAAGCTATTCCGGGAGCAGACCGGGCAGACTCCAAAACAGTTCCAGCTGTCGAAAGGGTGAGGATGGTTTAACAACAAAAGGCGCAAAGGGGGGATTGTGTGAAACCTAGCCCTGATTTGAGCTTCTCATCGGGTTACGGGTTACGAGTTTTCGTGTTGCGGGTTGTTTAACCGCAAAGGACGCTTAGAAGGTGAGGTGAGGAAAACATCTTAACTATTACCCCAATCCCCAGCCCTGAAAGGGCGCTACAACTCAGCCCGGAGCAACGTTCCGGGTCTATAAAGGCGAAGCCAAATCCGCGCCGAGGAGTGATTTTTGAAAAAGAACGGGGTTTATCGAGGCGGAGTGGGAAGGTGTTTGAGAAAGAACATTCCTTTAAAGACACTTTTCTTGAATGAAATAAAGTGCCCCTAAAAACCCCCCCTGTGTCCCCTCCCGACGGTTCGGGACAGGCTCTTGAGAAGGGGGGAATTCTACCAAGAATCAAAAACTTACCTGCTTCGGGCTTCTTGTCCTCCGAAGCTTTAGCGAAGGTGGATCAGCTTCCAACTTCTGGCTATCAAACAGTTCAACGATTCAACAGTTCTACACCCTTTGAGCTTTCAGCTTCCCGCTTTGAGCTCCAAAGAGCCTAATCCAGTACAAACCTAAACGTAATGGTTCCCACTTGATTTTCCTGAGGGACTCCGGATGGCAGGGGCGAAAACCTCCAGTTCCGTAGAGTGTTCATCACTTCACGCTCGAGCTCAGGGTTCATCCTGATAATCGGTCTTATCCCTACAATATTACCTCGCGGATCTACCTCAATTCGGACTCTGATCGTGGCCTCTTGATTGGTAAGATTACGAGGTTCAGGCTGTGCCAATGGATCTCGATTAAGATCGCCTTCCCACTGCAGATCGTATGGAGCGGAGTGATCCGGATCGTTGCCGGTTCCCTGGTCAACATCAACCTCACCGCGGGTTCCGCGTTCGTCACCGCTTTCTGCAACTCCTTCCTGAATCTGCTCATCCTCAATTGTCTGTGGAGGCACTTCCTCTTCCACAACATCTTCAATCGGTTCAAGCACTTCAGGATCGATTACATCTGTTTCCGGAGTCTCTACAACTTCATCACTAACGATCTCTTCAATCTCATCGGGCAGATCTACCGGACGGGCAGTCTCCTCTTCGGGCTGTTGAGGCTCATCAACAGGCTGGGTTATCTCAGGATCGGGATCTTCGGGCTGGGTTTCGGCAGGGTTTGGTCGAGTTGCGACCTCTTCGCGCTGCACCTCTGCCTGTTCGGCAGCGGTTCCTGAACGAAACTCACCGAGAGTTACATCGATATAGGCTGGACGGTTATCGATATCAAAGCTGACCATATAGAAGAGCGCAATGAGCAAAATGATCAGATGCAGAATCCCCGTTACGCTCAGGCCGAATCGGTCTTCCTTGTTGATATTTTTCTTAAACCAGTCGAGCATTAAGTTAGTTGCGCTCCGTAGCCATTACCATATTCATATTAAGGGACTGACCGATATTCATGACGCGTACAGCATCTTCGATCTTTGCATCTCGGTCTGCCCTCACTACTAACGTAGCATTAGGCGAATTCTGATATGCTTCTCTGATTGAGGCAGGAAGATTGGCTCTTGCCACCTGTTCTCCGTTCACAAAAAAGTCACCTTCCGGGGTAATCGCGACCGATATCTGCTGCGCCTCTGTAGTCACAGACGACTCTGCCTGGGGTACATTCACGCGAATACCGAAATTGGTCACGAAAGAGGAAGTGAGCAGGAAAAAGATCAACAGAAGCAGGATAATATCCGTCAGTGACGATTGTGAAAACATCGTCAAGGGTTCCATTTTCTGTCTGTCTTTGCGAAAGTCCATTCTCAGACCTCCTGTTTCTTCTTAGGTGATGGTGCCTGGAGCAGATCAACAAAATCGGCTGATGCGTTCTCCAGTTCAAAAATCATGCGGTTGATCTTCCCTGAAAGGAAGTTGTAAAAACCGTAGGCGATAATTCCAACAATCAGTCCGGTAGCGGTGGTTATCAACGCTTCCCAGATACCGCCTGCAAGTACGCTTGGGTTTACATTACCCTGCAGCGCCTGGATATCCATAAATGCCCGAATCATACCGGTTACGGTACCGGTAAAACCGATCAGTGGTGCCACACCAGCGATGGTTGCAAGCCAGTCCATTCGTTTTTCCAGACGATAGATCTCTTTTTTTCCGGCGTTATGGATCGCTTCTTCAATATCGCGAATCGGTCTGCCGAGGCGACGAATACCCGCTTTTAGAATTCTTGCAAGTGGTTTATCAAACTCTTCGCAGTACTGAATGGCACGAGGCTGGCTTCCACTCTTCAGAAGCGACTCAATGTTGTTCAGCATACTGTTAACATCCATCTTGGAGTTCTCCAGTGTTCTCCACCGTTCTGCAATCACATAGATCGCCAAAATCGAGAGGAGAAAGAGCGGAATCATCAACAACCCACCCTGAGACAAAATTTCAAAAAATGACATTGAGGACTCTTCATGAAGCATTTCAGCAAGGGTATCTGACTCGGCAGCTTCGGCCTGAAGGAGTAATAGCGGGAAGATGTTCATTATGGTTTAATTGGTCTGGATTCTTTGGATAAAGTTATTGGTGTTATATGGTGATGGCAGATCGGTAGCCCCTGTCTGGGCATCAGCGATTGATTCAAACTGTCCTACGCTAACGCGCCATACTGTTTCGCCGTCAACAGTTCTGGAGTTCACGATTACGCGGTAGCCATCCTCAGAGAGGTTTGCAGCCTGGTCTCTTGCGCGCTCTTCCTGTCTCAATGAAAACAGCACAATTGAGAAGCCGTCATTAGCCTGATCAACGATTTCGCCGGTCAAACCGTATATGGGTTGATCAGAATCTTCAGCAGCTTCTATTTCATCAGCCATCTCTTCTGTTACTTCAGCATCGGCTTCAGGTTCCAGTGGAACAAGAACATCCTGTGCATCGGCTATATCCTCATCGACTGCCGGTTGCTGCGGAGCCGTTGCAGGAACCTGGTTCTGATCCGGATCTGGCCCATCCATCAGGCTTGGAATAATCACAAATGCGGAGCCAATCAGAACCAGTGCAAGTATCACGCCAAGCACCATCATTATTGGATCCCGCTCTTTCTTCTTCGGTTTCGGTGCAGGGCGACGTGCAGATGCGGCCACAGGTTCTGGTTCCGGTGTTTTCTTCTCTGCCGACTCTTCGGGCAGCTCTACAGGTTCATCATCATCGAGATCATCCAGATCGTCGAGGCCTGCAAATATATCCTCATCAATTTCATCTTTGTCGTCTGAGCTCGTTGCAACCGGATCGGCTTCAACAAACTCCTCTTCAGGTTCAACTGCTTCTTCCTCCTCTTTGCTCTCCTCTTCCTCAGCCAGTTTTCTTTTGGCCTCTTCAGAGAGCAGACTCATTTCAAAGCCGGATGGTTCGCCTTTCTGCATCTTGGATGAAGCATCACCTAACAGTCCGGCAAAGGGGTCCTCTTCACGCTCTTTGGGTTCACCCTCCTCATACTCAAAATCGTACTCATCATCAGCAAGCTCCGGTCTGTCTGTGGCCTTTTTCTCTTCATCATCTTTATCACTCTTCTTCTGAGTGCCTCCAGCACCGATTCCAAAAACATCATCGGCGTCATCGTCACCTTGATCTTTGGCTTTTTCCTCATCTGCAGCAGTCTCTTCCTTTTTGGCTGAAGCCGCCTCAGTATCCTCCTCTTCATCCTCCTGCTTGTTTGCAGACTCTCGCGCCGGCTTCAGCTCCACAGGCTCCATACCGGCATATTTGAAGTTAACCTCCGTACTGAGCTCTTTGGCAGCATCAAAGCGAAGCTCTCCTCCCTCGTCAAAGTAGAACATCCCGAACTCTTTGATCTCAAGCGCTTTCCCCCGCTCGGCTGCATCCACAATTCGTTTAATTAGCTGCTGAAGCTGTTCTTCCACTTCAACCTTCTCCATCCCCGTCTTCTCAATCAGAAGCCCGATCAGCTTCTCTTTATCAATCTTCATTCGAGCTCCTCACTTTCGATTCGAATTCAACCACGTCTGCAGGGGGTACCATTACAACCCGTCCGCTTTTATACTTCTTCTGATGCTGCTTCTGGTGAACTACCTTAAACAGGCCAAGACCGTCAATCTCCACCTTGTTCTTGTCCAGTATCTGATCTCTCAATACTTCTTTGAAAGCCTTGATAAATTTAGATTTCATAGTTTAGAATAGGTATGTGATTCCAACGTAACCCTGGAAGCCGCGCTCAGGATAACCCCGCCACAACTCATACTCCTCATCCAGAATGTTCAGTATTTTGCCGTAAACACCCAGTCGCTCCGTCACAGAAATTTCAAACCGGCTTCCCATTACAATGTATGATGAGAGTGATTGCCCGAAAGAGTCCTCACGATTTCCGGCATATTCGGCCCAGCCTTCAACAACCAGCTGCCCTACCGGCCTGAAAGAGGCTGTTCCCTTAAGTGCAAATGTCTCCGTAAAGGGGATTTTATCATTTCCTGTCAACCTTGGCCGCTGCCAGTGTCCGTCAGCTTTGATCCAAAGCACATCGGGACGAAGATCCTGCGAGAAGCTACCATAGACCCTGAAGATGTTTGCATCGTTGAATGTGGGGGTGAAGTACTGTTCGGTAAGTCCGGTTCCCGCAATCTCATTGCTGTTCTGCGTGAAGTAGAGGTGATTAAAAATATTCTGATAAGAGACGCCACCCGTTAGTCTCGAGCCACGGAAGGGTTCAAGTACAGCTTCCGCTTTCGCTTCCCATGTAAACTGATGCTCAAATGGTGTAGTGAAGTCGATAAAGCGGTTCATATTGTGAACACGATTCAGCGAGTTGTGTGAGGGCGTACCACGAACCTGTCCCCTAAGTTCAATTCCCTGCAGGAGGGTGTGCGAAATCTGTACATCAGGAGCTACATGGAAAGTAAACCCATTAACTGCGTCGGTAACACCCGCCAGACCCATCGACGCTTTCACCTCTGTTTGATAGTTAAAAAGTCTTTCATAATGAGCCGACACCCTGGTTACCGACCATCCACCCATGCCGTTATCGAGAGTCTCTATACCGCCGGCTTCTGATGCTACGCGAACACGGTGTACCTCCTCAACATTACTTCCGAGGCGTGAATACTCTGCCCTTCCACGAAAACCCCACTCATTAACATCACCAACATAGTTATCGAGGTTGGATGTGAGGTCATAGCGATAGGCGTATCCGCTAACCCCAAAGTCTACACCGCTGATGGATGTTCGAGCTACGGTTAGGTCCGTTCCACCACGGAAACCGGCCTGCTCAACCCGTGTGTTCAGGTCCGTTGGGCCCTCATCATCGGTAACAAGTCCAGGATAGTGGTTAAAGTTCGATTTAAAACCAAAGTGGCTGCGAAGCTTGGTTCTCTTTGAAAAGGAGTTGAACAGATTGAAGTTCGCATCGAAATCCCTGTATGAGCTGGTAGCATCTTCAACGTGCCCGTCTGTGGACAGATGGCGCACATTTCCGGAAACCCAGTTTCCGTCTCGAATTCTGGCAATTGCGTAGATATCAGCCTCGGGGGTGAAGTAGCTACCTACACCGACACGGGCAAAACCATTTCTCGGATTGGCATATCCAAGCGGCATGTAGACCGGTGCTTCCGGGCGATCTAGCTGACCCAGCGGCAAGTTCGCCATCACCGTCTCCTCATCTTCAATGAAGGGCTGTCGATCGGGATCGATCTGAAAAACTCTCGGTCGCGGATTAAACCCCAAAATGGGCTGGCGACGTAGTCCCGGAAACCGTGCCTGAAACTGGCTTCTGATCTCTATATCCTGAGGATCAATTTCCGGCAGCAGTGTTTGATCGCTCGCACCGGCATCCTGAGCAGTGAGGGTTGCTGCAAACAGGAGTGAAACAAAGCACAAAAAGAGTATCGTGGTGACTTTTTGCATAGATGAAATTTATTGAAGCTTAAAAGTAAACATAATTTGCGGGGAATTGCAGTGCTCTTTTGTAAAGAATATGACCAATAAAAGCCGATCACCGAAAATCATCCGTACGTTAACGGCTGTCGGCGCTGTTGAGTGTGTAATATTTATCCCACCAGAGCGCCAGCGGACCGAACAGAAAGACAGACAGAACCGTGGCTCCGTGAGCTACCGTTGCGTATGTAAGTGCCTTAACCAGTGGAACATCGTAGAGACCCCACATGCTCTGCTGAATAAGCAGATGGTAGGATCCAATACCTGCCGGCGTCGGTATACTTACACCAATCGATGAAACCATCGTGAGTACCACCGCATCTGCCATGGTTAACCCATACAGATCCTGCATGCTCATCATGAAAAACGGCAGGTAGGCCATCAGCACATAACCAAACCAGATACCCGCAGTGAGCAGAATGAATCCACCCCAGTTCTGAACGTGGCGAATCGATAGAATCCCTTCACTGAACGAGCGCGCTTTTTCAACAATTTTCAGCAGCACCGGGCTCTCTATACCACTTCTGTTCTCCAATGCCGTAAGCATACGATAAACAAGCCAGGTGCCTCCAATTGCAAGGATGAAAAAGAGTGGCATCAACAGATAGACATACCAAGACCAATCTTCCGTCCCAAACAGCTTCTGTACCGCCGCTACATCACTTACGAGCCAAATAAGGGCGAATAGTATCAGAAACATCATCGTGAGCAGATCGATCAACCGCTCGATTACGATGGTCCCAATTAGGTTACTCGAGCTCAGGTTATGCTGTTTTGCAACATAAACAGGCCTGGTAACCTCACCCAATCTTGGTACAAGATTATTGAAGAAATATCCCATCATCACGCCTGCAAACAGCGTGGAGCGCCGCAGGTTCCCATTCTCTTTAGACAATAGAAGCCTCCATCGCTCCGCCCGCAGATAATGACTGATGAGCAGCACCACCAGAAAAAATGGTAGCCACCAGTAGCTTACAGACCAGATCTCCCTCCACAATTCACCGAGTTCAACATTACGTATCGCAAACCAGATAAAGAGTCCGGCAACTATCAGCGAAACGACAATGTTCAGAACTCTTCGGTTCATCGTGTTTCTTGACGAAGATCGATCTGTTCCGCGTTGCCCGGTACCTCAAGCTGAAAAATTTCTGCAGGATCACCGGTTATAAACTCTCCGGTTCCAAATCGGGTAATCAACTCATTCTCCACCTGATCCAGTGCCTCTATTCGAACGGGGTTTCCATCACTATCGGCATAGATAAATACTTCAATAAAGACAGAGAATGGATCGTCTGAGACAAGTCTAATCCGGGTCTCCCCATTTTCGCCGGGCTCCTCGCTCACTTCATAGCTATCGTCCACTCCCTGCAACATTCGCGAAGGTGCAAAATCATCCTCTTCTTCGATGTAATCGCTGATGATCACACGGTTTTTCGATCCATCAAAAACGGTTGAGGTTCTCCCATCCACCATCATACGCTGGTTGTTCCCCTCAATTTTGTACATCTCCTTTCCGATCCAGATGTTGCCCTCTGTGCGCTGCTGCTCTCCGGTAAAGGAGTCATTATACTCGTGGCTGAACTCCGCCGTGAAAATCTGCCCCTCTTCAAACAGCGACTTCATCCGGTCAAAAACTGGCGTGCTGTTCTGAGCAACAATCTGCTGAACCGGCAGTGCACCAATGATCAAAACGACTGCTGTTGTGAGCAGCGATCTCTTAAATACCAAGTTCTTCAAAGATTTCATCGAGTTCCTCCTCATGTTCAATTTTCACGTCTCTGGCCGTACTTCCCTGGTAGGCTCCCACCACGCCGGCATTAAAGAGCTGGTCGATAATGCGTCCTGCGCGGTTATAGCCGATTTTCAGCTTTCGCTGAAGCAGCGATACCGACCCCTGCTGGTGAAGAACCACGATTTTAGCCGCATCCTTGAACAGATCGTCGATGTCATCAAGCGGGTCCGGAATGCCGGACTCTTCATCTTCAACGACCGGAAGCTCGAAAGGTTTCTTGAAGCCTCTCTGCTCGCCAATAAACGAGGTGATCCGCTCCACTTCATCTGTATCTACAAACGCATTTTGTATCCGCGTCATACCCGCACCATTTGTAAAAAGCATATCGCCTCTTCCCACCAGCTGGTCGGCACCACCGGTATCGAGAATGGTTCTCGAATCCACTTTAGATGCTACCTGGTAGGCAATACGCGCCGGGAAGTTAGCCTTGATGGTACCCGTAATCACATTAACGGATGGCCTCTGTGTGGCCACTACCAGATGAATCCCGATTGCGCGTGCAAGCTGGGCCAGACGGGCAATCGGCTCCTCAATCTGTTTACCGGCCGTCATCATAAGATCAGCAAGCTCATCAATAATCACCACAATGTAGGGCAGGTGTCTGTGGCCGAGCTCATCATCAAGCTCTCCGGTTTTATATTTTTCGTTGTACGACTTGATATCCCGCACCATCGCCATCTTCAGCAGGTCGTAGCGCTCATCCATCTCCTTGGTTACGCTCTCAAGTGTTTCCAGGGCCCGTGAAGTATCGGTTACAATCGGTTCATCTGCGCCCGGCAACACGGCCAGGTAGTGGTTCTGAATATTTCGGTATAGAGAGAGCTCAATCTTTTTCGGATCGATCAAAACAAACTTGAGGTCATCCGGATGACACTTATAGAGCAGGCAGGTGATGATCGTATTGATACCCACCGATTTACCCGAACCTGTTGCACCTGCAATCAGCATGTGAGGCATCCGTGTGAGATCCACCATAAACACCTCGTTCTCGATCGTCTTACCAAAAGCCACCGGAAGCTCAAATTCGGTCTCCACGAACTTTTTGGTATTAATCACAGACTTGATATAGACCGTCTCACGGGTGCTGTTTGGCACTTCAATACCAACGGCAGAGCGGCCGGGAATCGGAGCAATGATCCGAAGACCATGGGCGGCCGTAGCCATCTTGAGGTCGTTCGCATAGCTCTCAATCTTGCTGATCTTTACATCGGGTGAAGGCTCCAGCTCATAAAGCGTAACGGTGGGACCCACAATCGCATTGATACTGAGAATTTCAATCTTGTGGCGCCTCAGCTTATCAAGAATGATTCGCTTATTGTTCTTGATCTCCTCTAAGTCCACCTCATTGCCTTCATTCGGTGGTGCATTCAGCAGGTCGATACCCGGGAATTTATACTTGATAACCGGAATCTCTTTCGCCTTGTCTTTATTGACGCGATCCAGCTCTTTGTCGCTGGCCTCTTCGTCCCCTTCACCAACAAATACTGAGATCTCTACATCGTCGTCATCACTCTCTGTTTCGTCGGGTTTCTCAAGAATTGCCCTTGGCGGACGACCTTCCAGTTCGGCACTTTCCTTCTGCTTCTCCTTAATTCGCTCCAGATCCTTCTCCTGTGAGCGTTCAACAATGTCGTCAATATCATTCTTGCCGGTTGCCGGCCCTGTATCAGCCGCTCTCTTTTCTTCTCTGCGTACCCTCTCAGCTTCTTTTTTCTCTTTTGCTTCCGCCTTTTGCTGTTTTCGGATGGCGGCTTTCTCCTCCTTCTTTCTTTGACGCTCCTCCCGGGTTTCATCAAGATTCTCCCTCACATTACCCATCCAGCCACGAAAGGTGTCGATCGTTTTCTGGAGGTCGCGATCCACGAGAACCAGCAGCGACACAAAAAGCAGAACAAACAGAATAATCACGGATCCAACACCAGTCACGTTTTGCATGATGGATGCTATTGATATCCCCGAACTTCCGCTCCAGGCCATCGAATAGGCTTCATATCGATTGTAGAACCAGCCGATGGTTGCCGAGAGCAGTACCATCATCCAGATTCCATAAGCCAGTGGCCAGCCGAGTTCGCTGAGTTCATTCTGACGGAACACATACCAGCCGATTGAGGCGATCAGGATCGGGACAATGATGCTGACATACCCGAACAGTTGGTGTACAAAGAGGTAGGAGATCCACGCACCGATAATTCCCAGCCAGTTGCTGATTCGAAGAGCGGGCCCCTGATCCACCTGAAAAATGGAGCTGGAGGAGATCGATTTCAGCACCCCATAGTCGTTGGGATTGTAGGATGCAATACTCAGCAGAAGAAGAACTGCCACCGACATTATGAGAATGCCGGCAACCTCCATCTTCCGGGTGTAATCGAATGAGCTGAGAAAGTTATTCGTTGTCTTCTTTTTTTTAGCCATGCTTAACTGAGATGATTCCGTCGTGCAATATGGGCAGATGATCGGTAATATCAACCTGGCTGCAGTAGTAAAGATCGTCGGTACCAACCAGGTTTTTGAGCCTGATTGCATGATTAGACTGCCGAATTACTGTACCGATATCATCACCATACTTTTCATAAATACCGAAGGCAACCTTTGCGCCATCTCTGGCATTTTCAGGCAGTGTGCCACCACACGATTTATGGATAATGGAGCCGGCCAACAGTGAATCTTCCATGGCCAGCCGTCCTTTCCAGCCTGCACAAACCAGAACCACATCCCTTTTTTCATTTCTGAGAGCCTCAACCACAGCGTTTTCATTGAGAAATGAAGCTATGTAGACGACTGCCGATCCAAGTGACTTCTTTATCGCCTTGGTACCGTTGGTGGTGTTAAAAATAAGAGTTTTCCCGGAAACCTCTTCATTGGTGTACTCCAGCGGTGAGTTTCCGAGATTGTAACCTTCAATCTTCATACCATCCTTTTCACCGCAGAGGAGATAGTTATCGGAGTCCACATTCTGGGCAATTTTACTCGCTTCGCCCATATCTTCCACGGGTATAACACCGCGCGCGACATTCATCAGGGCGGTTACAATCGTTGAAGTGGCCCGAAGAACATCAATAATAACTACGGCCTTGTCGCGCAACTCATCTTCTCTGAAGGAGTGCGCGGAAAAGAAAACATCCATTTCCTGCTGATTCATAATGGGGGGAACTCTACTTTTTATAAAATGGCGGTTTTACAACTGTTGCTTCTGTTCGAAATTTGCGGATCTGGACATAGACTGTTTCACCTTCCGCGGCTTTTTCGGATGAAATATAACCCATTCCTATCCCTTTATTCAGGGATACAGACTGTGTTCCGCTCGTCACAAATCCGATTTCGTTATCATCGGCGTCGAAAATGAGGTATCCGGAGCGTGGAATTTTTCTCGGCTCATCAATTTCAAATCCCATCAGCTTGCGGTTTAGCCCGGCCTCTTTCTTTTGAATAAGTGCTTCACGGCCAACAAAGTCGCCTTTGTCGGTCTTTGTGAGCCAACCCATTCTCGCCTCATAGGGGTGGGTATCCTTTGTAATATCGTTGCCGTAGAGAGCATATCCCATTTCCAGACGGAGTGTATCGCGTGCGCCGAGCCCTGCAGGCTCAAGGCCATCTTCTTTCCCGGCCTTCATCAATTCATCCCAGATTTTCGCCGCGTTGGCCTTATCTGTATCAATATAAAGTTCAAATCCGGTTTCACCTGTATAGCCAGTGGCGGAGATAATGACACCCTCTTCTCCTGCAATGGTTCCCGTTTCGAACGTATAAAATTTGATACCTGCAACATCGCTATCGGTCAGCTTTTGCAGAATTGCCACCGATTTTGGCCCCTGAAGCGCCAGAAGCGCCATCGATTCCGATCTGTTCTCAAGATCTGCATTCATGCTGTTTTGTGATGAGATCCACTCCCAGTCTTTCTCGATGTTGGATGCATTCACTACAAGCATATAGCTCTCTTCATCCAGCATATAGACAAGCAGATCATCCACAATACCGCCATCCTCATAGCACATCGCCGTATACTGCGCTTTTCCGGGGGTCAATTTTGACGCATCATTGATGGTCACTTTCTGAATCAGATTGAGCGCTTCGGGCCCGTTCACAAAAAACTCACCCATGTGGGAGACATCAAAAAGACCCGCTTTTTCCCTCACGGCCATATGCTCCTGGCGAATCCCTGCATACTGAACCGGCATCTCAAATCCGCCAAAATCGATCAGTTTTGCATTTAGCTTCTGGTGTTGCTCATAAAACGGGGTTCGTTTCGACATATCGGGAGATCTGTTTCTTATTCAGGTTTGTTATTGATCCGCATTTCATAATCAATTTATGAAAGCAGTGTAGATTCGGAACCTGAACAGTATGTACTGTTCAGGTTTAGATTATCTTCATTTCTGATTATCTTTGAAAGGTAACAATTTCAAGCACGCAAAACATTTATGTCTATCCACAAAGAACAGATTAAAAGCGCCCTGGCGCATGTGGTTCACCCCGTTTATGAAAAAGACCTCATCAGCCTCGATCTGATACAGGACCTCATTGTTCAGGACAAGTACGTTTCCTTCACCCTGGAGATGCCAAGAAAAGATGATGAACTAGCCAGCCTGTTACAAAAACAGTGCACTCAGGCTATTCACAAATTTGCCGATAAAGACGCCGTTCTCGATATCACCATCGGCATCAACATCTCAAGGCAGCGCGAACTGGAAGGCAAAGGTGACGCCCCGGAAAACCAGAAAAAAGCTCCTGAACCTCAGGAGCAGATTCTATCCGGAGTTAAAAATGTGATTGCGGTCGCCTCCGGTAAGGGCGGGGTTGGCAAATCAACCGTGGCTGCAAACCTGGCAGTGGCACTATCGCAAAGCGGCGCAAAAGTTGGCCTGCTCGACACCGATATCTATGGACCCAGCGTTCCCACGATGTTTAATGTAACTGAGCGCCCCGACATCACCACCAAGAAAAAGCTGGTCCCGATTTTTAAGCATGGAGTACATTTGGTATCCATGGGCTTTCTGGTTGACACGGATCAGGCGATGATCTGGCGCGGGCCGATGGTTACGAGCGCCGTAAAACAGTTTATGCAAGAGGTTGAGTGGGGCGAGCTCGACTATCTTATTCTCGACCTGCCCCCCGGAACGGGCGATATCCAGCTCACCATTGTCCAGACTGTTCCCTTAACCGGTGCTGTAATTGTATCGACACCACAGACGGTTGCCCTGGACGATGCCCGCAAAGGCGTGGCGATGTTCAGCAAGGTGAATGTGCCGGTACTCGGTATTGTGGAGAACATGTCTCACTTCATCCCGGATGATCAGCCCGAGAAGAAGTACTACATATTTGGCAAGCATGGAGCCAGAAACCTGGCACGTAAGCTTGAGGTGCCATTCCTTGGCGAGGTACCGCTCAGAGAGCAGATTCGCGAAACGAGCGACAGCGGAACTCCGATTGTAGCCGCCGATCCAACTTCACCTGCTGCAATAGGCCTGAAAGAGATTGCGAATCGTGTTCAGCAAACGGTTGATATTCAGAATCGCGACGGACAGTCGGGCGAAAAGATCGAGATCACCATTCGCCCCTAAACGAGATTGAATGGCTGATAAATCACCCGAGGAGAAGAAGAAATCGAGGCGCCGTTCACTCATTGAGTGGGGCGCCATTCTCTCCGTTATAGGATTGCTCTACATTACCGGCCTCCACACCGAAGTGATTGGAACCCTCCAGAGGGGGCTTCTGGCCACGGGCCTGATAACACCCGATGTACCGGAGTTAACTGAGGCTTTCCCCGAAGCGGGAGATGGCTTCTACTTCGCTGACCGAGATGGCACCGTTCGATCGATCGGGCAGTATGAGGGATCTGTTCTCTTTGTGAATATCTGGGCCACCTGGTGTCCGCCCTGCATCGCCGAAATGCCATCGATCAAGGCTCTGTATGATGATTTGAGTGACCGAGACGACATCACCTTCCTTCTTGTCTCGATGGATGAGGAGTTTGAACGGGCAGAACAGTTTATGAACCGGCGAAATATGGTTGATCTGCCCATCTATCACTTTCGATCCCGCGAGCCCGGAATATTTGAGAGCAGTTTGATTCCAACCACATACGTGATCACAAAAGATGGAAGGGTCGCCATGAAGAAAGAGGGGCTCGCAAAATACGACACCCCTGAGTTCAAGGCGTTTTTAAAAGATCTTGCTGATCTCTGATCCGAAGTTTATTTAACAAGCATCATCTTCTTGGAGTCGATAAAATCATCCACAATCAGACGATAGATGTAAACGCCACTCGAAAGGTCAGATATATTGATCTCCAGTTCATACCGACCTTCACCCTGCTGTTCGTTTACAATTGTTCGAACCAGCTGTCCGCTGATATTGAACAGATCCAGCCTAACATTTGAGGTTTGAGGCAGAACATAGGGGATGGTTGTGCTTGGGTTGAACGGATTTGGGTAGTTGTCTTCCAGACGAGCTATCTCATCCCGCTGCAGTGCCTCACCACCAAGTGATATGTTGATCGGACTTGATGCATTCATGGCGTTATGAGAGAGCCGGATCTGACCGGTGTGGATGCGGTCGTTGTTCGGGTTGTATCGGATTGTAATTTCCGTGCTTTCGCCAGGTTGCAGGCTGCCTGAAGCTGCGGCAGATGGCGTAACTGAAAAGTTGTCGCTATCGATCTGAATGTTGTAGCTCAACGGGTCTTCGGCAGATTCGTCGTTGGAAATTTCGAAAGTACGCTCAACCGGACTGCCCACATTGGTAACCCCAAAATCGAGATCACTCTCACTTACAGCAATGATCGCTTCTGCACCAACCAGCTCCAGACAAGATGCCCCAAGCGGCCAACCCCAGTCTGAAAGCATGCCACAAAAAATAGGCCCCGGTGAATGCATCGCAAATGCCTGCTCGATCTGCGGACGCATTAGAGCATTTTCGGTTTGTGTGAAGGTTGCCTGATCTACATGGGAGTAGCTGGAACCGCTGCTCCATTCAGAAGGAGCAAAAAGAGGTACAGGCTGAGCAGCATTTACACCTATTGCTTCATTTCCGGTAAAAAAGACCCCGCCCCGCTGTCCTGTAAGAGCCTGATAGAGATTTTGCGATGGGTTTTGATAGGTTCCGGTATTGAGCAGCGCAACTCCGTCTCCATCTTCAGTAAATCGATCATAGATAATCGGGTCGTTATTCTCACCAAAACCGTAACCGCCATTTTGGTTGTCATCATTTGCGCTCATGCTTCCAATAAAGCCGATTCCGTGGCCCACTTCATGTAGCACTACCGTCACAAAATCGATCTGCCCGGAGGGAGTGTTCGCATCCAGCCCGTAATACCAGTTGGCAAAGTTACAGTTCATGTTGATATTTATATCGTGGCTCAGATCAAACTCCTGAACCAGGTCCTGACCGGTCATAGCAGCTGCCTGTGCAATTGTATACCACGTGTTGGGCTCTGCTCCCTGAAGCTGAAAAATCTGTGTAGGACCTGCGCTTCCAAGTGTATTCCCTTCCTGTTCAACCCAGTTTGCCCGAATCCTGATTGGCACACTTGAGTCGAGGTGCGACTCCCAGATGCTGAGCGCATATTCAAATGCCTGTCGAGCCTGCTGCGGCCATACCTGATCCCCACAATTGTTCACATAGTCGATCTCAAATTCCGAGCTTCTTACCTCCGACATCCACTTGGCCGTAAGATCGTGACGCTTTACATGATAGTGCGCATCGGTATCCAGATGATCGAGGGTGCATATCTCACCCATATCAGGCGCCGGGGCCATTATCATCCCATTACGCTCCACGATCTGAGATTCATCAATTTTTAAAATTTGTGCATCAACGGTGGTTGCTGAAAGGAGAAAAAGAATAAAAACAGTTAATACCGATGTCGCAGATTTAACCGGAAAAGAGTGGGAATTGTAACGTTTTCTCATACTTTATGATTTTGAATCAATCTATGGGTGGATCGGGGTAAGTTTAAGCAAAACATATGAAAATCACTGAAATGATTTATTGAAATACACCGTTTTGCTAATTACAAATTTTGGATATTAATGCCATGGAACGTATTACAAGAAAAGCGTCGGTTCAAGTTGCTGGCCTGATTGCCTGGGTAGGGCTTTGCTATTTTGTAGCTTGGACCGGTGCGCAGGTATCACCGGGCATAGCCCCTGCCGATTGGTATCAATCACTTAACAAGCCTGACTGGAATCCACCCGCATGGCTATTCGGCCCCGTTTGGTCTACCCTCTATACCATGATGGGCATTGCCGCATGGCTTGTATGGAGACGAAGCGGATTTCGTTACGCCGGAAGCGCTCTATATGTATTCCTTGGTCATCTGGTTCTTAACGGGCTGTGGTCCCAACTCTTTTTTGGCATGCAGGAAGTGGGCTGGGCATTTGCTGAAATCATCCTGCTCCTGATCTCAATCATAGCCACAACCTGGTTCTTCTTCCGGCACAACAAAGCAGCCGGATGGTTGATGGTTCCCTATATACTGTGGGTGGGCTTTGCTACGGTTCTGAACGGCACTATTTGGGTGATGAACTGAGTTTGTTAGAGCTCAAAGGGGTAAGCTGAAAGCTCAAAGGGAGGTTGTTGAACTGTTGAATCGTAGGGAAGCCGGAAGTCCGAAGCGGGTAAGGTTTTGGATTCGAGTAGAACTCCCCTCCTTTCCAAGAGCCTGCCCCGAACCGTCGGGGAGGGGATACAGGCGGAGCATCGCGACGTCCCGACCCACTCGGGAGGTGGTTGGGTTAGGCCCATCATCTATTTAATTGCCACCTTTTTTAGGAGAGTTGGTTAATCTGTGACAATAACATGTGTGGTCAAGAGGTATTCTTTCACCCGAAAACCTCTTTTCCAAAACCTTCCCACTGCGCCTCGGTAAATTCCGTTCCTTTTCAAAAATCTCTCCTCGGCGCGGGATGGTGGTTCTCATTGTTTTTCTACCCATATGTTGTCCCTAACGGGACAAATACCTTCATCAATCCTGGTTGCTCCGGGCTAAGTTGAAACGCCCCGAAACACTTTACACCTCTGTAGTCAAACTTTCACCAGAAACCGTAACGATAGTATTTGAAAGGAGTTGGGAATTAGAGGCATTATACAGTGCTGCCAATACGCCAGCTATTGGATCAAGAATTGAAAAAGCGTAAAAAGCATTACTTTAGATTTACGCCCGAACCTGCAACCTGTAACCCGAAACCTGCAACTTCAGGATCGACATCAATCCTGCTTATACTTAAACAGATTCTCCGCACCCACTTTCTCTTCGGCCTGACTGAGGGCGTAGGCACTTTCAAACATAACGATGGGGTTCTCATCCATATCGCGGGTGATGTGAGTGGAGTAGCTGTTTTCGAGTTTTGCGATGATCTCCTCGCTTTCGTTGGGAAGCCACCGTGCCGCGTGATAGCTAACCGGCTGCATATGAAGCTCCACATTGTACTCGGCCGCCATTCTGTGCTGCACAACTTCAAACTGAAGAACACCAACAGTTCCCAAAAGCAGCTCGTTACCTACACCATTCGGCACCTCAAACACATGTACCACACCCTCTTCAGATAGCTGCTTCAGACCTTCCCGAAGCTGTTTCCTTTTGAATGGATCTTTGGTCGAGACCTTCATGAAGTGCTCCGGAGTAAAGAGTGGGATCACATTAAAACGTACGGGATCATCCGCATGAAGCGTGGACCCGATCCGGAAAAAACCCGGGTTAAAGATCGAGATAATATCGCCCGGATAGGCCTCCTCCATGATGTTCCGCTCATCGCCCATTAGCGTGTGAGGGGTTGACATCCTTACTTTTTTGCCCGTTCCGGCATGCGTCACTTCCAGTCCGCGCTCAAATTTACCGGAGGTTACCCGGATAAACGCGGCACAGTCCCGGTGATCGGGATTCATGTTGGCCTGAAGCTTAAATACAAAACCACTGAACGACTTATCCAGGTCTCGTTTACCGCCCTCGGCATCTTCATAATATTGTGGTGCCGGAGCCAGCTGGGAGAAGTATTTCAGAAAAATATCGAGACCAAAGTTATTGAGAGCGGAGCCAAAGAATACCGGCGATACAGTTCCCTTTTTAAACCCTTCCCGATCCATCTCGCTGAACATATCTTCGATCAGCATCACCTCTTCGGCTAGCTGCTCCCTTTCCGATTCCGAAAGGGATGAGTTCTCAAGTCCCTCCTCAAGATCAAACACTTCCGTTTCAGCTATTTTCGCACCATGGTCGCTCTTTCGATAGAGATGTAGCTCTTTTCCGATCAGGTCGTAGATTCCCTGAAATTTCTGACCATAACCAACCGGCCAGCTTGCGGGAATCGCCTCAATTCCGAGCCGGTTCTCCACATTGCTCAGCACTTCCAGCGGCTCCATACCGGGTCGGTCACACTTATTCACAAATGTGATAACGGGGACCTGCCTAAGCTTACAGACCTCAAACAGCTTCTCAGTTTGATCCTCAACTCCCTTTGCAACGTCAATAACCATCAAACCGCTGTCTGCAGCCACAAGAGTACGAAGCGTGTCTTCAGAGAAGTCCTTGTGACCCGGAGTATCGAGCAGATTGTACTTCACACCATCCTTTTCAAACCGGAGAACCGAAGAGGTAACCGAAATTCCACGCTCTTTTTCGATCGACATCCAGTCGGATGCAGCATGCCTTGATGCCTTACGCGCGCGAATAGAGCCTGCTTCATGAAGCGCCCCGCCATAAAGAAGCAGCTTCTCCGTAAGCGTTGTTTTACCGGCATCCGGGTGAGAGATGATTGCAAACGTGCGCCGTTTTTCCGCCTCTTTCTTGATGAGGGGGTTCTCTGTGATGGTTTCCTGTTTCGACATGATTGCTGACTGAAAATTTTGAAAGACTTATAAAATACAAATTCTCTCGCTTTTCTTCATCACCAGTAGATATGAATATATAGACCCAAAAAATGGCTCTTTATCACTCAAATCGTAACATGATTCATGAAAGTTACCTTGTATCACTGTTTTACACTTTAACCATACAGCTACTCAGACCCTTTTTTTCGGGATCTTTATTTAAAATAGTGTAAATATATCAGCATTATCGGCATAAGACACAATAAATCTTAATGCTTCGGGGAACAAAAAGGTCTGCTCCGTTGTGTAAAAGGTTGAACTCTTAACCAAAACACAGGAGAAATCATGTTTTCGATTAAAAAACTATCCGCTGTCTTTTCGACCATTATTGCACTTGTACTTGTCGCAGGTATTAATGTATCGATGGCGCAGGGAAGTGTTGTTGACGTTATTAATGATAGTGAGGATCACACCATTTTTGCTCAACTGCTTGCTGATACCGAAATGGACAATATCATTTCAGAGCAGGGGCCATTTACAGTAATTGCGCCAACCGATGACGCTTTTAATGCACTTGGAGACGAGCTTGAGCAGATTCAGGCCGACCCTGAACGTGCACAGAATATTGTTGTAAGTCATCTTTTCCAGGGTGAGGTACCATCTGAAGATGTAGAGCCCGCACTCGGAATTGAAGTTGCCAGCGGAGACATTGGGGCTGACAACGGTCTGGTACATGTTGTTGATGAAGTCATCATGAACTAACCAACGTATTGAAAATCAGCTTTACCAGCTGAATCCAAGCCACTCTGTTAATTCAGGGTGGCTTTTCTTTTTGACAGATACTCTCCCTTCTACTACTTCCCCCCTGCTTCAGATCTCATTCTTGATATCCACAAAACTACCTTAAACGCTCTCGAGAATGGATGCTTCAGGCAATCTTAAATGGGTTTAACACAATACCTCATCATGCCATCTGAAGCATCCTGAAACGGACTGAAATTTTAATTCGTGTAAAATTATCAATGAAAAGCGCGTTAGATCAATGATTACATATATATGAGGGGAACAAAGCCCCGGTTAACCCTGTATATAATACTGAACATTTAATTGAAACACGGAGAAACATTATGTTATCAATGAAGAAATTATCAACCATTTTTTCTGCAGTTATTGCACTGGTACTTGTAGCGGGGATCAATATCTCTGTGGCACAATCAGGTGATGTTGTAGATATCATCAATGATAGTGATGACCATGCCATCTTTTCTGAATTACTTGAAATGACCGAAATGGATCAGGTAATTTCGGAGCAAGGACCTTTTACCGTTATTGCTCCAACTGATGATGCTTTTGAAGCACTGGGCGGCGAGCTTGACGATGTCATGACCGACCCTGAAAGAGCTCAAAATGTAGTTGTTGGGCATCTTTTCCAAGGTGAAGTTCCAGCTACGGATGTAGAACCTGCACTTGATATAGCAGTAGAAGATGGAGACATAGCTGCCGACAATGGCCTCATCCACTCAGTTGGTGAAGTGATCATTAATTAAGTCATCAAAATTCAGATCATTTTTGATCCCACAGAGCCGTTCTCCTTAGTCGGGGGCGGCTTTTATTTTTTTATACACACCCACTCTCCCACTCTAACATCTATTCTATTCACACTAACTCCTCTTCCTCAGAACAATCCCAGCTGTTCATCTTCCCTGTCGCACGGCCACACGGGCATAGGCTTCAGATCGATCAGTGCGGCAAGTTCCTTATGAAAGAACCGGGCCAGGGAAGGCGCGTGCAGTGTATCCGGTGCATGAACGAAAAAATAGGGGTGCTTCCCCTCCCGGATCCAGTCGGCAACGATAATTGCCCACTCCTTCAGGTATGTCTCGTTGTTTAATACATCATTCGCCCCCACATAGCGGATAAAAGGTTTGCTTCCCGTTGAGTTGAATCGAACCGGCGTTTGCGGCTTTTTCTCCTGCGCTTCTCTCACCGAGGGCTCATTGTTCTTGAGGGCGTGTAGCCGACGCGTATCGAATACAACCCGGTCAATTCCGTAGCTCTTCAGCAGATCGGTAAATCTCTTCTCTTTACGGCCCTTATCATAAAAATCGGGATGGCGCACTTCTATGGCGTAGTGCAGGTGAACCGGCAGTATCTCAACAACCCGTTCCAGCTTCTCCATCTCGTTGTAGGAGAACTGTGAACTGAGCTGAATATGGAAAGGACCCAGTTTTTTTCGGATAGGGTCAAACAGCTCCAGAAAAGAGAGCACATCATCCTCAACACCGTTCAGTCGGCGGTAGTGGGTGATCCCCTGCGGAAATTTAAAACAGAACTTGAATCCATCCGGAACCTGATCTCCCCACTTCTTCACCGTCTCCGGATCGGGTACGCGGTAGAACGTGGTATTTCCCTCCACGGAGTTGAAAACGGTAGCGTACTGCCTTAAAAATTCGGAGGGTTTTGCACTGCTGCTCAGAAATTCTCCCTTCCAATCTTTGTACCCCCACTGGGTTAGTCCAAGGTGATATTTTTTGATCGACATCCGGGTAAAATCAATGGATTAAGCGGCCGAAAGATCCGGACGCATTGCTCTTTAGCGAATAAGAAACAAAAAAAATAATCAAAATGATCGGGCACTGCACGCAAACCATTTTCAAGATAGATTTGATTAAATGGGTTTGATACCGCAATATAGGGCAGCCAATATCCAACCAATTTCTCTTATGAAAGCATTGACATCTACGCTCCTCTTTATCTTTGTTGCCACTCTTATCCACGCCTGCAGTTCTCCACCTGCAAATGACGAAAACAATCGACTTACACTCGACGATCTCGACCCTGAAATAAGCGAGATGCTTGGTCAGATCTCTGCCGACACTCTTGAAAAGAATATCTATCGCCTTGCCGATTTCGGTACACGCCACACTCTCTCCGAAACGGAAGATGATCAGTTTGGCATCGGTGCTGCCCGAAGATGGATCAAGGCAGAAATGGAGCGATATAGCTCGGAGACCGGCGGTCGACTCGAAGTTGAGTTTCATAGCTATATGCAGGAAGCGACCAACCGGATTCCCGAAGAGGTTGAGATTGTAAATGTGATTGGCACCCTGCCCGGATCTGATCCTGATGACGACCGCATTTTTGTAGTTAGCGGACATTACGACTCTCGCGCCACCGGTGTGATGGATGCTGAAAGCGAAGCCCCCGGCGCCAATGATGATGCTTCGGGTACCGCCGCGGTGATGGAGATGGCACGTGTGATGTCGGCCTATCAGTTTCCGGCCACCATCGTCTTTATGGCGGTTGCCGGTGAAGAGCAAGGGCTGCTGGGTGCGCGCCGCTGGGCCGAAGAGGCACACGAGCAGGGACTCAACATTGCAGGGATGATTACGAACGACATTATTGGCAACCATGCCGCAGAGGATGGCGCCCTCACTGATCCAAATCGGGTCCGCCTTTTTGCGCAGGGTATCCCGGTCACACAAGAGCCTGACCGCGAACTGCTCCGTTACATTCAAACCGGAGGAGAAAACGACCTACCCACGCGTCAGCTTGCACGCACCATCAAAGAGGTTTCTGAAAGCTACCTGCCCGATATGGAGGTCTGGATGATCTACCGTGCCGATCGCTATCTGCGCGGCGGCGACCACATGCCGTTTCTTGATTTGGGCTACCCGGCCGTCCGCTTTTCCGAACCGCATGAAGAGTTCAAACATCAGCATCAGGATATCCGCGAAGAGGATGGTGTTCAGTATGGTGATCTTCCCGAATTTGTGGACTACCCCTATGTTGCCAGGGTTACTCACGTGAACCTCGCTGCGCTCGCCAATCTGGCCCGTGCCCCGCAGGAACCCCGTGATGTAGGCATGAACATCTCAAGGCTGGAAAACGACACCCGTCTGAGGTGGGAAGCTTCTCCATCAGCTCACGTTGCAGGCTATGAAGTTCTCTGGCGTGAAACCACCTCTCCGGTATGGCAGCACAAAGATTTCACCACCGACACCTCCTACACCGCCGAACTTCTCTCGAAGGATAACTACCTGTTTGGTGTTCGTGCCGTCAGCGAAGGCGGACACGTAAGCAGCACGGTATATCCGTTTCCGTTTAGGGAGTGATTTGGGAGTGAGACGTGAGAGGGTAGACGTGAGATGAAGTTAGCAGATGGTTTGCGTAGCGCAATGTGCGGAGGGCTGAGCGGTTTTGAGTCGTGAGTTGCTCCTGTCATAGGGTGCAGAACGTTTCGCATCTTTCGTCTCACGTCTACCCTCTCACGTCTCACCTCTGACTTTTCACTCCTCCAATTTGCTTTTCCCCGCGCATCTGCTAACTTCGCTGTGAACAAATTCGAACCAAGCAACAGACCGGATGCCCTTTAACTGGCTCGATCTCACCGTCATCGCAGGCTACATTGTCCTGATGGTGATTGTTGGCTATTACGCCCAAAAACGCGGACAAGACACCCTCGAAGATTATTTTACCGGAAGTAAAAATCTGCCGTGGTGGCTCGTCGGGATCTCGATGGTGGCCACCACCTTTGCGGCCGATACCCCGCTCGCCGTAACCGGAATCATTGCCGCCGAAGGTGTGGCCGGGAACTGGATCTGGTGGAACTTCATGTTCTCCGGACTTTTCACCGTTTTTCTCTACGCCAAACTCTGGAAACGCGCCGATGTAATTACCGACGTGGAGTTCATCTCCATCCGATACACAGGTAAGCCGGCCCGAATTCTCCGCGGTTTCCGCTCCCTCTATCTCGCCTTCCCGATCAACTGTATTATTCTTGGATGGGTCACCGTTGGGATGGCCAAAATCATCACCGTTCTTTTTGAAGCTCAGAATCTGATCGTAACCGTAGGCCCGTTCAACCTGGCCGGTGAGTGGGTCATCATCCTGATTATGTATCTCTTTATCGGGATCTACATCGCTTTTTCCGGTCTATGGGGCGTGATTATCACCGATTTCATTCAGTTCATTATCGCCATGGGTGGTTCGATTCTGCTCGCCTGGTACGCGGTAGATCATATTGGCGGACTTGGAAACCTTCAGGCCGAGCTGAACGATATGTTTGGCACCGGACATCACATGCTCTCCATCAATCCGCTCACCAGCCCCGATATCGCCATTGCAACGGCACTGGTCTGGGTCGGGATGATGTGGTGGGCCTCCTGGTATCCCGGATCGGAACCGGGTGGCGGTGGTTATATCGCTCAGCGGATGTTCTCTGCCAAGGATGAACGGAATGCCGTAGGCGGAACACTTCTCTTTAACGTGGCCCACTTCGCGCTGCGTCCCTGGCCATGGATTCTGGTGGCACTTGTAGCTCTTGTGGTCTATCCGGGGCTCGATGATCCTGAAACCGGCTACCCGCTGCTTATGCTCAAACTGCTGCCGGCCGGACTTCTTGGCCTGCTTGCCGTGGCGTTTCTGGCGGCTTTTGTCTCTACCGTATCGACCCACCTGAACTGGGGTGCATCATACGTGGTAAACGACTTCTACAAACCATTTCTAAAACCGGAATCGCGCTTCGCTACCAAAGAGGAGGCGCAAAAACACTATGTAAGGGTATCGAAGTGGACCACCCTGCTTATGATGGTATCCGCTGCCCTGGTCTCGCTAATGTTCGACACCGTTCGTGGCGGATGGGAGGCGATTCTCTCGATCGGGGCCGGTACGGGACTGGTCTACATGCTCCGGTGGTTCTGGTGGCGCATCAACGCCTGGAGTGAAATTGCTGCCATGAGCGCCGCTGCAATCGGCTACGGACTCTCCATTTTAGTGGGGCTTGACGATTTTGCCCAGCAGATGATCTTCACCACCATCTTCTCCACCACCGTTTGGTTGGCCGCCACCTTTATGACGAAACCGGATGATGAGCAGACCCTTCAGCGATTTTATGATCGCGTAAGACCGGGCGGCCCCGGCTGGAAACGGTTTAACACAGAGGGTAAGCAGAGCGAATCCCTCATTCCCGGTATCATCAATGTGGCGATCAGTGGTACATCTATCGTGCTCCTCCTCTTCGGCATGGGCGAAATCTTCTTTGGTCCGATGTGGCTTGGTATCACCTGCTCAGCTATTGGAACCGGTGGGCTCTGGTTTGTGGTGAATAAGATTTAGAAGAAAAGGTTTATTGATTCGATTAGACCTATCAGTAGCGAAGCTTTATGGAGGATCTGGAAGCGTCTCTTCGGGTTATTTGTTGCGGGTTGATTTAACCACAACGGACTCAAAGCATGAACAAAGAGCGCAATGGAAAATTATCTCAAAATCTACCCTCCTTTAAGCTTCTCATCGTGTTACGGGTTGTTTAACCGTAGAGGACGCAAGGGATGCACTGTGAGCGCTGAAGGAAATTATCTTCACATTGCCCCAATCCTAAGCCCTGAAGGGGCGCTCCAACTCAGCCCGTAGCAACGCTCCGGGTGGAGAAAAGGCGACGCCTTTTCCGCGCCGAGGAGAGGTTTTTGTAAAGGAACGTGGTTCACCGAGGCGCAGTGGGAAGGGGGTCGCAAAGGGGGTTACCGGGTGAAAACCCTATGCTCAGCCCCACAAACACACCCCTGTAATTCGAAAGCCGTGCTACGCACTCTTTCTCATCACGGTCCCCTCTCCAGAGGCTGTGAGAAAATGTTATTTCAATAGGGATCTTTATTTATTTGATTTTTTCTAAGCATACATGTTTTCCTCCAGACATCATCCGGGTCGAAGTGAGGGAGTTGGATCCCATCCGATCACCTGCTCCATCAGTCCTTT
>JAFIFA010000051.1 GCA_020832225.1 Balneolaceae bacterium
CAGGGGTTGATGCACCCGAGATAAAGACCATTGTTCTTATGCGGACAGTCAACTCTATGGTTGAGTTTAAACAGATTGTGGGACGTGGTACCCGGCTTTATGACGGCAAGGATTACTTCAGCATGTATGATTTCTATCGGAATCCGCATAGTAAGTTCATTGATCCCGATTGGGATGGTGAACCGGTAGACCCGGAGCCGCCTTCACCACCGCCCCCACCAAAACCATGTGCTGAGTGTGGCAAAACACCTTGCGTTTGTCCACATGAACCTGAAATTTGTGAAGAGTGCGGGAATGCACCTTGTGTATGTGATAATGCTCCGAGAAAGCTGGTCAGAGTAAAGCTCTCCGATAGTAAAGTGAGAGAACTTGACTCCATGGTTAAAACCTCATTTTGGAGCCCGGACGGCAAACCGATTTCAGGTGAGGAATTTGTACACAATCTGTTTGGTGACATACCCTCCTTTTTTAAAAATGAGGATGAACTGCGCAAGATCTGGAGTAAACCAGAAACAAGAAAAAGATTGCTGCAGGAGCTAAGCGAGAAAGGCTACAGCCAGACTCAACTCGAAGACCTCAAGAAAATGGTGCATGGAGAAGATAGCGACCTGTTTGATGTGCTTGCCTACATTGCGTATCACTCCGAGATTGTACCCAGAACGGAACGGGCCAGCAGAGCTAAGCTGCACTTAGATTCTTACGATGCGAAGCAGCAGGAGTTTATTAACTTCGTTCTGGAGCAATATATCAGAGATGGTGTAAGCGAACTGGACGATGAGAAGCTGCCAAACCTCATAGAGCTAAAATACAATGCACTGGCCAACGCAAAACGAGAGCTGGGCAGTGTAAAAACGATTAGGGATACATTTATTGGATTTCAGGAGTGGTTGTATAGTGAGAGGGTTGGGTAGATAGTTAGCAACTAAGAAAAATTAATTTTCTGTGTAAGTGGGTTGCTGTTTTTGGTTCATACCTAAAAGAAGACTGTAATTATTAAGAAGAGAATAGGATGAACATACAAGAGAAAATTGAATACTACGTACGTGGTGAATTATCAAACAGTGAAATCGACCAATTATGGATAGAATTCCTGCGATCACCTCAGTGGCATGAATACTTCATGACATATCTCCACCTGATGTCAATCATCAAAAACAGTAAGAGAAAGTAATTGTGATCCTCTCAGTGTTGCCAATAACAAAAGTTTAAAGTTGGCGGCTCATAAAGACATTTCCAGAAAAAATCAGGAAAATTTCTGCAAAACTGATTTTCATTTACAAACTTTTGGATTCTCTAGAGCAGATTTGAAGATTTTACCTTTAGGTTGAGGCAGACCCTGGTGGCAAGACCCGGTAAAGGTGGTGATACAAGTTCTGTTAAAAACGGGTTTGAATAATTAACTGTTTTTAGTGTGCTGACTTGATATAGAACTGGTAGAGGGTAGCTAGCTGTCAGAAATAGAGCTTTAGGGAGGAAACCGGGTATGGTTTGTCTGTTAGTTGCGCGCTAACTACAAGCTTTGTAGTTAGGGTAGTTTGATTGGACGTGCTGGACGCCGTCTTCACACAAATTCCCTTGATCTCAACACCTTTTTTGTTCTTTTGGAAGTAAAACCTCATATAGCGCGTCCAAGTCGTCCAAATTGCTATAAATGATTAAATATCAATTATCTCAATAGAGCACCTCTCAAATGATACCATGTCTTTTGCACATCCAGACTAGACTTTAATCCTTTGAATTGTTCTAAAGGTCATTACAATCACTAAGTGAGGGCGCGGCGCCATGCATGAACGAAGATAGGCCTGACGATAAGCTGAGGTCCCGTCGTGGATAGTATAGCTGATATAGGTAAAATAGCAACAGCCCGCTGATTATCCGGAGGGCCGGTCTAATATGCGGGCTGTTTGTATAGTCGGGTTTATCATATGATTCCCGTTTTTTTCATCAATTACCAGTCAATACACTCGCCAAACTGATCAAGTTGTTTGATCAAACAACAAGCTTTACCTGGCTCGTAGCGGTGTTTTACGTACTGTCAATTATATCATTCCTCCGTTTTGTTTTTGCCTCCGATGAAGGTGATAAATCTGTCATCTCCGCTTTTTCTTTCGACAACTTCCACTATTCCGGGTTCAAGGTCAGCACATTTTTTTAAATGAATAGTGAACTTAGCCTGCGGAATTGTATCCCCATATTGCAAGTATTCTAACTCGAATTTTCTGTGAAGATGAGGCTTGAAGTATTCAATGCCCGGCTCTATCTCATCGTAGAAGAATTGCACCAATTCTGCCGACGTTTCTAGTATCATCTTTTTCTTAGCGTAGTTCCCTTCGAAACTGGATAAACCGTTCTTGAGATAAAATTGAAGACAAGTGATCACAAAATTATCAAACCGGCTCCATTCCTCAGAGTCCCAATCATCAAAAAAAGTTTGACCAAATTCCTGGTCTACAGTTCTATGGGGACCAAAATAATCAGGCAGCTCAACAATGTTTTGGCGCCTTTTAAAACTGTTACCTGTACCACCAACAGAACTGTTTGTTGTGATGGCTATTTTTGGCGACAACCTGAAAGGTATTTGAACTTGATCTTTATGCTTTTGCTCAACAACCATGTCATCGGTGATGATATTAAACAGACCCTCAAAGTCAAACCCCGGGCGAACGTCATCGATCAAAACAACCTGATCTCCAATCGTTACCCCTTGAAACGCAAACCGGTGAGAAGGCTGAAAGTTTTTTCCTTGTACATAATTGTACTTTCGAATGTGATCAGTGGCCTTAATTAGAAGGCTTTTTCCCGTTCCACCTTGAGCTTCTTCAACTGAATCAACGATTTTTCCATCTACCAGAATAAGCGCTTTAGCATTTGCTTTGTCTTTATACGTATGGAGTAAATACCCAAGGCTTGATTTAATCGCCTGATATCTCGCTGGGTCATCCTGTCCAAGTTTTTGCACAAATTGCTCAAATACAGCATACGCTCCGTTCACTTCATTTACTTCAATGGATCTTTCAATTATCTGATCTTTCCATATGACGCCGTCTAGCTCTGAATAGGGAATTACTTTAGCAGACGCCTGCGTAATTTCTAACACCCCATTTTTATAGAAGAGGAAAGCTTTATTTGGCTCATCTGTCACGAAGTGGATTTCTTTGTTTCTCAGTAACAACTGGCTCTTTTCACCTGACAGAGAGCTTGCCTTTACGTAGTATGCGTTGTGAATTTCATTGCGCATTCTTTCCGGTTCATCTTCATCAAGCAATTCAATTGGAATTTGATCAATGAGGTCTCTGACAAAATCATTCAGCTTAGAAAGGTTTACAGAACTGATAATATTATCCTGTTTTCGGATACTAATAGGTTCATCTCCAAAGTAGATCTTCATAAATCCTTGTTGCTCCAATACATCTATAAAGCTTTTATGGTGAATTGAAATACCGGATTTTAGTGATCCTCGCCAAAATTTAGATATCCTCTCCGGGTCTATATTTTTGGCTCCAGATGATGTAGGAGCTTCACTAGGCATCTTTGCTTGCTCTGCGCCGCTATCCACTTCAGTCTTCTTTGATTGCCCTGATTTATTAGCCATTTCAAATATCATTGAACGCGCTTGATCCATTTCAGTCTCTGGAATTTGCATCTCATCATGGTTACCTGAAATTAGCTCATCCCGGCTCTTCCCTGCCCTAAACCAATCAGCTAAATCCTTCAATTTTCCATCTGAAATTGCGTGAATATTCACGAGTTTTACCTCAATGTCTGTGGTCATACGCTTTATTGACATTGCAATATCAATCGCATTGCGCTTAGCCTCATCTGTATCGCAATCAAAATAGACCAACACCTCTCTGGTACCCCTTTGGAAAATATCATTGATAGCTTTTTTTTGGAGATCGGTTAGCCGCGTGTTTTCTCCAGAGCAAATGCTAATGCAGTCATCAGTGGTATGTTGTGATAAAAGCATTGCTTCTCGAGGAGATTTACAAAAGTGGAGTGCTTTTGTCCCGCTTGTTTTCTCTAGACCAAAAATTGTATGCTTAACTTTGGATCCTGGCAGACTCAATATGACCTTTTCATCCGTATACTCGTTTCTGCGGTAGAGTTGAGCCCCGGAGAAGTATGGTATCAACAGGAAGTCTTCATCGTTGTATTGATGAATACCGCACCCATGCTCTATTAAGGTTTGAAAAGTAATTTGGTCATATTTGCCAACCATCTTCACTAATGGGTGCTCTTCCTCAAGCGCATCTCTAGCAGCTTGTAATAGTTTAGCTTGAACCTCATCCTTCCAAAAATCTTTTGGCTGTTTTGGACCATCTTTCTGAGAAGAATGCGTAGTTGATCTTGACCGGGTCGGCAAGCTAAAGCCTGCATTCCCATTATTCGTTGTATTTGTTCGATATGGCCTAACAATTGCCCATATCTGTTCCATCGGCTCAATTACGCTCTGATCAGGATGATTGAAATAGCGCTTCACAAGTTCCACGATATTTCCTGTTTCACCTGTCCCTTGATCAATCCAACTACCAGTTTTCACATGTACACCAAACGAAGGGTGCTTATCCTTTCTAAGCGGTGAGCGGCAGACAATGAACCCATCTTCATTTGGCTCCCTCGATTGCAAATCGATCCCTAAACTATTATAAACCGCAACGATTTCAGTTTCAGTAAGCGGTAGCAGATCTTTTGGGATCAACTTTGTAAGGTCAATTTTATTATTTTTACTCATAAGTAAATGAATTTTAATTGTTTAAATGTTTCAATACACTCCAGAGATACCCAATCGGTAGACGTAGTTTTTCCACATCTGACCGTCCTTGACGGTAGCCTGGTAGCTTTTAAGATTTCGGTATTTTTTTCGGGGGGCTTACAAATGAAATGCTGTCTAAAGCTGTAAGCCGTTTGTCGGAGGGTTTTTCGGTATTTTTTTAACGGTGGAGTAGCTGCGCCTTTATGGGACAAGCTATTTAACAGTAGGCAAATTCGTTACCCATTCCATTATATCAGACTCGATCCAGCCAACGCAACGATTTGAAACTTTTCTACACGGCGGCAGCTCTCCATTCTGCACCATCCTCCATATAGTAGATCTGGAAACAGAAAGTAGTTTCGCTAATTCAGCTGGTCGGATAATTTTTATTTTACTCATGCTAAATATTGATTGATTTAAAAATCCTGTTCAATTGAATTTTTCGGGTAGTCCAAAGACTGCAAGAGGCAAAATCTTATGCGCTGGACTGTTTTTAGATGAGTTTTTCGAGTAGTGCAAATCTGCGAGAGGCAAATTGAATGCACTGTACGTTTTAGATAGGTTTTTCGGGGGATTGCTTAAATTGGGAGAATCAAATTTATTAAGCAATTCATCACATAATACGACACTAAAATAATTATGTCAAACTGATGTTGAAACTTTTTCCTAAAGCTACTCAAACTAACTAACGTTGTTAATTGTGGGTATAGTCTCATACTGTTGTTTTTAGCAAAGTGAAAGACAATCTACATCAAGACCTTCGATAAGCACCATTTGTTGTCCCAATGTTGTCCCCAAATAATTATGACAGGCAAATAAAAAAAGCCTGCCACTATGTAAATTCATAATTGACAGGCTTTTATCTGTGTGGGTGGTACAGGATTCGAACCTGTGACCCCCTGCTTGTAAGGCAGGTGCTCTGAACCAACTGAGCTAACCACCCATGTTTTTCAAGACTCCAAATATACGAAGTTCAAAAACCGAAGCAAACCCACAGACTCGATTTTTTTAAACTTTTCAGGGCTCCGAGCTAAAGGTTACAACCGTACTTTCATCCAGATCTACACCCAATACCGTCACGGATATTGAAACTTCACCTGCAGACGGACTGGTTATCTCTGCCGTGTATCTGCCGGGCTCAGCCCCATCTTCGACAACACTTTCTACTACTTCCCCATCACCGCTAAAATTTATCACAAAATCGTCCACGTTAACACCGCTGATCACATTTCCAAAAGCATCTCGCACAATGATCGTCAAAACCACATTCTGGCCAATCGTTTGCTCTTCAGGGTTAACTTCAACCAGTGATAGCTCAGCGTCCGGAGCAGCTGCAATCACCTCAAAAGGGTCCGTTGTCTCTGTATCCAAACCGTCTACAATAAAATCGATCGTGTATGAACCAATATCTTCAATGATCAGCCCACTAAATGAGGCCACCCCATCCGAACCTGTATTGACTGAACCCGGGGTCGTCGCAAATGATCCATCATTTAAGGATACCTCAACAGAAACTCCCTCTACAGGATTATCACCAATATCTGTCACCTCTAAAGCCGGAGCCGGAGTGATCTCCTCCCCTGCTACTGTCTCCGTTGGTTGCTCCAGCACTGCGAGATTCTCCGGAGCACCAGCCGTGGCCGTTACTGTAAATCTAACGTCATCATCCCCGATTGAGGCCTCGACAATGTACTCACCAACTTTATCACCGGGTGTGAAGTTGATCTCAGCCAGCCCCTGTGGGTCAGTTGAAACCGAAGTTGATGAAAGTACCGATCCATTGGCATCTTCAGGTTGTTCAGGAAGCTGAAAACTAACTGACTCACCCTCTACCGGATTTCCGAAATTATCTGTAACGAGTACACTTAGTGGGTCGCCAAGCTCCTCAAGAATGGGTCCACTTTGGTTATTTCCGCTTTGGATCGCAATCGATGTGGCGGCTGCAGGCTCAATCGTAAATTCGTCGCTCTCTTCTGACGTTAATCCATTTACCTCAAACTGAATTCGGTATGTACCTGCAGCTTCTATTTCGAGTCCGGGGAATTGTGCGCGGCCATCAACTCCAGTGGTCCTGGTTGTAATACCGGAGCTGAAGCTACCACCAATCAGTGAAATTTCTACCTCTAACCCTTCCAGCGTGTTCCCTTCTTCATCTGTAACTTCCGCCTCAGGAGTCGGAGAGAGCTCCTCTCCTGCTACCGTATTTGACGGCTGCACAGTAATGTTGATCTCCTCAGGATCCCCCGCGCTCACCTCGCTTTCAAACGGACTGCCTGATATTCCTTCCCCATTCAGCTCAATCGTGATATTGTCCGTGCCTGAATTGCTGGGCGTATAGGCTGCCCGATACTGTCCGTCTGTGGATGTCTCCGTGACGTCCGGGCTGGCTGTATTGGCCCCGCTTACCGATACCGACAGATCTGAGGCCACGCCCGTGATTGCGTTACCAAAGGCGTCCACAACATCAATCAAAATTTCGGTCTCCTCTCCGGCCTGTCCATCCGGGACATCAGCAGTTGTATTGGATGGAGATGGAGATGTAGCACTCACCGTAAAACTCTGAGATGTCTCATCCAGTGAACCGGCAGAGAACTCCAGCTGGTAACTTCCGGCACTATTAATCTGAAGATTACCAAATGTGGCAACTCCGCTACTATTGGTGGATTGAGTCGTAGTTCCAGAACTGAACGTGCCACCTAAGAGGGCTACATCCACATTCACATCCTCAATTGGATTGCCTCCTTCATCAGTAACTGTAACCGCCGGTGCCGGTGAAATAGACTCACCCGCTATTACATCGGTTGGCTGCGGATTAATCGCCAGATTTGAAGGTGAACCGGTTTCCGCATCGGCCGAAATGGTTGCGCTCTCACCATTCGCCTCGGCCGTTACCTCATACTCACCGGTTCGGTCACCCAGCGTTAGTGTCGTGGATGCACGTCCACTGCCATCCGTGTCCGCTGATGTAGGCGAAACCGACTGGCCACTCGCTCCGGAAGGTAAGTTGGTTACTTCAAAAGATACATTCACACCCGATATGGTATTGCCAAAGGCATCAGTCACTTCAACCACAAACGGATCACTCAGGGTGCTGCCAACCGTGTCGCTCTGCCCGCTGCCGCTTACTGCAGTTACATTGTCGACCTGACCGGGCGATACGTTGAATGAGTTGGATGTTACATCCAGCGAACCGGCAGAGAACTCCAGTTGATAACTTCCTTCACTATTAATCTGAAGATTGCCAAATGTGGCAACTCCGCTGCTGTTGGTGGATTGAGTCGTGGTTCCCGCGCTGAACGAACCACCTGAGAGGGCTACATCAACATCCACACTCTCAACCGGATTGCCTTCTGCATCGGAGACCCTAACCGCTGGTGCCGGTGAAAAAGACGCTCCTGCAGTTACATCACTTGGCTGCGGATTAATCGCCAGATTTGAAGGTGAACCGGTTTCCGCATCGGCCGAAATGGTTGCGCTCTCACCATTCGCTTCGGCCGTTACCACATACTCACCAGGGCGGTCACCCAATGTTAATGTCGTGGATGCGCGTCCATTTCCATCCGTATCAGCTGATGTCGGCGAAACCGACTGGCCACTGGCTCCGGATGGTGAACTGCTCACGCTAAATGATACGGACACATCCGATATAGTGTTGCCAAAGGCGTCCGTCACTTCAACCACAAACGGATCACTCAGGGTGCTGCCAACCGTGTTGCTCTGACTGCTGCCGCTTACTGCAGTTACATTGTCGACCGGACCGGGCGATACGTTGAATGAGTTGGAGTCGTCTGAAACTGAGTTCGAGGTAATGGTAACCACCCTGTTGTTGCCCGCCTCTTCGATTGTAAAGGAGCCGCTGGCTTCTCCATTATTAAACGACAGTGACGTAGGGGAGATCGAACCGCTGTTAACACTCACATCCGCTGAGCCATCAAACCCGGTTGCCGTATTTCCATTTCCATCCTCAGCCGTCACCGAAATCGTAAACGACTCACCGGCCGTAACGTTTGAAATATTTTCAATCGAGAATGAGGCAACATCACCTGCGCCCACTTCACTGGTAAACGGGCTGCCCGATATCCCGGAGCCCCCCAGCTCGATGGCAATATTGTCTGTACCCGAAGAAGCGGGAGTGTATTCTGCACGGTAGAGACCCGCTGTGGATGTCTCTGAAACCGATGGTGAAGCTGAATTGGCTCCACTCACTGAAACCGACAGGTCGGATGCCACTCCGCTCACTCTGTTTCCAAAGCTGTCGCGAACCGTGATTTCAATAACGGTCTCTTCTCCGGAAGCCCCGTCAGGAACATCCGCTGTCGTAGCCGAAGCGGATGGCGGAGCCGGTACTACATCAAACGAATCAGACTCTGCATCATCATCTGCTCCAACTGCATTGAATCTGAGGCTGTAACTACCGGAGCTATTGATTACCAGGTCATCAAAAACGGCAATTCCCGAGCTGTTTGACTCTGCGGTTGTGGTACCGCTGTTGAAGCTGCCGCCACCCACAATCGTGACGGTTACTTCAACACCTTCAACCGGATTGCCAAACTCATCATCCACCCTTGCTGATGGCGGACCCTCAATTGGCTGACCGGCCACGGTTTCGGACGGCTGTGTCTCTACCGATACAGCATCTGCATCGCTTGTTGCCACACTGCTTGAGAAGGGGCTTCCCTGAATGCTGTTTCCATCAAGAGTAATCGTAATTTCATCCTCACCGGTCGTTACAGGCCTGTAGCTTGTCTGGTAGACGCCATTACCATCATCCTCAATCGACTCAGGCGACACGCTGCTGTTATCTCCTGAAATTGAGAGCTCCAGTCGGTCAGCAGCACCTTCAACCCGGTTTCCGAATGCATCCTCCACTGTGATGGTAATAGAGGTGAGATCTCCGGCTGATCCGTTTGGAACGGTTGCCGTGGTATTTCCGGCCAGAGGCTCAGCAGGTTCAACTTCAAACTCATTACTCTCGATTGAAAGTGCGTTTGAGCCTACTGTGAATTCAAGGGTGTATCCGCTTCCCGCCGTCTCTATGACCAGATCGTCAAACTCTGCAAGCCCATCTTCGTCGGATGTGGCGCTTGTTTCGCTGCCATCGGTCAGATCACCGCCATTTAGCGAGGCGCTTACACTGACGCCTTCAATCGCATTACCAAGCTCATCCACCACACTTACAGAAGGCGCCGAATCGAGAGCTTCACCCGCTGTTCCGGTTTGAGGCTGCTGCGAAATCAGGAGATCGGAAACGGACCCAATCTGTGCGGAAGCGGTAAATGTTACCGTCTCATCCACGCCGGCATCTGCGGTAATCTCATAAGTACCCGGAGTGGTTCCGAGCGTAACTGTTGTCCCTGCCAATCCATCTTCATCGGTTTCAACCGTGGAATCTCCGAAACTCTGTCCGGCAGCGGCAGTTGGTGTTTCGGTAAACTCAAACTCCACTTCAACTCCCTCAACAGGATTTCCAAAGGCATCCGTTACCCGCACCACAATCGGGTCAGAGAGCTCGCTGGCTACCTGAGCACTTTGGTTATTTCCTGAAACAATTTCTATCTGATCGGCAGGCCCGGATACAAACGTTATAACCGGTTGATCTTCCAGCGTAACGCCATCAGCCACCACAACCACGGTGATCTCACCGACCTCAGCCGATGTTATTTCAGTTCGGTAAACACCAGGCTCATCCGTCTCCTCTATATCATCCGCAACTGCCGGATTTATGTCACCCAGTTCGATATCATCTTCCATACCCGCAACCGGGTTATTCTCTTCGTCCCTTAGGGTTATGGTTACCACAGAGGAGTTGCCCGCCTGAACCAGGTCGGGGTCTACAGCCACGCTTGAGTTGGTTGAACTTATATCACTTGCCGTAATCTCACTGCTAAACGGGCTGCCCGATATTGCTTCCCCGTTGAGCTCAATTGCAATCTGATCCTCACCAATTGAAACCGGTGTGTACTCCGCACTGTATGTTCCCGGCTCGCTTCCCGCTTCCACATCGGGCGATGCGCTATTTGCCCCGCTTACGGTAACCGAAAGATCTGAGGCCGCACCGCTAACCGGATTCCCGAACGGATCATTAACCGTAATGGTGATCACTGTTGATTCACCCACCACCCCATCCGGAACTTCCGCAGATGAATTTGCAGGAACTCCATCAGCTGCTTCAATATCAAAGGTTGAACTCTCTACCGATGAGACATCATCAGCGTCTGCGCTGAAATTAATTCGGTAATCACTATCTGCGCTGTTGATTCGCAGATTGGTGAACTCAGCTACACCTTCGGCATCCGTCTCCACATCGGTGGTGCTTTCGCTGCTAAACTCCGATTTGTTGAGAGATGCAGTTATCGTTACACCCTCAAGCGGATCTCCATCCGGAGTGAGTAGCTGAACAGCCGGTGCCGGTTCAAGCGGTACGCCGGCAGTCCCATCTTCAGGCTGTTGGGTAATCTCCTGTTCCGGTGCTCCCGTTCGACCAAAAACGGCGGTGATCTCTTTGTCAGAATCCATCGTGATGATCAGCGGATTCTCTTCGCTGTTCTCATCTCCCTGCCAGCGACGAAACTCCCACTCATCAGCCGCAGTAGCCGTAAGTGTTACCTCATCCCCGTCACCATAACTCTCTTCATCAGGGTCGATATCAACCGTTCCTTCACCTTCAATATTTACCACCAGCTGCAGCTCCGGAATCTCTTCAAATACTGCCGTTACGCTTTTGGGCTCATCAATAATGGTCTGCTGAGGATTTTCATCCCCTTCCAGGTCGCCCTCCCAACGGGCAAAGAACCACCCTTCAGCAGGCTCGGCGGTCAGCTCTACGGTTGTTGAAACTACGTTGGATGATGTAGTAACCTGATTTACTGAGATCTCGCCACCTTCTGGTCGTTGCGAACGGGCATCAATACCATCTTCAGGCAGATCTCCCGAACTTCGGTCAATATCTTGCTGGTCATCTGATTTCTGATCGCCAGAATCTCGTGAGCTATCTGCTGTTTGAGAGCTTGCTGAAAGGTCTCCGCTGCTTTGACTCTCAATCACACGGTCGATTACCTCTTCGGTAACCACCCCCTCCCCTACAATTTCGATGGTGAGATCATAATCTCTCGGGGTGAAGTTGGCCGTAACGTTGAGATTCCGGCGTATAGTGAGAAAGGTCGGATTTGCAGAACCGGTCAGGTCTCCGCTCCACCCTTCAAATACAAAGTCCGCTGATGGGTTTGCACGAAATTCAATCCTTGTGCCATCCAGAAACTCTCCACCTGATGGTGAGACCTCACCTGCACCCTCCGGTGATACATCAGTGGTTACGGTATAGCTGTCGGGCAGTGAACCTTCTATAGGAGATTGTGAACGACTACAGCTAAAAACGATGAAGAGTGACAAAAAAATCGCAGCTAATCGGTATCTGTGCATCATATAATCACTCCGGATAATTCTTCCTTCAATACATCATCCCGACCTCCGCCGGAACAGATCAAATCGAACTCAAATGATTGGTTTTACATAGACTTTTATATACCAATTTGGTCTGTTCAATAGTATTAGTTTACTCTAATTCTGAGTAAGTGTGGCTTACACCCGTCAATGATTTGCAATCTGCATCTTTGATTTTTTTTTCGTTTTTTGAGTACAGGTTAACGGTGTTAACCCGACTTCTGATAAACAAACCATGAATAGGTAACTTTATGAGCAGCAGCGGAAAGAGAAGGGAAGTTGTATTTATTGAAGGGGGAAGAACGCCATTTCTGCGTTCACAATCGGATTTCAAAAAACTGAGTGCTTTCGATCTCGGGCGTGAGGCCATTTCGGGTTTGGTGGGAAAAACACAGCTGGACGGCAGCGATATTGATCACGTATGGTATGGAAATGTGATCCAGGATATCAACACGAGCAACATCGCCCGTGAAGCCTCGATGGCAGCCGGGCTTCCCGATCACATCCCCGCAACCACCCTCTCGATGGCCTGTATCTCATCGAACGTTGCCCTTACAACTGCATTCGATGCTATTGCATGTGGACGCATCAATGGCGCAATTGCCGGCGGTGTGGAGGTAATGAGCGATATCCCGATCCGTTTTCGAAAGCCGTTTCGCCAAAAACTGCTCGAAACTCAGAAGTACAGAAAACCGACCGATTGGTTGAAGTTCTTTAAGGGGCTCAGGCCGTCACACCTTCTTCCCGAAATTCCCTCTATCTCTGAATTTTCGACGGGTGAGACAATGGGGCGAAGCTGCGATAAAATGTGCGCCAAATATGAGGTTTCCCGTGAGGAACAGGATCATTTTGCTGAACGCTCTCATCTGCTTGCTGCAAAGGCTACGGAAGAGGGATTTCTGAATGATGAAATCTTTCCTGTCTCTCTCAAAAACGGGGACAAACTGATTCGCGAGGATAACGGCATCCGTGGAGACACCTCCAAAGAGAAGCTGGCAAAACTGCGCCCTGCCTTTGTGAAGCCGCACGGAACCGTTACTGCAGGCAACGCCTCCTTTCTCACCGATGGCGCCTCGGCGGGACTCGTGATGGAGAAAGAGCATGCGCTTGAAAGAGGGTACCGCCCCAAGGCGATTCTCCGGGCGTATAGCTACGTGGCGCAGCGTCCTGACGACGAGCTGCTAATTGGCCCTGCCAAAGCCGTCCCGGTTGTTCTGGATGAGATGAATCTTACAATGGATGAAATTGACGTATTTGAATTTCACGAAGCCTTTGCCGGTCAGATGGTGACCGTACTGAAAGCCCTGGCCAGCGACGATTTTGCAAGGAATCGCCTCAAACGAGAGCAAAAGGTTGGAGAGATCCCTGAAGAGAAATTGAACACACTGGGTGGATCACTCTCAATTGGTCACCCCTTTGCGGCTACCGGGATGCGCCTGGTAACCACCGCAGCCAACCGACTCATTCGCGAAAACGGACGCTACGCCCTCATCGCCGCCTGCGCCGCCGGCGGCCAGGGACATGCGATGGTGATTGAAAGGTTTGAGGAGTAAGACGTGAGATGTAAGACGTGAGACGATAGACGGAAGACAATTCACGACCCGGAAGATAACTTGAGCAATAACTCTCCCCTCCTTTTTAAGAGCCTGCCCCGAAACGTCGGGGAGGGGCCGGGGGTGGTTGATCAAGGCCCCAAAATCCTAACTAGTGAAATTATAACAATGAGAAAAAAGTGGAAACAAAAATATGAGGACGATTCGCGGTATCTATCCGTCTCTCGTCTTGCGTCTCACGTCTCACTCAAAATAAACCATCCAAACCATGACAACGAAAAAACAATCCGGCATCTTTAAAACAGAGATCACCGACGGTGTGGCCGTGGTTACACTGGACACCCCGGGTGAGAAAGTGAATAAACTCAATGAGGCTTTAATTGATGAGTTCTCGGAACTGCTCGACCGCCTGGAATCGGACGACGACCTGACCGGGGCCGTACTGATGAGTGGCAAGCCGGAGAATTTTATTGCCGGTGCCGATATCGAGATGTTCAAAACCCGTGAGACTGCGGAGGAGATGACCGAACTTAGTCAGACGGGCCATGACATTCTGCTTCGGGTTGAGAAGTGCAAAAAGCCGATAGTAGCCGGCATCCACGGCTCCTGCATGGGTGGAGGCACCGAACTCGCACTTGCCTGTCACTATCGCGTCGTTTCGGATCACAACTCAACCAAAATCGGTCTACCCGAGGTAAAACTGGGACTCCTACCCGGTATGGGTGGCACACAGCGGCTTCCGAGACTGATCGGCATTCAGAAAGCCCTCACCTATATGCTGACCGGAAAGAATATGTACAGCTATCAGGCGAAGAAAACCGGGTTTGCCAACGAAACGGTTCACCAGCACGCCATCAAGGAGGCCGGAATCAAGGCTGTGAAAAAGCTGAGCAAAAAGAGAGGTTCCAATCCCGACAAGCGCTCTCTGGTTGAAAAGCTGCTTGAGGGGAATCCTCTTGGGCGAAGCATCATCTTTAGCCAGGCCCTCAAAAAGACGATGGGTCAGACCAAGGGAAACTACCCGTCTCCGCCCAAAATTATTGAGAGTGTCAAACACGGCTATAAAAATGGTTTTGAAAAGGGGCTTCAAAATGAGGCCCGGCTCTTCGGTGAACTCGCTGTAACTCCGGAATCGCGGGCGCTGGTCAATCTCTTTTTTGGGATGACTGACGCCAAGAAGATCCCCAACGAAGACCTAAAAAAGGATGTGAAGCGAATTGGCGTTCTGGGCGCCGGTCTTATGGGTTCCGGCATCACCGAGGTGAGCATTGATGATGGCTACCATGTCTGGCTGAAGGATCAGTCACTCGAAAACGCCGCCAAGGGTGAGGGCGAGATCCGCAAAAACCTCGACAAAAAAGTGGGGAAGCGAATTTTGTCGGAGTTTGAACGGGACGAGAAGCTGAGCCTGATCCACCCCACCGACAGCTACAACGGTTTTGATAAAGTGGATCTTGTGATCGAGGCGGTTTTTGAAGACCTGGATCTGAAACGGAAGATTGTGAAGGAGGTGGAAAAACACGGCAGTGAGAAGACGATTTTTGCCTCAAACACCTCATCGCTGCCGATCAGCGAAATTGCAGCGGAGGCGAATCATCCGGAAAATATCATCGGCATGCACTACTTCTCGCCTGTACAGAAGATGCCGCTGCTGGAGATCATCAAAACAGATCAAACCGCAGAGTGGGTTACCGCAACCGCATATGATGTGGGAATTCGTCAGGGCAAAACGGTGATTGTGGTGAACGACGGACCGGGCTTCTACACAACCCGAATTCTTGCACCGTTTATGAATGAGGCGCTTCTGTTGATGGAGGAGGGAGCATCCATCGAGCAGCTCGACAAGGCGATGAAGCAGTTCGGTTTCCCGGTGGGGCCAATGGCTCTTTTTGATGAGGTAGGGATCGATGTGGGTGCCCATGTTGCTGGTGTTTTGAGCGACAAGTTTGAAGCGCGGGGCGCAAAAACCAGCAAAAAGGCTGCGGAGCTTGTGGAAGCCGGATATAAGGGGCGAAAAAATGGCAAGGGGTTCTACAAGTATGAGAACGGATCGAAGAAAAAAGAGGTGAACCGGGAGATCTACACCTTTTTTGGCGGCGGAAATCGCAAGCAATTCAAGGATGAGGAGATTCAGCAACGCCTCTCGCTGGTTATGGTGAATGAAGCCGTGCTCTGCCTGCAGGAGGATGTATTGATGAGTCCGGTTGATGGTGACCTGGGCGCCATTTTAGGACTTGGGTTCCCTCCATTTCTCGGAGGGCCGTTCCGTTATATCGACCGGGAGGGGGCCGGGGAGATTGTGAATCGGATGAACACGCTGGAGAAGACGCAGGGAGCGCGTTTTAAGGCGGCGGATATTCTGAGGGAGAAGGCTGTGAAGAGTGAGGGGTTTCATGAGGGGTGAGTGGCATGCCATGGGGCTTTGCCCCATGTTGATTTGGGTGAGGCTTTATTCGACCTTATGGGCGATGCCACTGAGATTCCCCTTCAGGATATCTGCACCCAGCTCCCTGAGTGCTTTCGCTTGCGGCTGGTCAGGATTTCGGGTCAATGCCTTCACTTTCCAGCCGTTCTTCAACAGATGACGCG
Organism: Balneolaceae bacterium; assembly: GCA_020832225.1. Taxonomy (GTDB): domain Bacteria; phylum Bacteroidota; class Rhodothermia; order Balneolales; family Balneolaceae; genus Rhodohalobacter. Next base: position 16,336 of record JAFIFA010000051.1, read on the forward strand.
CTACGGCACCACCTTGTCTGCCTGTGGCCCCGGTAACCAGAACCCACTTTTTTTGATCAGTCATACCCCACCTCTCTGTTTTGATAAGGGTTAAAACTCAATTATATAGTTTCACCCGAACCATCAAAGTGTGGAGGCCCGATTTTAACGGTCTGATCTTCCCTGTTTACCGTTTCGTCTCCACACCGGAATCCACCAGATCCTGATATCCCCCGATGTTGTAGACGTTCTCAAACCCCTTGCTCTTCATAATCTGTGCAGCCTGACCACTTCGGTTTCCGGTACTGCAATAGAGGTAGTAGGTCTCATCACGGTCGAGCTGATCGACCGCATCGTGGAGCTCGCCATCCAGCCAGTTGTAGAGGGCATCCGTAAGTTTCAGATGGCCGGCCTCATGTTCCTCCTTTGTACGAACATCGATAACCACTCCCGGTTTTCCTTCGAACCTCTCCTTAAACTTCTCTGCACTAATCTCCATATCGCCACTGCTTCTCGTCAAAAAATTAAACATAAATACGCCTGTAATAATTAATAGTAGTGTTTTTGTTATTCCTTTCTTCATATCCATTCTGTCATATTCATCTGTTCTTACAACCAAACCATGAATCCTGTTCCGGGAGTTTCAATGGAGCTTTTGCCTATTCGTCACGGTTCATTAACGAACCCGCTTACCAAATGATATTTACGTTCAATCCATTCCTACCGGTGAATGATTCAAAAATGCTTTTTACCTTATAGCCCATCTCCCCTACAGATCCTTCACTCCGCTTCGCTTCGTTCAGGATGACGCGTTTGCCGGGGAAAAAGGGCGGCGCACACCAATACGGGTTTGCTGCGTGCGGATTCGCGCCGCACTTACCGATTATAAATCTAAAAAACGACGGGGAAAACCGCAGAACAGAGCAACCGACGAATGTCCAACAGAAAAAGTGGTTACGCCCCAAGCTTTTGATTAGCCCCTCAACAACACTTTCTCTGTTTTTCTGTTGTATCGTTTCACTGTTTCCACTTCCACTTCCACTTTATCGGTTACTCTGTTTCTCTGTTCGTCGGTTTTATCGATTTCCCTGTTTATCTACCGGTTACAGATACGAAATTGCTTCTTAACTTATAGCCCATTTCCCCCACAGATCCTTCACTGATCAGAAAAAGAAGTAGTAGAAAAAGAGAACTGATACGACCATAAAGACGATGGTCATTCCTCCTCCTGCCTTGAAGTAATCTTTTGTTTTATAGCCGCCCGCGGTCATCATCAAGGCATTTACCTGATGCGTTGGCAGCACAAAGGAGTTGCCTGCATTAACTGCCGCAAGCAGCACAAGGGGACGCGGATCCACGCCGGCCAGCAGCCCGATGCTCACCACCAGAGGCGCCAAAACCACAACCGCACCTACATTCGACATCACCAGTGAAAAGATCGTGGAGAGCAGCGCAACCGTAAAGAGCAGGATCATCAGGTGGCTCCCTTCCACCACGCCCATCACGTTCTCTGCCAGAAATTCGGCCGTACCGCTATTCTGCATCGCAACACCGAGGGGGATGAGACCAACCAGGAGAAATACCACTTTCCACTCAATGGCCTTGTAGGCGTCCTGCATCGTCATCACTTTGCTCAAGATCATCGCCATGGCGCCGGTCAGGAAAGCAATTGAGATCGAAAAGCCCGCCATTGCCAGCACAATCGCCAGCAGAAAACTACCGGCTGCCTGCCACGTTTTGGATGGATCTTTTCTCTCGGCATGCACCGATGTGGCCACCACAAAGGGCTCACTCTCTTCCAGATCGCGGATGCTGTTCCACGGTCCGTAAATAATAAATGTATCGCCGGTCTTGATCACCCTGTCTGAAAAATCTCCCTCCACCCGCTTCCCCTCGCTAAAGAGCATAACCGGCTCGGTGCCATGTTTCCGACGAAGGGAGTATTGACGTATTGTCTTCCCGACCAGATTGGACCGGGGCGGCACAATCACCTCTACGAAACCGGACTCTTCCGGATCATTGAGCTCATCAAACAGAGTGTTCTCCTCTGCCTCCTCAAGACCATAATCGACCGCAAACTGCTCAACCCGCCCCTGATCTCCATAAAGTGCCACAACATGATCATCCTTCAGCTCGGTCTCCCTCCAGGGCGCATAATCGGGACGCTTTCCATTCGCCAGCGCCAGAATGTTAATATCATATTTAGTCCATATTCCAGTCTCTTCAACCGTCATTCCAGTCATCGATGAGCCCGCAGGAATTCGGAAAAATCGGATATCCTTTTTCAGGTTGAAGGCTTCTACCACCTTCTCCTGTTCTGTCATCTCAAGTTTGCCGTCGGTTTCGCCCTGTGGCAGCACATATTTTCCAAAAAAGAGAAAATAGAGGATGGCTGAAACGAGCAGTGCCACACCCACACCGGTTACGGCAAATAGCCCGTATGGCGCCAATTCTGCGCTTTCAAGAAGATCGTTGGTTAGAATAAGGTGCCCCGAACCCACCATCGTGAGCGTACCGCCAATAATTGCGGCAAATCCAACCGGCATGATAAATACCGATGCAGAGACCTTAATTCTCCGTGCAATGTCGATGATGCTGGGCAAAAAGAGTGCTGCAGCACCGATGTTCTGAATCACCCCGGAGAGTGTACCTACCGAGAGCGATAACGATCCCAGCACCGACGACTTTTTGGTGCCCACCCTCTTCAACAGCCATTTTGAGAAGCGCGACATCATACCTGTTTTGGCCACCCCTTCACCCAGAATCATTACGGCGATCATCGCCACCACGGCATTACTCGAGAACCCCGACAGAGCCTCACTGCTGGTTAAGATACCGGACCAGGTCAGAAGCAGCATCGTTAGTATGGCGGTAACATCAATCCGTACAAGCTCGGTAACCAGCATGAAGATGGTAAACCCCATGATGGCCAGTACGATGATAATTTCAGCTTCCATTTATTTGCCCGTTCAATTGTTGGTAAATCGTTGTTTTGTAATCGATTTTTGAATTTTTTCTCTACTTGTCCAGCCAGATGCGCGACTGTTCACTCTCATTTGCTGATGCTGCAATAACCGCACTATCTACATCCATATAGAATCGCCAATCGTCATCATGGTCAGACTTACGCCTGATCAGATCCCTTACCGGCGATTTCACTTCCGCCAGATGCAGCCTGATGCTCTCCTTATCCATCTCCTTTTTGAGTTTGAACAGCTCATCCAGTCCGGTTGAGTCGATATCGTTAACTCCATTCAGATCAAGAATCAGGCAACTGGTATCGGGGTTATGCCTGATCAATTCACCAATTTTATCTTTGAAATACTCCGCATTTGCAAAGTGAATGGGAGCATCAAACCGAAAAACCAGAAACTCCTTCTCCTGCTCCGTCTCATATCGATCCACATTGCGATAGATGTTGGTTTCAGGAATCCTGCCAAGAATGGTATGGTGAGGCCTTGCCGATCGGTAGACCAGCATGATGACCGACAGCGTCACTCCCAGAAGTATACCCTCTTCAATACCGATGAAGAGGGTACCCGCAAAGGTAGCCAGAAACATATATCGGTCGTAGTGCTTCAAACGCCACAGTTTTCTGAACTGCTCAACCTCCACCAGGCCATATACCGCCATCATAATAATTGCAGCCAGTATGGCATTGGGCAGATAGTAGAATAACGGGGTTAAAAAGAGGAGGGTCACTCCAATAATGATGGCTCCATATAGCGATGAGAGCGTTGTTTTTCCTCCTGTATCGTAGGCTACGGCCGTTCTCGAGAAGCTGCCGGTTGTGGGGAATGATTGAAATAGTGACCCCGCTATATTGGATGCACCCAGCGCAATCAGCTCTTTGTCAGGATTGATGGAGTAGCTCTTATCCTTCTGCTGAATCGCTTTTGCTACCGCAATTGCCTCCATATAGGCAACCAGTGAGATAGCCATCGCCATCGGGAAGAGAGCGGTGATCTGATTCATCGACAACAGGGGAACCTGAAACTCAGGAAGACCTGCAGGAATCGCACCCACGATCGCTATGCCGAATCTATCCAAACCCGCCAGCCAAACAACCATTATTCCGATGAATACAACCGCCAGTGAACCCGGGAATGATGGAACTCTCTTTTTGAATAGCCAGATCAAGCCGATTGCAAAAATCCCAATCAGCAACGTCTGGTAGTTTACATCGCCCACCTGTAGCATCACCCCATAGATTATCTCATGAAGATTGCCGCTAACAGACTCTATGCCCAGAAGATGGTGAAGCTGACTGAACCCAATCACAATTGCTGCTGCCGAAATAAAACCCGACAGAACCGGATGCGACAGCAGATTAACAAGAAAACCCAGTCTCATCAAGCCAAACAGGAATTGGATCCCACCAACCATCAGCGCAAGCAGTACGCTTAACGCGATGTACTCTTCAGGTGTTGAAGCCAACGGAGAGACGGCCGATGCCACCAGTAACGCAATCAGGGCAACCGGACCAACAGCGAGGTGACGCGATGTGCCGAGAAATGAGTAGATAATCAACGGTACCAATGAGGCGTAAAGTCCATACTCCGGCGGAAGACCCGCGATCAACGCATACGCCATTCCCTGTGGAATGAGCATTACGGCTACTGTAAAACCGGAAATGGCATCCGCTTTAAATAGTGATCCATTGTAGGTTTTCAGCGTAGCCAAAACCGGAAAGATCTCGTCAATATGTGTGCGCCGGAATCTCAACGAGGATTATCGATTTGATGGAGGAGTTGTACCCTGCTCTCTCTGAAAGTCAGATTGGTCAATTAAAAAAGTCACCGGCAGATTTCACTCTGCCGGATTCGGTCGTTTATCTATGCGGGTTGCTTTGCTTTGTATGCAGCAAAATCATCTTCAATTAGTACAGCGTCGTGGCCGTCTCTCTTAAGCAGTGCTGTGGCCACCGCAGATCGTCCGCCTGTCTGGCAGTGAACGAGGTATTTCTTGCCCTTCTCCAGGTTCTCTTTGCCCGGAAGAAGTCGCGTATGCGCGATGTTGATGGCGCCTTCTATCTTGCTTTCAGAAAATTCGGACGCTTTTCGCACATCCAGAACTTCACTGTTCTCAGGCCTGTTATCCAGATCTTCAAACGACATGATTTCCAGCTTTGCCATCTCATTACCTTGCTCTTTGTACATCTGCAGATCGCGTGCGGTAAAGTATCCCGCTACCCGATCGAGGCCGATGTTATAGAGATCTCGCACAGCCTCTACAAGCCGATGCTCCTCTACCAGAAGGAAGATCTCTTCATCTTCCGTGATGTAGGAACCGGCAACGGTGTTGAACTGCTTGTTCAGAGGTGAGAGCAGTGATCCGGGAATGTGTCCCACAGCAAACTCACCACGTTCGCGTGTATCCAGAATAACGGCACCCTCTTTTTTGGCCGCTTTGGATATCTCTTTAAGCGTGAGACGTTTTGGCTGAGGCAGCCCCCCGATCAGCGCCGGGCCGATTTTGTTGTCACGCTTCATGCGTGCAAAGTAGAGTGGTGGCTCTGGCTGTCCTGCGAGGATAAAGTTCACGAAGTCATCCTCTGAGGTAGCAGATTTCAGTGAATTGTTGTAGCGGAGTTCATAACCAACGGTTGTCTCCGGGATCGCACCAAGAGCTTTACCACAAGCGCTGCCTGCACCGTGTCCCGGCCACACCTGCATATACTCAGGCATGGTCTTAAACTCTTTCACTGTTTTGTAGAGAGTGCGGGCCGATGGCTCCATCACATTCTCCTGTCCTGCTGCAGATTCCAGCAGATCTGGACGACCAACATCGCCCACAAATACGAAGTCGCCAGTTGCCACACCCATCGGTTCATCAGCCGCAGCTCCGTCTGTTACAAAGTAGCTGAGGTGTTCCGGAGTGTGTCCAGGTGTGTGCCACGCTTTAATGGTGATGTTTCCGATTTTGAATGAATCGCCATCATTAAGCAGTTCAAAATCGTAATCGCTGCCTTTTAGCCACTCATATCTCCAGTCTTTATCTCCCTCGTCTGAGGCATAAACCTTAACACCTCTCTCGGCGAACTCACGAAGTCCGGAGATATAGTCTGCATGGATGTGAGTATCCACGGCAGCAGTGATGGTCAGGTTCTGTTTTGCAGCATGGTCGATGTACTGATCAATATCTCTCATTGGATCAATAATGACAGCCGTTCCGTTGGCTTGGCAGCCAACCAGATATGCATATTGCGCTAATTTTTCATCGAAGAATTGTTTGAAATACATGGATTTATCTCCTTTAGTTGTCTTGTCTTTGTTTTTGATATTCGTTTAAAAAGTCTTCCCTTGGCCTGCCCCGAAACGCCGGGGAGCTGAGTACTCCGGCAGTGCTTTTCTGACGGAGGCTTGTTCACGTCAATAAGTTATTTAACGACTTATCAATGCGGCAACTTATCCCTCAACACACCATAGGTGTAGGTTCCCACCAGTGCCGCTCCAATCGGGATCAGCATAATGGTTAAACCGCTGCCGAGCAGTGCAAACATCGGTCCCGGACATGCGCCAAGCAGCGCCCAGCCAAGCCCGAACATGCTGCCGCCAATCAGATACCTTTTCACCTGTGAGGGATCTTTTGGTGGTATTGAGATTGGGTTGCCCTGTGCATCTTTCATGTTGTTCCGTTTGATGATCTGTACGGATATAATTCCGACAATCACAGCAAGTCCGATAATTCCATACATGTGGAATGCATCAAACCGGAACATCTCCTGGATTCTGAACCAGGATACGACCTCTGATTTCATCAGTACAAAGCCGAAGCCGGTACCGATCAGTAGATATTTCAGATATTCAGTGAATTTCATAATACTCTTTAATTCTGTGAACCTGCCTGCTTCAAGAGATCAGACAGCATTCTGTTTATGTATGCTTTTTTGTTAGCACAACACTGTCAGGAACCGTCTTCACGGTACACTGACAGGTTGTGGTCCTTAACCCAAAATGATTGGATAGATAAACCAGGTCATCAGCAAACCACCAATGAAGAAGCCTATAACAGCTATCAGGGATGCAAGCTGAAGATCCGAGAGACCTGATATAGCATGACCTGATGTACAACCGCCCGCGTATCTCGCTCCAAACCCTACCAGGAATCCTCCCAGCACAAGCACAGTTAAACCGGCCGCTGAACCGAGAGAGCCCCAGGAGAAAAGATCATCCGGAACAAGTCCGTTAAAATCCTGAATGCCCAATGCCTGCAGATCGGTGATTGTGGATTGTGCAAGCGCAATCGGTTCGGGGTTGGCAAAAACATATCCGCCTAGAAATCCGCCAAGTACCGATCCAACCAGAAACGTGATGTTCCATTTGCCGGCTGTCTTCCAGTCGTAGTTGAAAAACTCGACGTTTCCGAAATTACAGGCCGCACATGCATGCCTCAGGTTGGCCGACACCCCAAACATCTTTCCGCCCATTAGAAGCAGTAGAGGTACTGTTAGCCCGATAATCGGACCGGCTATGTACCAGGGCCATGGTTGATAAAGTAGATCTAACATAGTGATGATTCTTATTTCGTTTTTTGTTTCTGATTACAAGATAAGGCATTTGTATGTACTTGTCAATACAAGTTGATTTCCCACTCAATATCCTTTAGGCCCTTCCCTTAAGCATTCCCTGCCAATAGATTACAGGGAGAACATCTTTCTTCATGTGATACATTGACCGACGCTCTTTAGCCTGATTGATCGGAAATGAGGGTGTCATTTTATTGTTGTAGTCAAACTCTGCGAGTATCAGTTTTCCGTAGCCGGTTAATAATGGGCACGAACCATACCCGTCATATGAGACCGATCGGTCTAGTTCACCTTTTCTGATCATTGAAGCCATATTTGATGATACCACCTTCGATTGTTTTCGAATTGCGGCGCCTGTTTTTGCATTTGGTGTATTCCCTGCATCTCCGAGGCTGAATACATTCTCATACCTAACGTGCTGCAGTGTATGCTTATCTACATCCACCCAGCCCTCACTATCTGCCAGGAGACTCTTTTTCACGAACTCAGGTGCGCCTTGAGGCGGTGTAACATGCAGGAAGTCAAATTTCATCTCTTTCTCATCTTCCACTACTCCATTTTTATAGATATCATAGACCGCAATCTTCTCGTCAGGACGAATCTCACGAAGATTATGTAGAAAGTGGGTCTTGATACTGTATCTCTTTATTGGCTTTTCAAGTGCCTTGGCGATTTCCGGCACTCCAAAAATGGTGCTACCGCCACTTGTAAAGTGAACTTGAGCCTTATCGAGCAAACCCTTTTTTCTCCATGTATCTGCAGCCATATACATGATTTTCTGAGGAGCACCACCACACTTGAATTTGGTATTTGGCTGGGTAAATAGCGCCGTTCCACCCTTAAAATCCTGAACAGATCTGTTCACATAATCCACGTACCTATATGAGTAGATGCTACTGATTCCGTTCCTACCTATTCCCTCTGAAAGTCCCGGAATTGCATCCCAGTCGATCTGAATACCAGGAGCCACCACCAGATAATCGTAGGAGTAGGTGCTTCCTCTCTTGGTGAAAAGTAAATTTCTATCCGGTTTAAACTCTGTTACAGAGTCCTCAATCAGCACAACACCTTCAGGAATTACACTCTCCATGGTTCTGTGCGTCTGCTCTTTATCTACAACACCAACCCCTGCGAGAGTCCAAAGAGGCTGATAGAAATGATCTTTGGCCGGATCTATAATGGCGATATCACTATGCTTCAACTTTTTCCGTAACTGTGCCGCAACTGTTACTCCCGCCGAACCTCCCCCCACTATCAAAACCTGATGATGAGTTGAATAGAGCGATTCATCTTTCTCCTTAATAACTTTACCCGAATCTGTTTTTATCTCATTCATTGCTGAACTCCATTGATTAATAATGCTCAGTTCAAATATCTGACAAAATACATGTAAATACAAGTATTGATATTTCGAGTTGGGTTCACTATTTTAAGGACGAAGATTATTAACAAACCACCGCTCAGAATGAAACTCAAAGAAGGCATCCCTCGCCATAGCCAGATCAGCAGATGGCTGCGAAACCAGATTGAAGAAGGAAATTACAAGCCTGACGAAAAGCTGCCGTCAGAGAATGAACTGGCAAAAAAATTTAACGTTAGCCGGGTTACAATACGACGGGCACTGCAATCCCTGGAGAGTGAATCGATCATCTATCGATGTCAGGGGCTCGGATCGTTTGTAAGTGATGACCGTGCACCCCACAACCTGATTCGCCTCACCGATTTCAACGAAGATATGAGCAAAGCCGGCCTTGAGGCTTCATCTCTTGTTCGCGAGTTCAAAACCATTGAGGCCCCCTCCTGGCTGGCTGATATTCTGGACATTGAAGAGGGCACAAAAGTGATACAGATCGACCGTCTGCGGCTTGGTGATGGTGAACCTGTAGCATTCGACAGCACCTGGCTGCCAATCTTGTACGGACAACTTCTGGATGAAAAGAGCCTCCGTGAAAGCACCATCTATAAGGTACTTGAGGAGAATTATGACATACCGATTGTTCGAGGGTGTTATCGCATCTCCGCAGAGATCTGCACCGCAGAGCTTGAGACCGATCTTAAAGTCCCTGAACATTCACCGCTGCTGCTTATTGACCGGATCTCCTACACCATTGGCAACAAACCGGTCTACTACCAAAAGCGGTACTATCGCACCGATAAGGTTCTCTATGAAATGACCCTTGAGAGAGATAAAAATGGCAGCTCACCATCCGGAGACATGCCACTTAAAGAGTTTATACCCGTATTTAAATCCTAAATAACAGAGAAAAATCATGAAAACACTACTCCTTATACTTTTAGCCGCAGGACTCACAATGAACGCTTCAGCAAGCACCGAAGATCACGATGAACTCTTTGTCGTACTGACATCAGGCGATGCAGAAACCCAGATGATGGCGATGGTTCTGGCCACTCAATCACTGAACAGGGATGTCCCCGTACGGGTACTTCTCTGCAGTGAAGCGGGTGAGCTGGCAATAAGAGATTCTGAATCACCTTCGTTTGAACCGGCCGGACGATCTCCTAAAGAGCTGCTTGGCGGATTGATTAACAATGGCGTCAACGTTGAAGTTTGCGGCATCTTCCTACCCAACCGTGAATATAGTGAAGCCGACCTTTCTGAAGGAATAGGAGTCGCATCACCACCGGAAGTGGCAGAGTATATGAGCCGTAAAGATGTTCGGTACTTCACCTTTTGAGAAAAAAGCCACAGATTATACCGTCTGAGAAACTAAAAACAGTCCTGATAACGGGCGCCGGACACGCTGCGCTCCCGCTCATTAAAATCGGGAGACAGATCAGAGAGGCAGGCGGTCAAATCATTGTTCTCAACGACAATCGCGAGCTGATCTACTCCGGCACCGTGCCACAATTTACAGGTGGATTTCTTGACAGGGAACAGACTTCCGTAGATCTCAAGCTGCTCTGCGAGCGTTACGGCGTCACGTTCATACAGGGAAAGGCAACGGCACTCAACCGGGAAGATAAAACTGTTGAAACGGAAACGGGTGAAATCATCCCCTACCACCGTCTCTTGGTCAACCTGGGTGCCGCCACAAAACCGGCATTTAGCGGAGAGACAATCTACCCCGTCAAACCGCTTACCTCTCTGCTAAACTTCAGGGAGCAGCTTAAGAATGGTGATGCGGAGAGCCTTCTCATTGCGGGCGGCGGTGCAGCCGGCTCGGAGTTGGCCCTCAATCTATCCCACCCTGATTCTCCATACCAGCCTCATATCACGGTTGTTGAAAGGAGCGATCGAATACTCTCATCCTTCCCCAAAAGACTATCTTCTATGGTAGCAGAGAGGTTGAAAAACAGAGGTGTAACACTCAAGATCGACACAACCGTTACTAAAGAGCTTATTCAGCAATTTGACCACACCATTCTGTCAGCCGGTAACCGACCTCAATCGCTGCTTCTTTCACACGATCTGCCCACCAGCAGTACCGGACGAATCATCACTGATGAAACGCTTCGGGTTAAAAACAACCCGGATATCTTTGCGGCCGGCGACATGACCGATGTAGATGGCAAAAACTATCCCCAGATTGGTGTTCATGCGGTGAAGCAGGGGCTCGTTATCAGAGAGAATATGTTGGCCCTTTTAAAAGGAGAACCACTTTCCCGATATAAACCCTATCCCATCAATCCGCTTATACTCTCTGATGGGCCCGATTCAGCATTTTTTATTGCCGGCAACCTGGTGCTGAATGGCCGGGCGTTTGCCGTATTAAAATATCTGCTGGACATGCGCTGGCTGGAGCGATATACCAAAAAACCGAATGATAGACGTTCCGATTTAACGCTGATCCGGGACGGCATCAGGCGATCTAAGAGCTAATGATCAACATAGAGCTCATTCATCAAACGGCCTTATGTAGCCAGACTCCTTACTGATCCGACTGGTACTCCAGAATATCTCCCGGCTGACAATCAAGTGCTTCACAGATCGCTTCGAGGGTGGAGAAGCGAATCGCCTTCGCTTTGCCGGTTTTCAGGATGGAGAGATTGGAGATGGTGACATCAACCCGCTCAGAAAGCTCGGTGAGACTCATCTTCCGTTTGGCCAGCATCACGTCAAGATTTACGATGATTGCCATAACTACACCGTCAGTTTTTGCTCATCGTGCATGATTGCGGCTTGATTCACGATCTCGGCCACCACATAGCAGGTAAATCCGGCCATCAGCAGAGTAAAATCGAAGGAGGGCGGCATTAACGTAAGTTCTGCCGTGCCGATGACAGACTCAAAATTCCAACGGCTGAACCACTCATATCCATATTTCAGTGGTGCTGCAAAAAGCAGCAGCAGAGAGACCGTTTTAAGGTCTTTTCCATTTTCGGGTTCAAATACCCTGTCTAGCGCCATCGAATTGAGCGGTCGCTTCAGAACCGAGAGTGCGTAGAGGGTATATCCTAAGAGACCAACTTGAATTAACCCAACCAGAATAGTGGAGATCGACAGCTCCTGAAAGCTGAAATAATTGACTCGTATGCCGGCAAACGATTGAAAAACAACCGTTCCGGGCTCAAAAAGCCCCCGAAGATCCTTGATGTAGCTGTTCGCCTCAAGATAAACCGGGAATCCCATTGGAAACAAAGAAGTACCGGTGACAAGCCCGATGATGAACATCGCACCAGCTATGACGGTAAATGCAAGTACGACTGCCCAGGCAAACTGTACCGTGAAACGGATAAGGGAGACTATAGACCAGCGTCCAGTAGCTTTCATATCGTCAACTCCTGTTCTTTTTGAAGTTTAACGCCCTGGTCAAAACTCCAGGCAATGGCCAGCAGCACCAGCCCGAAAAGAAGCATTATCAGAGGCTGACTTAAACCGGAACTTACCGCCGATGCATTTTCAAACCGAAGATCAGCGAAGAGATCGGGTCTGATAAGTGAGGTCCAGAGCCACATAAAAAAAGGAGCGGCAATAGCCATCCAGGCGGTGATTTTAAGGTAAAACGCGTTGTTTCGGGTAAAGAAGCCCGGGGTGAGAAGACCCGCAATGAATTTTCGCAAATACCAGATAAAAACGATTCCGTACAGAATCACAAGCAACATACTCAGTGAATTTGTTCTTGCATAGGAAACGAACACCTCTTTTTCGAGAGAGACCGCCGGAACTGCATAGCGTACCGGAACTCCATTTGTAGACTCTGCAACGATCGTTCTACCTTGGATAAGCCCAAAATAACTGCTCTCCGAAGAGCTAAGCTCCTGATTGACCTTACTTGCCTTAAGTGTAAGAGAGTCTGAAAAAGAGACCCTGTAGACGTTATCCAATGACGTAAAATAGTAGTTCTCCTCATCAACGCCATCCTCCACATCAATCACCCGCTCATATTTATAGTTGTCTCCTAAAAAGCTTTGAGACACACGATAGCTCGTCTTGGCAACTCCTTCCAGATCAATATTCGGCGCGATTAATGAAGGCAGCTTTGCAAAGTAGAAGAGCCCAAAGAGAAATGATAAGGCAAGAATTACCAACGTAATATTACATGCCCAAACAACGATTTTTATTGAAAATGGTGACTTCATAGTATACTATTTATTCTAATTCCCGTACCTAATTACGGTAAATTTTTATTGATAAACAACAAAAACTTTCTGTTTATTAGTAATATGGCACCTGAACTAATCAACAAGGCACTAACCTTATAGTCGACCCTGCAAACTATACACCCCACAGGAGCACGCACTCAATCTGCTAAACCCCACTTTTAACCCACTACTATTGCAAGCCGTTTTGCTACAGGATTGAGAAAGCTCTATCTTAACAGGCTATCAACCATGAATTAAACAGACGATTTTAGATGAGTTTTTTAAACGTATTTTTTCTGATGGGATCACCTGACGGTGGTGGAGACGGTGCTATCATCAATCTCCTTTTTCTCGGTGCACTCTTCTTTGTATTCTACTTCTTTATCATCCGTCCGCAGAGCAAACGCCAGAAAGAGATTCAGAACAAGGTTTCAGAAATGAAGCGTGGCGATAAAGTTGTTACCTCCGGTGGTATGTTCGGCATCGTGAACTCCATCGAAGAGGAGACTGTTCTGCTCGAAATTGACAGCGGTGTGAAAGCCCGTTTTCAGAAGAGCTCCATCACCGATGTAAACCCGAACAAGAAATAAGAGTGAAAAGATAGACTCCCATTGAGGAGGGTCCCGCATCTGATTTTTTGCAGATAGAGGTGTTGATATGGATCTTATTGCGTTATCCGGACAACACCTCAACAATCTTTGCACAGCATTTACCAAAGCATAGCTATGAGTCGTTCCCCTTTTCATACCATTCCTGAGGCAATTGAGGATATCCGCGCCGGAAAAATGATCATCGTGGTAGATGATGAAGATCGCGAGAATGAAGGGGATTTCCTGATGGCCGCAGAGAAAGCCTCCCCGGAGGCGATCAACATCATGGTGAAATATGGTCGCGGCCTGGTCTGCGTGCCGATTACGCGTCACCGCGCCAAGGAGCTAAAGCTGGACTACATGGTAACCGAGGGCGCCGATCCGGATGAAGCCGCCTTCACGATCTCCATCGATCACAAAGAGCTGACAACCACCGGTATCTCCGCACCTGACCGCGCGAATACCATCCGGGAGATGATCAACCCCAAAGCTAGTCCGAATGACTTCCGTCGACCCGGTCACGTTTTTCCGCTGATTGGCGTGGATGGCGGGGTTCTGAGACGTGCCGGCCATACGGAGGCAGCGATCGACTTCGCCCGCCTTGCCGACTGCTCACCCGCCGGCATCATCTGCGAAATTATGCATGATGATGGTGAAATGGCCCGGCTTCCCGAACTGATCGAGCTTTCCAAAAAGTTCGACATGAAGCTGGTGACCATCAAGGATCTGATCGCCTACCGAATGAAGCATGAGTCGCTCGTGAAAAATGTTATGAGCGTCGATATGCCGACCATCTACGGCGACTTCAAGCTTCATGTGTTTGAGGAGAAACTGACCGGCGAAAACCATCTCGCTTTTGCCAAAGGGAGCTGGACCTACGAAGATCCGGTTCTCGTTCGCGTACACTCTGCAAACCCCCTTGCCGATATCTTTGGGAGCAAGCGGAGTGATAAGACTGCTATTCTGCAGCAGAGCCTAAGACTGGTTGACAAGTCGGATTGTGGCGTAGTTCTCTATATGGATCAGAACAGCCGTGAGTTCTCCATCACCGACCAGCTTACCGCAATCCGCCTTCAGGATGAGGGACACTCCAAGGAGGAGATCAAGGCGAAACTTGGCTCCAAAATGGACGCCCGGGATTATGGCGTTGGAGCACAGATTCTTCACAGTCTCGGCATCCGAAAACTGAAGCTCCTTACCAACAATCCTGTAAAGAGAGTGGGACTGAACAGCTTTGGACTTGAGATGGTGGATGAAGTTCCTATTCCGCTCGACCACATCGATACGGATCACCCCGAAGAGAAGCTGGATAAGCCACAGACAAGAGAAGGATTTCTAAAGCGGCTGATGCTTGAGTGACTAAGGGCAATTGAGAGATGAGTCGTGAGTCATGAGTCGCGAGTAATAGGTTCCCTTGAGGGGAGCAGAAGCGGAGGCAGACGAGGGGTGTAGCTAGAGCCTATATCTGCCGAGGGTATTTCTTTTGCTAATGGCAATCCCTGGATGTTTAGCTAATCCTTATAGGGGAAAGTTGACCCCGATGGTTCGGGACTGCGCAAATGCACGCAGCAATTGGCAGTAGACATTTGACAACCGTGAAATCGAGATTTGGCTTAGATCTGCCAATCTATTCTTTTTTGTGTTGCGGATTGATTTAACCACAACGAACACAACGCAGGAACAAAGGTCGCGAAGGGAAACTATGTGTGATCTTAGCGCTCTTTTGAGCTGTCTGCGTTACGAGTTGCGGGTTTAGTGATTCGGGTTATTGACGAGGCCCTTTTTTCATTTTTCCACTATAAGGCAATTCGGGCTTTAATTAGAATAAGGGGAAGTTTTTACCACAGAGAAGGCGCAGAGAGCGCTGCGAAACCATTAATTAGATGTCGCCTCCTTTGAGCTTCACCCTTTCAGCACTCTTCACCAGCCCTGAAAGGCGAACCAACTCAGCCCTGAACAACTGGAGTTCATAATAGCACTTGTCCCGCCAGGGACAACATATGGGTAGAAACCACAAAGAGATTCACGATTCCCGTGCCGAGGAGTGGTTTTTGAAAAGGAACGGGATTCACCGAGGCGCAGTGGGAAAGAGTTTGCAAGTAGGTTTTCGGATGATAGCGATTTGTCTGGCCCACACGAACACACCCCTTATTTTCACAAATCAGGCTGCGCCTTTTTGTTCAAACATATCCCCTCTCAAGAGGGGAACTTCAACCCTCAACTAAATTCTTACCCGCTTCCGCCTTCCGGCTCTCAACGATTCTACAATTCAACAGTTCAACAAATAAACCGTTACAACCCTTTCTCTTTCGCCTCGTCGGCAATGGTCTCCTGATCGTTCAACTCTTGAGAGAGGTTTTCGGGTACAATATTCTCCTCTGCTGAACTCTGAGTTGGCTCAGCTTCATCCTGATCTTTCACCTCCTCTTCAACCGGCATGATCTTTTTATGAAAAATCAGCAGGGCGATGATCGATGTACTTATTGCGATATCGGCCACATTGAAAATGTAGGGGAAAACCGGCGTATCACCGATAGATGCCGTAAAGTGGATAAAGTCGACTACGGCACCTTCAAGCATTCCGCCATAGCCGCCAATGTAGCCCATAATGAACCGATCGGTGATATTTCCAAGCGCACCACCGATTATAAGTCCCATACAGGCCAGATAGGCAAAATTGGCCTTTTTCAGGGTCATCAGGATATAGGTCACGATCCCTATGGTGGCAATGATCGCCACCATGCTGATCATGGGCGTGGAGAGCCAGTCCATACCGAGGGCCATACCAGGATTCTTGGTAAAGTTCAGTGCCAGCCAGCCTTCGATCAATTCAACCCGGTGAAGGGACGGATTGTGGTAGATCATCTGCTTGGTTATCTGATCGATAATCAAGACAATGGCAGCCGGAACGAAGAGAACCAGTAGTTTTTTGGTACGCTCGGTCAAATTACCTTCGTTTGAGTTTGGCCTCGATGCTGAGCTGGGTGTGCGGAACCGCCTCAAGACGACCCTTCGCTATTTTCTTCCCGGTTACTTTGCAGACGCCATAGGTTTTGTTTTCAATACGCTTCAGCGCATCATCCAGATAGCGGACAAACTTCTTCGTGCGGTTGAAGAGCATATAGGTCTTCTCACGCTCCTGAGCGTCTGTTCCGGCATCTGCCATATGAAAGGAGTATGCCGATTCATCTGAAGCGTTCTCCATGCTTTCGCGCAGGAGGTTCTGCAGGGTTGTAAGCTCCTGCTCAGCCTCATCACGTTTTTTAATAATGATCTCCTTAAAATACTCAAGCTCCTCATCATTGTAAGGAGATACTCTATCCGAAGTTTTGGAATCTTTTGAAGATGCCATAGTAGTGATGATTATTTGTTAGTAGTTCTTCGTATCGAAATTTCGCACTGGGAACCTTCAATTTCCCACGATTTTACGAAATCAGATACCTCAAGTAGTCTCTGTTCAATCTCTTCAGCAAGGGTTTCAGTTTTTACCGTCTCCGAAGAGGATGCGATCGCTTCCGACAGATCATCAGATCCGCTGAATCCAATCACGATGCGGTCGGTTACCTCAAAATCGGCTTCTTTCCGCATATTTTGTATACGATTAATAAACTCACGCGAGAGCCCCTCCTTCATCAATTCGGGAGTGATCTCCGTATCCACAGCAACTGTGATTCCATCCTCGGTCTCTACAGACCACCCTTTCAGTCCGGTACGGAGAATTTCGATCTCATCAGACGAAATTCTTACAGTTTCGCCGCTCTCAAGTTCCAGACTAATGGTCCCGTTCTCTTCAAATTCGGAGATTTGGTCAGTGTCCAGACTTTTAATCTTGCCGGCCACTTCCTTCATCTTCGGCCCAAGACGCTTGCCGAGAACCGGGAAATTGGGTTTAGCGCTTTTGCTAACAATTCCGGAGTCATCGTCCACAAACTCTATAGCCTTAACGTTTACTTCATCCAGAATTATATCCCGAACCGCCTCAACTACAGATCGCTCACCACTCTCCATCGGCAATATAATACGTGAAAGTGGTTGACGCACGTTAACATCGATTTGATTTCTCACACGCAGCACAATGGAGCTTACGGTGCGCGCAACTTCCATACGTCGCTCCAGCTGCTTGTCAATCGCCGTCTCCTCCACCGTTGGGTAGAATGAGAGGTGCACCGACTCTTCGTCCTGATCGGTAACGCTGTTCAGCTTCTGATGGAGCCACTCACCAAAATAGGGCGCAATCGGGCTCACAATCTTGGCCAGGCTCGCCAGGCACTCATAAAGTGTTTGATAAGCGGCCGTTTTGTTGAGGCTGCTCCCCTCTTTCCAGAAACGGCGCCGGCTGCGCCGTACATACCAGTTACTCAGCTCCTCCACAAACAGCTCGATCTCTCTTGCTGCACGCGTTGGCTCATACTCTTCCAGAAATTCATCCACCTGCTTCACAGTGGTGTTGAGGCGGGAGATGATCCATCGATCCATCTCTGTACGCTCCGACTTGGCCAGCGGTGAACCGGAGTAGGTGAACCCGTCGATATTCGCATACATGGCGAAGAAAGAGTAGGTATTCACGATAGTGTTGAAAAACTTACGTTGTGTCTCCTGAAGCCCCTCTTCACTGAACCGAGTGTTCTCCCACGGAGAGGAGTTGCTCATCATATACCAGCGAACCGTATCGGCGCCATACTTCTGAATCACCTCAAACGGATCAACGGTATTGCCTTTCGACTTACTCATCTTCTCGCCCTTGGCATCCAGAACGAGTCCGTTCGACACCACATTGTTGTAGGCAGGCTTGTCAAAGAGCATTGTGGCAAGTGCGTGGAGCGTGTAGAACCATCCACGGGTCTGATCCACCCCTTCCGCGATAAAGTCGGCAGGAAAATTCTCTTTAAACTTATCCTTATTCTCGAACGGATAGTGCCACTGAGACCACGGCATTGCACCGGAGTCGAACCATACATCGAGCAGATCAGGGATTCGCCTCATGGTTCCGCCTTCCGGGCACTCCCAGGTAAACTCATCAATGTGAGGACGATGGAGGTCGATCTCAACATCTTCGCTGATTCCCGCCTTCTTGCGTAGCTCTTCAACGCTGCCGATGCATTCGACATAATCCGGGTTCTCATCGCTGACCCAGAGCGGTATCGGGGTTCCCCAATAGCGCTGGCGCGACACGGCCCAGTCCACATTATTTTCGAGCCAGGTGCCAAAACGACCGGTACCGGTGCTCTCCGGCTTCCAGTTTATCTTCTTGTTGTGGGCAACCATCTTATCCTTCACATCGGTGGTGCGGATAAACCACGACTCCACCGGGTACGACATCAGGGGAGTTCCCTTTCTCCAGTCGAACGGATAGTTGTGAAGGTAGGTCTCATGGCGGTACATCAGATGTTTATCCTTAATGGCCCGCGCAATATCCTTGTCGGCATCCTTGAACCATTGTCCCTCAAAATCAGGAACCTGGGCGGTAAATTTTCCTTCCCTGTCGATCGGGTTGAACATCGGGATACCGGCCTCTTTACAGGTCTCATAGTCATCAGCACCAAATGCAGGAGCTGTATGAACCACACCGGTACCTTCGTCAGTCGTCACGTAGTCTGCCTCAATTACACGCCATGCGCTCTTTTTATCGTGCTCTTTAGCAGCAAATTCAAAAACCGGCTTGTAGACCCAACCTACCAGTTCACTGCCTTTGTAGGTCTCAATAATTTCATAATCGTGACTGAGCGCCTCATCCAAGCACCCTTTTGCCAGAATGTAGTGCTCAGTTCGGTCATCTTCCGACACGCGGACCTTCACATATTCAAGCTCCGGATTAACGGCAAGCGCCATATTGGAGATGATAGTCCACGGTGTTGTGGTCCAGGCAAGGAAATAGACGTTTTCGTCGGCATCCAGTGGGAATTTCACGTAGATGGACGGATCCTGAGTCTCCTTGTAGCCGAGGCTCACCTCATGGGAAGAGAGAACTGTTCCACTGCCGGGTGAGTACCACTGGATTTTGTAGCCCTGATAGACCAGACCTTTCTCGTAGAGCTGCTTGAAGGCCCACCATACAGATTCGATGTAGTCGTTATCGAACGTGATATAGGGGTTCTCAAGATCTACCCAGTAACCCATTCGTGAGGTGAGATCATCCCAAAGGTCCTTGTATTTGAGCACGCTCTCGCGGCACTTCTCATTATATTCGGCGAGCCCATACTCCTCAACCTGCGAGCGCCCTTCGAGGCCGAGCTCTTTTTCAATCTCAATCTCTACGGGGAGTCCGTGAGTATCCCACCCCCCTTTGCGCTCCACCCGGAATCCCTTCAGGGTTTTGTAGCGACAAAAGAGATCTTTCACCGTGCGTGCCATCACATGATGGATGCCCGGCTTACCGTTAGCGGTTGGTGGACCCTCAAAAAAAGTGAAGGGAATGCCGTCCTCGCGGGACGAGAGACTTTTCTGAAAAATCTTCTTCTCGTTCCACCAGTTCAGTGTTTTCACTTCCGCCTTGGGATACGCAAGCTGTTTTACTTCTTCAAATTGTTTAGCCATACAGAACGAAATCGTTCATCAAAAAAATTTCAAGTAAGTACCTAATATACGAAAACCTCAGGAATGTAAATACCTGCGGGCGCTTTGATTTTTCTAACCGCTCCGCAAAGGCGGGCTAAGATATAGGGAGGGAGAGAGAAAGTCAGGTTAAATGTGGGATGGAGATTAGCAAACTGAGTGATACTGTCATGTTAATCGGGCTTCTATCAAAAAATTCAGTCAACAGGTTGTGTTCAAGGGATTAATATAGGTTTCCTGCATTCAATACTGCTCAATAAAATAACAGGCCCCTAATCTCCCAAAAGAGGCAGGTCATAGAGATAGATCCCCTCACTATCCATATGTGTTGTAGCGTAGATGGTGCCATTTTTTTCAGAAACGGTAAACCTGCTTACAGGCAGATTAAAAGCTGCGTGGTAGACCAGTTCACCCTCCCAATTCCAGATTTCGATTGTTGGCCTGGAGATATCCGGATTTTCTGCAAGTTGATCACGATCTGCCCGGATCCCCCTGGCGTAGATATAATTATCAGTGACATGTTCAACAACCCGGTATTGATACTCACCCGGCTCACCAGACGGATTATCCAATCCTGAATCCGATATCATAATCTCTCGTTCAAGCTCTCCTTCTGTAGTGTATATTTTAATCAGATTATCATAGAGATAAGCACTCACAAACCGTTTACCATCCGGGGAAGCTCGTGTTGTTTTAAAGTATCTGAATGCACGCTCCAAACCCGTTAGGTCTGATTCAGGAAAGGCTCCGAACTCCTTAAGTGGCTCACTATCGTTTGGCGCAATCATCACATACTCAGTCTCTCCAGTTTCAACGGAAAGATCGGTATCAGAAACAAAAAGCTCCTCATTGATAAGGGTCAAATTATTTAACGGCTCAACCTGTCCATCCAGCTCAAGCGTAAACCTCTCTATCTCGAGTAGTGTGCTGTCGGTTATCTCAAAGACCCGCATTTCTCTTGATCCAATCTCGTAAATGTAAACTCTCTCTGCCATCGAGTTTATCTGCCGTATCGGTGTAAATGGAAACTCATCCGGACCACTACCTCTGCTCCCCCAAGAGTAAAGGTATTTCAACTCCGCAGAATCAAACAGATGAAATAACCGATCATCCTGATCATCTGAGACCATAATATACCGGTCTCCTACATTGAATATCCCAACTGCATTGGCGATAAAAAGCTCTTCGCCATCAATGAAGCCGGCCTGTTCCAATTCAGAAAGATCAGAATGATCGATCACAACATCTACCTCTTCTTGGGCAGAACATGACACAAGTAGTATCAAGATTTTTATACCAAAAAAGAGACGAAATAACTTCATAGATAATTATTTGTGAGTCTATGTTGATGAAAATTAAAAATCTAAATTTTAACTTATTCTAACCACAGGTTCCTGAGCCTGAACCAGGACCAGTTACACTCTTCATTGTGCAACCGCAAAAATTACAGGTTGTTAAGAACATACAACCATTGCAATCAGGAGCCATGGTTCTACACTGAACAGAACCATCACAGATATCACTATCCTCTTCTCCCCTATCTGATGCCATTAAGGAACCTAGTCTAAAGCTCAAAGATATATCCCTATTAAAATTTGATTGCCCACATTGATTCACCACATTTGCGAAAAACGAAGAAGTTTCAATAAGTTCAATCTGATCACTATCAGTATATTTATCACCTTCTATCTCAACAGAAAGCGAGATGGTCATAAATACACCAAACATTAACATTGCAAATATTCCACAATTAACTTTTCCATAACTACCTGTTTTTTTTAGGTTTCTAAATGCACATAAACAATAAACAAATCAAAAAAAACACAACTAATCGTCTCGTCCAATTTAAAATCTCCATGACCAACATTAGACCAATCACCAAAGAAGAGCCCTATAAAATCGTTTTTGTCTGTCTGGGCAATATCTGCCGGAGCCCGACGGCTGAGGGGATCATGCAGCATTTGGTAAACGAGCGAGGGCTGCAATCCTATTTCTACATCGATTCTGCCGGCACCTCAGCCTATCATATTGGTGAGCCGGCTAATAGTAAGAGTCAGCAGACCGCAAACCGCCATGGCGTTAAACTCCACTCCCGTGCCCGACGATTTGAAGCGGCTGACCTGGAGGAATTTGACCTCATTTTTGCGATGGATCACGAGAACTACAGCAACATCAAAGAGCTCGACAAAAATGGAAAGTACACCGATAAGGTGTTGATGATGAGGAAGTTCGACCCTCAACCCGACGACAAGAATGTACCGGATCCCTATTACGGCGGAATGGACGGGTTTGAGCATGTATACGAAGTGCTTCGCCGAAGCTGTGAAAAGCTGCTGGATGAACTGAGTGAACGGATAGACCACTAATTTCAATAAATCACAACAGCCTTTGTTGATGTTTCTATTCAGTGAATAGGATGGATAGAATAAGAAGTTTTCATAGGTAGTTGGATATAGGCCATCATTCATTATCACCGCTTTTTATTTCTTATCTTTAAAGATGATCACCCAACACGAAAAAGATATCATCATTCAAACACTTGATCCGTACAAGCCCAATAGAATCGGTGTTTTTGGCTCCAGGGTTCGAAATGAACAATCCAATCAAAGTGACCTGGATCTGCTGGTTGATTTAGAAAATGTCAATTTACTCGAGCTTGTTGGATTGGAGGAAAAATTGAGCCGCTTATTGAACCTAAAGGTGGATTTGGTGACAGAAGCTTCCCTTAACAAACATCTTCGACCTTTGATCGAAAAAGAGATCCAATATATCCTGAATCAGGAAAAAGATGCCGCCGAAGATGAAAAGTGACAAGATCTATATTCTCCATATGATCTATTCTATGAACTAGACATCATTTTAAGAGGTAGAGAGAATGGCCAATTCTGTATCAGACGAAGGTAAAGAGGGTTTTTGATTCCTTCTCCATTTTTAAATTAATCCACAATCAGAATGTTGAGAATAGATTGATTCAAAAAAACGAGGGTGGCTCTCCGGCCAAATTCTTATCCCAGACTCGAAATTATGAATCTACCCGACAAACTCACTCAATTCCTAAAGTCCGAACATAACCAGACCATCCAAAGCAGCACACCTATTGGTGGTGGGAGTATCAACCAAGCCGCAATGATCGTTACCGATCAGGGCGAACTCTTCCTGAAGTGGAACAGCAACGCTCCTCCCGATTTTTTTGAGAAAGAGGCAGAAGGTCTCCGGATTCTCGGTGATGCCTCAGTCACTATCCGTATTCCTGAAGTGATCCTGTCGGAATCTCCTGCCGGCGACCGACCGGGATTTCTGTTGATGGAGTATATTGATGAGGGCTCCTCCGGTGATCCATTCAAGTTTGGCGCAGATCTGGCCGATCTCCACAAGAACAACTCTGATCAGTTTGGCCTTTTCACCGACAACTACATCGGATCCCTTCCACAGAGCAACAGCCAACATTCGGAGTGGAGCGATTTTTTCGCTGAAGAGCGGATCAAACCCCAGCTCAAAATGGCCATCGATTCCGGCAAACTGGACTCCGGAATCACCCGATCGTGGGAGCGACTCGCTGCAAAGTTGGACGACAACTTTCCATTTACTGATCCATCCCTCATCCACGGCGATCTCTGGAGCGGCAACTATCTGTACGACAGCTCAGGGCGTGCTGTTCTGATCGATCCCGCCGTCTACTACGGCCATCCAGAGATGGATCTCGCCTTCAGCCGGATGTTTGGCGGTTTCCCAAGCTCGTTCTACAGCGGTTATGAATCGGTATCGCCCCTTGAACCCGGCTTCGAAGAGCGGATTCCTATCTACAATCTCTACCCGCTGCTGGTCCACGTAAATCTCTTTGGCGGGCACTATTGCAGTCAGGTGGAGGGGGTTTTGATGAGATTTTAGGTTAGTGGGAGACGTCAGACGTGAGAGGTAAGACGGGACTGCGCAAATGCACGCAGCAATGGGCAGTAGATAGTTGACAAACGTGACATAGGGATCCGGGTCCTAAATACAAGAAATAGTGCATAGGTTACAGAGGGAAATTATCTCAAAATTTTGCGCTGCTTTGAGCTTCTTATCGAGTTACGGGTTCCGAGTATTCGTGTTGCGAGTTGTTTAACCACAATGGACTCAAAGCAG